>NZ_JBWQQI010000025.1:0-118433 GCF_056619545.1 Paraburkholderia sp. SSBN10T
TCTCTCCCCCCCCCCCCCCGCGACCCTTCCTCACTCGCCGCGCCGTGGCGGCAACGGTCAATCGTAGAGCACGGCCGCGATCTTCGGATCGCTCATATTGGTCTTGTCGTACCAGTAGAAGCCGGTGTCGACTTTCTTGGGCAGCGTCTCGCCCTTCATCGCCTTCACCGCGGAATCGACCACGCACTTGCCGATGCCGACCGGGTTCTGCGTGATCGCGCCGTACATCAGGCCGGAGTTGATGTCCTCCTTCTGCTCCTTGCCCGAGTCGTAGCCGATCAGGACAAGCTTCTTGCCCGCTTCCTTGACGCCGATTGCGGCGCCTTCCGCCGAGCCTTCATTGGCGCCGAAAATGCCTTTGAGATTCGGATTGGCCTGGATCATTGTCTTGGCGATTTCCGCCGACTTCAGATGGTCGCCGCCGCCATACTGAACCGAAACGATCTTGATGTTCGGATGCTTCGTCTTCATCTCGTTCAGGAAGCCGTCGCGGCGATCGACGCCGGTGCGGCTCGTCTGGTCGTGCACGATCAGGCCGACCTCGCCGGCGTTGCCGATCGCCTCGGCCATCTTGTCGGCGGCGAGGGCAGCCGCAGCGAGATTGTCGGTTGCGCAGGTCGTCAGGGGAATGTCGCTGTCGACGCCCGAGTCAAACGCGATAACCGGGATCTTTTGAGCTTGCGCCCGCTTCAACAATGGAATGGCCGCCTTGCTGTCGAGTGCGGCGATGCCGAGCGCCTGGGGCTTCTTGGCGAGCGCGGCCGAAAGCATGTCGATCTGCTTGTCGACCATGGCCTCGGTTTCCGGACCCTCGAAAGAGATCCTGACGTTCTGCTGCTTCGCCGACGCCTCGGCGCCGGCCTTGACGGCCTGCCAGAACTGATGCTGGAAGCCCTTCGAGATCAGCGGGATATAGGGTTCGTCCGCGAGTGTGACGCTCGTCCCGCCAACGAGTGCGCCGACGCCGAGTACGGCGCCGATGAGTGTTCTTTTCAACATGGGGTATCTCCTCCTAAGGTGGGCCATCAACCTGCAGCCGTTGGGGGAGCCTTTGGCGCTCCCTTTTCTTGATTCCGGTTTTCCCGATTCCGAACCTGATCCCGATCTCGAGCTTCTCCCGCGCTGCCTCAGCTTTTCTTGCGCCGCAAAATATCCGCATAGACCGCGAGAATGATGATGAGACCGGTTACCACGATCTGCCACTCCTGAGCGACCGACAGGATGCGCAGGCCGTTGGTCAGCACGCTCATGATGAATGCGCCGATGATCGTGCCGAGAATCGTGCCCGCACCGCCGCTCAGCGAAGTCCCGCCGATCACCACGGCGGCGATCGCTTCGAGTTCATAGCCTTGGCCGAGCGCCGGCTGGGCCGAATTCAGGCGCGAGGCGATCAGCAGCCCGGCGATGCCGCAAATCGCGCCGCCCAGCGCATAAATGGCGATCTTCCAGCGATCGACGTTGACGCCGGACAGGCGGACGGCTTCTTCGTTGCTGCCGAGCGCAAACGTATAGCGGCCGAGCGCCGTGCGATTGAGTGTGATCGAACTCACCACCGCGAGAAAAAACAGGATCAGCACCGCGTTCGGAATCGGCACGCTCGGCAGCACATAACCGATCAGCGAATCCTGCGAGATCATGTAGAAGTTTTCGGTGTCGTTGAAGTAGATTGGCTTGTCGGCCGAGACGACGAGCGAAAGCCCCTTGAGCAGCATCATCATGCCCAGGGTGGCAATGAACGGCGGTATTTTCATTTTCGCCGTGAGGGTGCCCGAAATGGTTCCACAGACTGCGCCGGTTCCAATCGCGGCGAGGACGCCGGTCCACATCGGCAAATGCCAGTAGGTCAGAAACACGCCGCAAATAACGGCCGTAAAGGTCATCAAGGTGCCGACTGACAAGTCGATGCCACCGGTGATGATGACGAATGTACAGGCGATGGCCAGTACGCCGTTGACCGCCGTCGCTTGCAAAATCCCAAGCATGTTGTCCATCTGCATGAACGCGGGCGACGCGAAGCTGAAGAACACCAGCAGCAGGATCAGGCTGCCGAAGGCGAGCAGCTTTTGCAGGGCGGCCGGCGCAAAGATGCGGGCGCGAAGTCCCGAAGAAGTTTCCTTGTTGCCTAGGGCCGGCGTATCCGATGGCATTGTCATGAAATGGACCTCTGGAGATTCATGCCGCTTTTAGGGTTTCGCGCAGCGTGGCCAGATGCATGATGCGCTCTTGTGTCGCCTCTTTGGCGGAGAGTTCGCCGGTGATTCGGCCCTCGCACATGACGACGATACGGTCGCTCATGCGCAGGATTTCCGGCAGCTCCGACGAGATCATGACGATCGCCTTGCCTTGCCCGGCGAGCGAGCGCAGAAGCTTGTAGATCTCGCTTTTGGCGCCGACATCGATGCCGCGCGTCGGCTCGTCGAAGAACAGCACGTCGCAGTCGCGCTCGAGCCATTTGGCAATGACGATTTTCTGCTGATTGCCGCCCGAGAGCAGCCGCACCGGTTGCGTCGCCGACGGCGTACGGATGGCCAGCAGCTTGATGAAATGGGTGGCGGTCCGGCGCATCGTCGTGCGGCGCAAGAAGAAGTTGAACGACAGGAATTTGCGCAGGTTGGACATGACGATGTTCGATTCGACGTCCATGCCGGTAGCAAGGCCGAAGCGCTTGCGGTCTTCCGAGAGGTAGCCGATACCGCGCGCCACCGCATCGCTCGGTCTCCTGATTGTCGCCTTCGCACCTTTCACCACGATCTCGCCGGATTCGACCGGATCGGCGCCGAACACCGCGCGCGCGACCTCGGTGCGCCCGGCTCCCATCAAGCCGGCAAAGCCCAATATCTCGCCTTTGTGCAATGCAAAACTCACATCCCTGACGAGCGGGCCGGCGTTCAGATTCCTGACTTCTAGCGCGACCTCGCCTTTGTCCGCGGCGCCGTGCGAAGGCTCGACGTCGGCGAGCGTGCGCCCGACCATCATGCCGATGATCGCTTCGACGCTGGTGTCTTTGGCGGTGACGGTGGCGACATATTCGCCGTCACGCAATACGGTGACGCGGTCGGCGATCTGCTTCAACTCATCCATCTTGTGGGAGATATAGATGACGCCGACGCCACGGCTCCTCAGCTCTCCGATGATGCGAAACAGCTCGGCGATCTCGGCGTCGTTGAGCGCCGAGGTGGGCTCGTCCATGATCAGCACGCGCGAATCGAAGGACAGGGCCTTGGCGATCTCCACCATTTGCTGTTTGGCGACCGTCAACGTGCCGACCACGGCGCGTGGGTCGAGATTCACATGCATGCGGGCCAGGATGTCACGCGCCTGCGCGTTGAGCTTGTCTTCGTCGAGGAACAGGCCGAGGCGTCCGCGCGGCTCGCGGCCGATGAACATATTCTGGGCGACGCTCAGATGATTCATCAACTGGAGTTCCTGATGAATGATGCATACGCCCACGGCCTGCGCCTGGCGCGGGCTCGAGAATTCGACCGGCTGGCCGTCATAGAGGAATTCGCCCGAATCGCGGGTGTAGACGCCGGCCAGTATCTTCATCAGCGTCGACTTGCCGGCGCCGTTTTCGCCCATCAGCGCGTGCACTTCACCCGCCATCAGTTCGAACTGGACTTCGTGAAGCGCCCGCACGCCGGGGAAGCTCTTGCTGAGCCTGTTGACGGAAATGAGCGGGGTCATGGCGCGGAACTGAAGACAATGCCGCCGCAGCCGCCGACCTCAGTGCGAGATGCGGAGTGAGCAGACGCCGGGTGTTGCCGCGGAGCGCGGCTGAAATCGCAACGAGAAGCCAGACACATGCCTGGTGCCCCCAAACCGATGTGCCACGATCTTACGCCGCCAGATGGCAGCGACTCAATTAGGCATACCCTAATATCATAGGTAAACGTGTTCATCGTATGTGAACATCTCGCGCGCTTATTTCCCACTATTTGTCATTGCGCGCGTTCTGTTTAGTGTGCAGTGCAATAAATCGGCCAGTGCATTTGTCTGCTTTAAGTGTCGAAGTAAAGGTAGAACTCCCAAGGATGCGGCCGCAGTTTGAGCGTGTCGATTTCGTGTTTTCGCTTGTATGCGATCCAGGTCTGGATGACGTCGTCGGTGAAAACGTCGCCTTTGCGCAGAAATGCGTCGTCGCCTTCCAGCGCAGCGAGCGACGCTTCGAGCGAACCGGGCACCTGCTGTATGTTGCTGGCCTCTTCGGGCGAAAGATCGTAGATGTTGCGGTCGAGCGGGTCGCCCGGATCGAACCTGTTCTCAATACCGTCAAGGCCGGCCATCAGCATCGCTGCAAACGCAAGATACGCATTGGCCGACGGGTCCGGACAGCGGAACTCGACGCGCCGCGCATTCGGCGAGGCGGAATACATCGGGATACGCGCAGCGGCCGAACGGTTGCGCTGCGACATCGCCAGGTTGACCGGCGCCTCGTATCCCGGCACCAGACGCTTGTATGAGTTGGTCGTCGGCGCGCAGAACGCCATCAGTGCGGGCGCGTGTTTCAGCAGGCCGCCGATGTACCAGCGGCACAGTTCGGAAGTCAGCGCCCAGCCGGCCGCGTCGTAAAAGAGATTCAGCCCGTCTTTCCATAGGCTCTGATGGCAGTGCATGCCGCTCGCGTTGTCGGCGAACAGCGGCTTCGGCATGAAGGTCGCCACTTTTCCGTGCCGCCGCGCGACGTTCTTGCAGATGTACTTGTAGATCATGACGTTGTCGGCCATGCGCGTGAGCGCCGCAAAACGCATGTCGATTTCGTTCTGACCGGCGGTCGCCACCTCATGGTGATGCACTTCGATCTGTACGCCTGCCTGCTGCAGCGTGAGCGCGATTTCCGAGCGGATCTCCTGCAGCGTGTCGTGCGGCGGCACCGGAAAATAGCCCTCTTTGTAGCGCTGCTTATAGCCGAGATTGCCGCCGCCATACGCACCCTCATCGCGCCCGGTGTTCCAGTCGCCCTCGGCGGATTCGACGTAGTAGTAGCCACAATGCTGATCCTGTCCGAAGCGGATCGAATCGAAGATGAAGAATTCGAGCTCGGGTCCGAAATAACAGGTGGTGGCGATACCGGTCTGGCGTAGATAGTTTTCTGCTTTTTTAGCGACGTAGCGCGGATCGCGTGAATACGGCTGTTGCAGCACCGGGTCGACCACGTCGCAGATAATCGACAGCGTCGGGGTGGCGCATACGGGATCGATAAAGGCGGTCGTCGGGTCGGGCCTGAGCAGCATGTCGGACTCGTGAATCTCCTGAAAGCCGCGGATCGACGATCCGTCGAAACCGATTCCGGCGCTGAACAGGTCGTCGTGGATTTCAGGGAGCGTAATCGAGAAGTGTTGCCAGAGACCCGGCAGGTCGGTGAATTTCAGATCGACGATCTGCACGGCGTTTTGTCTAACCAGATCGCTGACATCGCTCGCGCTTTGCGGCCGGGTGACACGGTAGCTGCCTGCCTCGACGGAGACCTCGAAAGGCGCAGCGGAAGGTTCTTGCGTGGTGGACATCGGATTTCTCCTCTTTGGCCATTTGCCCGATCTCCAACCCGACAAGTCCGCATGCGAAACACAACGGACTGCTGAAGGCTAGCGATCTTCAGCCAGTGCTTTCAGATGGGCGTCGCCGGCGTCTTGAGCAGCGGCGCGCGTCGTGTAGGTTTCGTCCGAAACGAGCGAGCGCTTGACCTGCTGCGCCGTGAAATCGACTAGCGTGATAACCCAGACATAGGCGCCGGCCTGTTCGGCAATCTGTACGAAAGCGCGGACGTTCCCGCTGCTATCTGCGTTCATGGTGCGATCTCCTGAGAAACGGTTCTGCAACGTTAGCGGTTCGCGTACACGCTATGCGTCTTACGGCAGCTTGCCCAGAATCGCCCCGAGTTCGCTCTTGGTGAAGGCACGCAGCGTCTGCGTGCGGATATTGCCCGCTGAGCCGATCGCAAAGCCGAATGCCGCGAAGCTTTGCTCGTCGGGTGCATCGATGATCGAGACGATGTCGTACTGGCCGAGCGTCCAGTAGACTTCTTTCATCTCGCAGCCGAAACCCCTGGCCATTTCCGCCACCTGACTGGCCCGTTGCGGACTGTTCTTGATGTTGCGGATGCCTTGATCCGTAAACTGTGAAAGAACAACATAGGTCGCCATGACAATTCTCCTTCGGATTGAAACCTGGCGTTATTCATACGCCTGGCGATACCACCAGCGTCGTAGCGCGCTGTTTGCAGCACCGCTTCGTGCGCACCTTGATTTTAGGCAATGGAAATCGTGCGCGATGAGATGTTTGTCCAGGCCGTTTCGACGCACGCCTTGCAATACGGCAGTAGATGAATATGGTGCCGTATTGGGTTAATCTGATAGTCTGGTTCAAGGCCAGCGTGTAGCGTGACGACCCGTACTGGAAATGAAAGCGCATTCGTAGAAGAATGATGAGTTATGCGATCGTGACGATGGAAATCGATATGTTCCAAAGGTCCGGCTGATCTGATTCGATTTGCATGAGAATTGAATGGGCGGTTCCGGGCTCCGATTCCTTTTCAAAAGCGATGGAGGTGAAATGGCTACGTATGCGATTGATGGCGTGCGCATTAGCCCTGCAAACGACCGCGTCACGCACGTGCGCTGGGCGCTCATCGATGCGAAGACGAACGAGTGGTCGTCGCCACCCGCGATCGTCGAGGTGGCCGTAGCGGTCAATGCGATCTATGCGGGCGATGTGATCTGGTCCCTTTTCACTCTCGGCGGCAGGCGCTTTCTGGGACCGAAAATCAAGGCGGTCGCTCACACCAATGGCGTCGACGGCATCGATACGGACGTTCCGGATGGCCACGTCGAAAAATGTATTGATGACCTGCCGGCTGTTTAAACGTTTTCCGCGCAGCGTGCGTGGTCGATGCAGTCTGTTAGGAAGCCGAATGACGGTTTAGCCATTCGCGTTTGCTTGCCGCGCGCCCGCGACTACCTGCGGACCTGGATAAAGAGAGTTGAAAGACATGACCGAGCAGCAATATGCAACGCCCGACAGCACGGCAGCACGAGTCGCCTTATGGCGTGCCCTGCATGTCGAGGCCGACTCGCCACCGCATGTGCTGGAAGACAGGATCGGCCTTCAACTGCTGGCTCCGGACCAAGGCTGGCGTCAACGGGGGGACATGGACCCGCAGTTCACGCGGCCCTTTCGCGCCTCGATCGTGGCTCGTGCCCGCTTCATCGAAGATCTGGTCGTGGCGCAGGCCGGCCGCGGGTTGACTCAGTACGTCATCCTCGGCGCCGGCCTTGATAGCTTCGCCCAGCGCAGGCCGGAGATCGCGTCCCACCTCAAGGTGTTCGAGATCGACCAGCCGGGTCCTCAGGCATGGAAGCGCCATCGCCTGATCGAACTCGGCTTTGGCGTTCCGGAGTGGCTGCGCTTCGTGCCGGTCGATTTCGAGGCAGGCGGTTCCTGGCGGGACGGGCTCGTGACTGCTGGCTTCGATGACAGCAAGCCGGCCATCGTGGTCTCCACGGGCGTCAGCATGTATCTCACCAGGGAGGCGAACGCAGCCACGCTGCGCGAGGTTGCAGCGCTCGCGCCAGGATCGACGCTCGCGATGACGTTCCTGCTTCCACTGGAACTCGCGGATCCCGAGGTGCGTCCTGGGCTCGAGATGGCGGAGAAGGGCGCGCGAGCAAGCGGGACACCGTTTCTCAGCTTCTTCACCCCGCAGGAGATGTTGGCGCTGGCTCGCGAAGCGGGCTTCAGGGAAGCGCAGCATGTTTCGGCGGCGGATCTGACCCAGCGCTACTTCGTTGGCAGAACAGATGGTCTGCGTCCGCCGGACAATGCGGAAGAGCTGCTGGTGGCCAATACTTAGCCGCCCGTCCGCTTGCCGGGTGCTTTGCAACGGATCCTGCCTGCCTTCAATGCTTAAGGCAGGTATCGGCGTTTTTCCAGGTGCAGGTGTCAAGGCCGGTGTGGATCACAGGCTTCACCGACTTTCCTTGCGCCAGCTCCTGCATGACCATGGCCGCCTGATAGCCCATTTCCTCCGGCCGCTGGCCGACGAGGACATTGACCTTGTGGTCCTTGAGGGCTTGCAGTTCCGGTCCGAGCGTATCGGCCGAGACGATCACGAACTTGCCGCTCTCGATCTTCGACATGATCGGGGCGACCACCTGCGAATAAGCCTGCGGGGCAAACAGCGGCCAGCCGCCCTCGAGCACGAAGGCGTCGAGACTGTTGGTGTTGGCGGTCAGCGTGTCCTGCATCATCTGATTCGCTCTCGCGGCGTCGTCGTTCACGTAGAGCGGGCAGGCGCTGATCTCGTGCCAGCCGTTTTCGCCGGCGAGCTTCGCGATGCCCTTTTTGCCGGAGAGTACGTCGCGTGTGCCCTGGGCGCGCTGGTTGATGTTCTCGGCTGCGGGGTTGCCCATCACGAGGCAGATATTGCCGCCCTTCGGCATCAGCAACTTCAACTGCTCGCCGAGCTTGACGCCCAGCTCGTAATTGTCGGTGCCGACGTAGCTCTTGCGCAGCGAAGCGTCCTTCGGCAGCAGATCGGCATCCGCGGTGATGACCGGGATCGTCACATTGCGGCGGCGCAACACTTCGGCCACGGCCGGGGCGTTAGAGGGTGAGATCGCGATGGCCGATACGCCCTTGGTCAGCAGGTCGTCGATAATCTGTACTTCTGCGCTTTCGTCTGCGGCCGTCGCGGGGCCGGTGTAGTAGCAGGTGTAGCCCTCCTTGGTGAGTTCCTTGTTCGCCCGGTCGCATCCCTGGTGCATGAGATCGAAGTAGGGGTTGTCGAGACCCTTCACCACCAGCGCGAGGGTTTTATCGGCTGCGAAGGTGGGGGAGGCGATCATCGCGAATGCTCCGATCGCGGCGAGATACATCAAAGCTTTTTTCATCGTTTCCTCCTTTGTCGACCAGAGTTAGCGCTTTAGCTGTCGACCAGAGTTCGTGCTTTAGCACGTTACTCTGGTCTCATGCAGAGCACTTACTCCGGTCCCATGCAAAGCTGTTGGCGCCGGGTGCGCGGCGCTCATCTCTGCTCGCTCCAATTTTCATCATAGTCACAAGGAAAGCCCGCGTTCGAGCTTTACCCTCCGCGCGGAACCTTCGCATCTTGTGAACCTGTGCGCCCGGCCGTTCCGCATCGCATCCGGCCGCACTTCCCGTCGCACCGGCGTCAGTGAGGCCGGTGCACCGGAAGACATTTCAATCTTCTTGCCGCTCGCCGCCGAGCCGGTTGAAGAGCACGGCGACGATGATGAAGGCGCCAACCAGCGTGCCCTGCCAGAACGAGTCGACCCCGAGCAGGATCAGGCTGTTGCGGATGACTTCGATAAGCGCGGCGCCGACGATGGTCCCGAAGGTGCTGCCGACGCCGCCCACGAGATTGGTGCCGCCTATCACGGTCGCGGCGATCACGCGCAATTCGTCGCCCGTGCCGAGACCTGTCGTGACAGCGCCGAGCCAGCCGACTTCGAGAATTGCCGCGACGCCCGCCATCAGGCCGGCGAGGACATAGACGGAGCAGATGACCCGACGCACCGGCACCCCCGTAAGATTCGCCGCATGGCGGTTGCCGCCGACCGCGAAGACATAGCGGCCCCAGCGCGTCCAGGCAAAGGCGAACCAGAACAGTATGGCAAGGACAACCAGGAACCACACCGGATTGGCGATGCCGAAGGTCGCGCCGCCGCCCAGTGCCAGGAGTTTGCTGCCGTCGGGACCGAAATCGAAAATGGTCCGGCTGCCGGAGATCACCAGCGCAAGGCTGCGGCCGATGCTCAGCATGCCGAGCGTCACGACGAACGGCTGCATGCCGAGATAGGCGATCAGCAGGCCGTTCACGAGGCCGACGATCCCTGCGGTCAAGAGCCCCATGCCGATGCCGGCCCAGATCGGATAGCCGGCATTCATGACCACCGAGAGGACGATACCGCTGATGCCGATGGTCGAGCCGACCGAAATATCGATGCCGCCCGTGATGATCACCGCCATCATGCCGAGCGCGACGATTGCGACGAAGGCGAAGTTGCGCGTGACGTTGAACAGGTTCTGCGGCGTCGCAAAGGTCGAGGTTGCGAACGAGAGCAGGATGCAGGCGACGATCGTGGCGAGCACCACCCAGAACACCTGGCTCGCGAGAAGCCCCGTCCAACGGGTATGGGTCTTCACGGCTTGCGGATCGTCAAGCAAGGTCGGCAAGCGGGTGGGCCGTTCCGGCTGATCGTTCAATTTCTGGGCTCCCGTGCAAAGCAGGGTCAGAGGTTCAGGCAGTGGGGATGGCTCCGGTGATGAGGCCGGTTACTTCTTCCGGAGAAGACGCTGCGATGTTCTTGTCCGCAACCTTGCGCCCGCGCCGCATGACCACCACACGGTGGGCGACCGCGAACACGTCGGGCATGCGGTGGCTGATGAGAATGACCGCAACACCATGTTCGGACAGGCGTTTGATCAGATCGAGCACTTCCGCTACCTGGCGGACGCTGATCGCAGCCGTCGGCTCGTCCATGATGACGAGCCGCGCTTCGGACAGGCGCGTGCGAGCGATCGCCACAGCCTGCCGCTGGCCTCCCGACATCTGGCGGACCAGATCACGGGGACGGGTTTCGGATTTCAGTTGCTTGAACAGTTCACCGGCGCGCCGGTACATGCTCGCGTGATCGAGAACGCGGAAGGGCCCGAAACCGACCCGGGGCTCACGGCCGAGGAAGACGTTTGCGGCCGCCGTCAGATTGTCGCAAAGCGCCAGGTCCTGATAGACGACTTCGATTCCCTGAGCGCGGGCATCAACGGGCTTGCTGAAATGCACCTGCTTGCCGTCGATGAAGATTTCGCCGTGCGAAGGGGGAAAGTTACCGGCGATGACTTTCACCAGCGTCGATTTCCCGGCTCCGTTGTCTCCCATCAGCCCGACCACCTGGCCCGGCTCCAGACTGAAGGTCATGTCGGTCACGGCGTGAATGGCGCCGAAGTGCCTGGAAACGCCTCTGAGCTCCAGAAGACTCATGGATTGTCGCGCTCGCTCCGGTGGAGCCGCCCGTTTTTTCGGCCGGGCGACCGGTAGACATGCATGCTCTAGCTAGCTTTTTTATAGCACAACGGCGCCTTGGGGCAAGACTACTTAGGTTGCCTGAGGTTGCCTGTTAATCCGCGGCGCAATGACGTCGGTGTCCGGCTTACGGTGTTGCGATGCACGAAAATCGCTGCCCGCCATTGCATTACCGAAAGGATTGTGTAATATCGATGGCTCGTCCTGACTGAAGACTCACTGTGCAGCGAGTCTTCAGTCAGGAAAATGGCGTTTGCGACCGTCCATACCGAGAGGTTGCATTTGTCATACCCGGCGCGATAGAATCGCGCCTGCTCATTGGGGAGTAGCCGCCTCGAACGCGATGTTCGAGGGCGCACGTCAACATACTTGGCGAGTCGCAAGACTCACCATGGCGCGCGCAGCTAAATGCCTGGCAAGACCGATGACACGCATTCCGACCTAACCGGGTCGCCGGAATGCGTGTCATCGCGTTTTTTCAGCGCGGCCCGGGTACAACATCCCATGCAATCTTTCCTCGTTTCGACCAGCGTTGTCGGGCTCGCCGAGATTGGCGACAAAACGCAACTCCTGTCCCTCGTGCTGGCTGCGCGATATCGCAAGCCCATTCCCATCATCCTTGGCGTGCTGGTCGCGACACTGATCAACCATGCGGCATCCGGTGCGCTCGGGGCCTGGCTTGCGAGCGTTCTGAGTCCGGGCATCCTGAACTGGGCAGTCGTCGCGTCGTTTGCGGTGATGGCGGTGTGGATTCTGATTCCGGACAAGCTGGACGACGCCGATGCGGCGATAACGAAAAATACGCTGGGCGTTTTCGGCACGACGGCCGTGACCTTCTTTCTCGCCGAGATGGGCGACAAGACGCAAATCGTGACCATTGCTCTGGCCGCGCGATTTCACGAATTCTTCGGCGTCGTCGCGGGCACCACACTGGGCATGATGTTGGCGAACGTACCGGTCATCTATCTTGGGCACAAGTTCGCCGACCGCTTGCCGACCAAGGCCGTGCACGTCCTTGCGGCCATTATCTTTGTCGTGCTCGGAGGATTCGCTTTGAGAACGGCGCTCTATCCGGCGGCACATCCGATGTTCTAACGCGCCTGGGTATCCCGCGGCGCGTATCGCAAGATTGCAGTAGGCGTTACGTTACGCCGGCACTTCGGCCGTGTACGCGAGTTGCAGATTCTGGTCCCAGCCGTAAGCGGAGTAGTTCGGTTTGACCGTGTCGACGCGGACGACACGGAGCGTAAAGTCCGTATTCGTCACCTTGACCACGGTCGTCGCAAACGTGTCGTTGAGGTTGCCGGGGTAGTTGGGATCCTGTAGCGTGGTGACGGTGACGACCGGCGTGCGAGAGAACGCCGCCGGAAACGGCACTCTGACCGTAAGCGGCGAATTGAGCCATTGCGTGCTGGGCGGCGAAGTGAATTTGCCGATCGAATGCGTGCTGACGATTCTTTCTGCCATTGCAATTCTCCAGATATGGATGATATTGATCCGCGAAAATACGCAGTTTCGCGGTGGGTCACTGCAATTCAGTTTTAGAGCGTGGGCCGTCGGCAAACAACCTGTGAACCTTGTCAGGATGTGTTGGGCCAATCACGTCGGCGTGGATGCAACGGAGTGCTGACCTTTCACAGGCGCAGCCGTTCCCGGCATACGGCTAGCGTGAGTTGCCGGAGCCAACGATGCACAGGATCGACCTCTAAACGAGGATGCCACATCTGCGATACCGTAATCTCCGCGGTCGCTACGGGAAGCTCGAAGGCGTAGGCTGTGGCTGATGCGGACAAGTCCTGCTGTTCGGGCCGCTTGCCCAGCAGAGACGCGGGCACGAGCGCTATCAGGTCGGAGGCTCGCGCCACGGCGAGCGCGGCGTGAAAGCTCGGAACCACGGCAACAATGGTTCGTTCCAGCCCTAACGCGGCCAGCGCTTCATCGACCGGTCCGCTTGTGCGACCGTGTCGTGAAGCGACGACATGGCCGAAGGCGATGTACCGTTCGACTGTCACCTCGCGCTCCATCGCGAGCGGATGGCCTTGCCTGACGGCGCCAAGAAAACGATCCCGGAAGAGTGCCTGCACGCGGACTTCCGGTCCCATTTCGCCCAAAACACCGATCTCGAGATCAGCGGAGCCGTCGCGCAGATGCGCCGCCGTCTTTTCGGATTTGGGCGTAAAACGCAAACGCACGCGTGGCGCAACCGCGGTCGCCGCGGCGATCAGCGAAGCGCCGAGAGCCTCCACAAAACCGTCGTTGGCGCGAATGGTCAAGGTCCGCTGCAGCGTTGAAAAATCCGCTTCCGCCGTTGAGGGACGCAGTACGGCACGTGCTTCATGAACCGTATTCCGAGCGCGTTGACGCAGTGCCTCCGCATGAGGTGTCAACACCATGTGACGCCCCGCCCGAACCAACAGCGGGTCACCGGTCGCCTCGCGAAGCCGGGTTAAGGTTCGGCTCATGGCCGAGGCACTCAATCCCAGGCGACGTGCAGCACCGGCCACGCTGCCGTCGGCAAGCAATGCGTCGAGCGCAATGAGTAAATTCAGGTCGGGTTCTGACATGCCCGATCGTAGCATCATCGGTTCAGACATGGCGTTTGCTGCACGTTATAAGTGCAACTGCTGCGCCTTCCGCCATGCCTGGCTCGCCGATATATTCAGCGTACCGACTCAGCAGCGAACGTGTGATATCTCAACGCCACGTTCTATCGGGTCTCATTCGCAAGGAGCGATCAATGCAAGACATCTCTTCGCAGAAAACCGTCCTCCTCATCGGTGCATCCCGCGGCCTTGGATTCGCCATGGTCGAGGAATACCTCAAGCGCGGCTGGCGTGTGATTGCCACTGGGAGGACGGACTCAACGGAAAGGTTGCGTCAACTCTCGGAGCGCACCGAGGGCGCGCTGGAAGTTGACGCAGTCGATATTACGATTCCCGGCCAGGTCGCCGTGTTGCGTGAACGTCTTCAGGGTCGATGCGTGGATGTGCTCTTCGTGAATGCCGGCGTCGCAAACGACCATCATGAAACGATCGCCGATGTCTCGACCGGGGAATTCGTGCGTCTCATGGTGACGAACGCGTTGAGTCCGATGAGAATAATCGAGGCGTTTCAGCACCTTGTGCGGCCGGCCGGAACCATCGGTGTCATGTCGTCCGGGCAGGGCAGCATCACAAACAACGAGAACGGCAAATACGACGTCTACCGGGGCAGCAAGGCCGCACTCAACATGTTTATGCGCGGCTTTGCGGCGCGTCACCGGAACGACGCGAGAACCTTGCTGTTGATGGCGCCTGGATGGGTCAGGACGGACATGGGCGGTCCTGACGCGCGTCTGAGTATCGAGGAAAGCATTCCGAACCTGGTGAGCACGATGGAGGCTTACGAAGGGCGCTCCGGATTGCATTACCTGGACTACCTGGGAAGAGTCGTTCCCTGGTGAGCGGCGAAAGCGCCAAAGTCACAGCATCGCTCTTTCTGAGCGCCATGAATTTCGCCGAACGGCTTCAAATTCATTACACGCCGCCTATACTTTCAGAATCATTTCGCTTGCGGCAAGGAGGCGCAATCGTGTCCCTGGCACTTCGCGCGGCACGCCGCGCGCTCATTCGTTCAAGACCCCTGACTACTTTCGTATGAGGAGAGCATCATGACGCGCAAATATATCGATTGCCGGGAATTTCCGAGCGAAATGAACTGTTCAGTCGCGCTATCCGCGGATTCCGAAAGCGAGTTGCTGGAGGCGGCCGTACAGCACGCGGTCACGGTTCACAAGCATGCCGATTCGCCCGAGCTGCGTTCGCAGTTGAAGACGCTGTTCCATGACGGCACGCCCCCCATGGAGACGCCTCGTCACGCATAACGCACGATAGTGCGGCAGATCGATTGACGATCGATCGCTTCACGACTCCCACCCACTAAAAAGAATTTGCCTTGACCGTAGCTGTGTATCTCGCCATGACTACGACACCTCTTCCGTACATTGCCTGCACGGATTCACCGATTGCGACGCGTGTTGTCGCTCCTCCTGGATGAAGGCCAAGCCTTCGCTATTTCTAGATTCCCTTAACAGTAGTCTGAAGTATCGTCCGCGTGCCAGGAGGTTTTCATGACCAACCTATCTACCGATGCAATTGAAGCGCTAAAAGTTGCGACGCGAGGGCAGGTGCTGCTGCCTGCCGATCCCGGTTTCGACGCCGCACGCAGCATATGGAATGCCATGATCGATCGGCGCCCGGCAGTGATCGTGCGCTGCGCCGGCGTTGCCGATGTCCGGCGCGCGGTGGCCTTTGCGCGCGATAACGATCTGCTGCTCGCGGTGCGCGGCGGCGCGCATAACATCGCGGGCAGCGCCGTTTGCGACGACGGCTTGATGATCGACCTGTCGCCGATGAAATCAGTACGGATCGATCCGGTTGCGCGTCGCGCCTATGTCGAACCGGGCGCCACGCTGCGGGATTTCGACCACGAAGCGCAGGCTTTCGGGCTGGCGACACCGCTTGGCATCAATTCCACGACCGGCGTGGCCGGCTTGACGCTCGGCGGCGGATTTGGCTGGCTGAGCCGCAGCTACGGGATGACGGTCGACAATCTCGTCTCGGTGGATGTCGTCACTGCGGACGGCGAACTGGTTCATGCCGCGGCGGATGCGCACGAGGATCTGTTCTGGGCGATACGCGGTGGCGGCGGCAATTTCGGCGTCGTCACGATGTTCGAATTCCGGCTGCACCCGGTGGGGCCGGAGGTGTACGGCGGGCTCGTCGTCTTGCCGTTGGAACAGGCAAAAGATGCGCTCAGGAAATATCGCGCAGCAGCCGACGATATGCCGGACGAACTCTCCGTATGGGCCGTGCTGCGCCTCGCGCCGCCGCTGCCGTTCCTGCCTCAGGAGGTGCACGGCGAACCGATCATCGCTTTTGCAAGCTGCTATGTCGGCGCAGTGGCCGACGGGCCGCGCGCGCTCGAGGCGGTGCGCAACTTCGGCACCCCTTACGGAGAGCATCTCGGCCCGATGCCGTATGCGATGTGGCAACAGGCGTTCGATCCGCTGCTGACACCCGGCGCGCGCAATTACTGGAAATCGCACAATCTGGCCGGGTTGCCGGACGGATTGCTGGACACGTTGATCGACGCGATCGGCAAGCTGCCGTCGCCGCAATGCGAAATATTCTTCGGCCAGATCGGAGGACAAACCGCTCGTGTTCCGGTTGAGGCTACGGCCTATTCGAGTCGCGATGCGAAATATGTGATGAATGTGCACGGCCGCTGGAACGACGCGAGCGAAGATGAGCAGTGTATCGGCTGGGCGCGGGCGTTCTTCGAGACGGTGACGCCGTTTGCACTGGGCAGCGTGTACGTCAATTTCCTGACGCAGGAGGAGACCGGGCGTATTGGCGCGGCGTATGGGCCGAACTATGACCGTCTTGTCGAGGTGAAGACCCGGTACGACCCGCACAACCTGTTCCGTCACAATCAGAACATCAAGCCTTTGGCTTCGTAACGTGCACGCGGTGCGCAACGGTCGGCTGGATATTCAACCGGCCGACCGTTGTCGCTACGATCGCGCCGGGTAGAAGAAAGCAGCGAGCAAACAGCGAGCAAGCGGCATCTTAACGACGTCCGCCAGGAAACGCCTGGCGAGGCGTCAAGGTGGCCTGCGACGAAGCCACGCCCGCTCCGTTCGGCAGCGAAGCGGACGCATGCGGCGAAGAGAGGGCGGCAGTCCCTGCGCCGATCGCGCCGTCCGGCCCCGCGGAGGCCGCCATCGCACGGCTCAGCGTGCCGCTGCGCAGCGTCGCCAGCGTATCCAATGCGCGCGCACGCTGCGCCCCGGTATAAGGCATATCCGCATGCAGCCACAGCAACGGATATAACAGGTTGAAGCGCTGCACCCGCTCGGGCGGCGGCAGCCGCGTCACACCGGCGCCGGGAGCGCTGGAATTGCGATCGCGCAGCGAGGAGAGGCCGAGCGACGGCAACTTGCCAAAGCGCTGCTGCGCACTGAGCAGATCCATCGAAAGCTCCAGCACGGGGGCCGCGAACGGCGACTGCGGGCTGGCAGACAACTGCCCGAGCAGCGCCTGCATCGCGCCGCACCATGCATCGCGCAGCGCCGCATTGCGTGCATCTTCCTGACCCGGTTGCGCGTACTGCGCGGCGATCGTCTCCAGCCGTCCGGCGGGCGGCGGCACCATGGCGCTATCCTTGCGCACCTTCATGGTCGGCGCGCTGCCCGAATCATGTTCTTCAGAGTGATCGTCATGCGACTGCCCGCCGCCCCGGCCGCGTCCGTCGCGGTTGACCGCATGAGCGTCGGCGTGATGGGCGTCGGCGTCTTCGGGGCCGTCGTCGTCGAGTCCCGCGCCGCCCCCGCGTTGCTTCTTGGCCGCGCGGCGCTTGCGTGCCAACTGGTCGGCCATCTTTCTGGCGCGCACCGAGCTGACCGACGGACCGCGTTGCGGGTCTTGTCCGTAAGTGAAATTGGTCGTGCCGCGGTACAGCGCCGCGAACTGCGCGCCGTTACGCGCGCCCTGGGCATTGGCGCTTTTTTGCTGGGCCGCGGCCGTGTGCTGCGCGTTGGCCGCGGCCGTTTCGTTGCCGTTCGAATGAGAGATCCGGCTCATGACCTTCGCCTGGTTTGAGGTCCACAGTCGAGGCGCCGCGTCATAGCGGCACCGCCGCCTGCAGGATTTCGTTGGCAAAGTGCAGGACCGCCGCGCACGAAAGCGGCGCGGCGATCACGATAGCGACCGTCACCGCAATCAGCTTGACCGCATGCGAGAGCGTCTGATCCTGCATCGAGGTGATCGCCTGCAGGAACGACACGCCGAGACCGACCACCGCCGCGACGATCACCGGCGGCAGCGAGACGGTCAGGCACAGCAGCATGCCTTCGGTGGTGTAGCGGATCAGCGAATCGATATCCATGGTGGCCCTCGCTACTTGTAAGTCATGACAAGGCCGTGGATCAGCGTCGACCAGCCGTCCATCACCACGAACAACAGCAGCTTGAACGGGATCGCGACGTTGGTCGGCGTCACCTGGTTCAGGCCCATCGCCAGCAGCACGTTGGCGATGATCAGATCGACCACGATGAACGCGATGTACAACAGAAAGCCGATCTTGAACGCATCGGTCAGCTCGGTCAGCGTGAAGGCCGGCGCGAGCACGATCAGGTCGTCTTCCTTCAGTTCCTGCGCTTGCTCCTTTGGCCATACGACGCCGGCCGAGCGCAGGAAAAAGCGTTTTTCGCGCTCCTGGGCGTGCTTTTCCAGAAACCCGCGAAACGGTTCGCGGGCGGCGCCGAACGCCTGGATCAGCGCCTGCGACGGTTGCGCGGCGAGCTGCTGGCCTTCGAGCGTCTTGGCAGCGAGCATGCCGATGGGCGCCATCACGTACACCGAGACGAGGATCGCAATACCGTTGAGCACCATGTTGGGCGGCACCTGCTGCACGCCGAGCGCATTGCGCAGCAGGCCGAGCACCACGACGATCTTGGCGTAGGAGGTGACCACCATGGCGACGAACGGCAACAGGCTGATGGCGACGACGACGAGCAGCAGCCCGGTAATATCACTGAACTGGACCATGCCTGTGCGCCATGCGAATGATGCGAATGCCAAGATGCTCGCCCACTGTGACGAGCTCGCCGTAGCCGATGGTTTGTCCGTGCGCGACCAGCCGCAGTTGCGCGTCGGCAACCGGCACCGGCAGCTCCACCACATAGCCGGGGCCGAGCGCCGACAACTGCGCGAGCGGCAGGGCGACCGTGTCGATCTCGAACTGCACCGGCAGCTCGAGTTCGCCGATACGGATCGGATCCTCGGGTTGATCGATCGCGAGCCCGGCGTCGGCGCTCGCCGGGTCCAGCTCTTCTGACATGTTCGGCTCCTTGACGATGACGAGCGATCGCCCGTCGATTTCCACAGCGGCGCACAGACGCGTGAGCCCGGGGGTGCCCCACGCGGCGACGGCGCGCGGCCGCATACGAGACACGGAAGGGTCGGCGGGCGCTGCGAGCAGCGTCGCGTCGAACGAAGCAAAGGCGCCCCGCAACAGCACGTCGCCAGGCTCGAGCGCGTTCAGCGTTGCGACCGGCAGCGGCTTGATGCCGATGATCAGGCGGCCCGGGATCGCCAGGTCGGGTTGCGGCGGCGCAGGGGTGGCGCCGTCCACACTGGGGTTCGCTTGCAATGCGGTATCGGGGGCGGCGCGCAACAGCGTGTCGAGCAGGTCGTAGCAGCGCAGATCGGCACTGACTGCAAGATCGAAGCGCCGGCCTTCGAGCACGAACGACAACGCGACGGCATGGGCCTCGCTCAACCTCGCGCGGTGCGCGTGTCCCGCCACGTTGCGCTCCGGATGGCCGGTTTCGCTCAAACGCCGGCGGCGCACGGCGACCACGCGCGGATCCTTGAAGCCGAAGCGCGTCAGTTGCGCGAGCAACGGCTCCAGCACGACGCCAGCCACGGCATTGCGTAGCGCGATGTCCGCCGAGTTGGTCGACATCGAGGGCGCGAGCGGCGTTGTTGCGTGCGCAAGACCTGCAGGCCCCTCGCGTTCGGGCCAGGCGGCAATCGCGAGCGCCGCATAAGACTGCAGATCGAGCGCCACCTGGATGGCTGCGCTCGCTGTGCCGCCCGGCAACGCCACCGTGAGTTCGACGACGGCCGGGTCGGCAAACTGCGCGTCCACCATGCGCGGGTCGCTCACGGCTGCGCGGAGTTCGGTGATGCCACACAGGGCGGCGCAACGCATCGCGAGCCGCGCGTCGCAGGCGCTGCGTGTCACGCGTGCCGCCGCACGACTGATCGCGGGCGGCCGTAGCGGCGCGATCGCGGCTGCGGCGGCAGGCTGCTCCACCTGCTTTGGCGTCGCGCCGCGCGGCTGCGAGAGGTCCACTGCGCCGCGCGCGGGTCGTCCTCGCGCGTCGTTGCGTGCGGCTTCTGCGGTTCTCGGTTCGGCGAGCGGATCGGCCATGCGTTGGGAATCAATCACCAGACAGTGAGTTCGATTTCGCGGGCTTCACCCCACGCGCGCAGCATCGTGTCGAGCTCTCTCTCGAGCAAGCTGCTATGGTCCAAGAGTAATTGGCGGGCTGCCATATCCGGCGCGTCGAACCGAAGCTGGAGCCTGAAACGCGAAAGCGACAGATACAGCGTGGTCTGCGGCAGCAGTTTCTGATCGAGCGGCAACTGCACCTCCCAATTGCCGGCGTCGGCAATGGTCCGCTCGCTGCAGAACGCGCCGATTTCACGTGCCAGCGAGCCGAGCAGATGCAGACAGCGTTGCTGCTGCTGGTAGACCGCCGAGACCACCGGCATTGCCGCGCCGGCGACACGAGCCCGTAAGGCCAGGCGCTCGGGGGAATCGGCGGCTTCGTCGGCAGTGCCGCCCGGCAAGCGGCCCGCTGCGTGACCGGCAGCGTTGTCCCACGGTGTGTCGTCTTGCGGGTCGGGTTCGCGTGCGAACGGGCGGGGCGCCTGTGGCGCATGCGCGCCGCTTTCATCTGCTTGCGCGTCTTCGCCGTCGCTCCCGCTTTCGGCCTGCGCATTGGCATTGGCGTTGCCGCCCAGACGGTGCAGCGCGCGACGCCGTCCCAGCAACGAGGCATAGTCGAACGGGCGGCCGCGCGAAGCCGTTGCGGGCGACGGCTCGGCAGACGCATCGTCATAAGCGTCGCCGTGGCCAGGGATGATGCGCAGATGACGCGACTCGATATGGGTCATCGCGGCGGCCTCAGATCGACACGCGGCCAAGTGGCCGCAGTTCGACATGCTCGCCGAGTTCCTGGTACGAGTACACGGCAAGCCAGCCTAGCCGCGCTTCGATCATGCGGCGCACGTAGCGGCGAATATCCATGGAGGTCACCAGCGCCACGCCGTCGTGCGGCACCTTGCCGACAAACGACTGGATCTTGTCGATCAGCAGCGTCGCTTCATCGGGCGGCAGGGCGAGGAAGTTGCCGGTAGGCGTCTGTTTGATCGCCTGGCGGATATGCTGTTCGACCGGCATGTCGAACAGGACCGCCGAGAGCGTGCGTTCGCCGCGCGCGGCGCGATGCGCGAGGAAGCGCGACAGGTCGCCGCGCACATACTCGGTGAGCATCAGCATGTCTTTTTCTTTCGGGCCCCAGGCGATCAGGCTCTCCATGATCGTGCGCACGTTGCGAATCGAGATCTGTTCTTCGAGCAGGCGGCGCAGCACGTCGGCAATCCGCTGTGGCGGCAACACCTTCTGCACTTCGGCGACGAGGCCGGGGTAGTCGCTTGCGAGCTGGTCGAGAATCCACTGCACTTCCTGGATGCCGAGAAAGAGCGGCGCATGCCGCCGCATCAGCGCCACCGACGCGTGCGCAATCACCTGTTCGGCTCGCCATACCGGCGTTTTGGCGGGCACCGAGCGCTCTTCCAGCCAATGCGTGGCCGCGCCGCTCGAATCGATCGGGCCGCGCTGCTCGCTTTGCGCCAGCAGCGCGGCGAGCGCGTTGGCTTCCTCGCTGGTAGGCGTGGCCGCTGCGGCCGCGCTCGATTGCCCCATGCGGGTCGCTTCCGGCAGCATGACCTTGCCGGCAGGCAGTTCGATCGCCAGTTGCGGCACGTCGTGCACGAGGATTTCGCAAGTCGCGGCAGGCAGCGCAGCGTAGCTCCACATCGTGATGCCGGGAAACGGCAGCCCGAGTTCCTCCTGCAAGCGGGCCCGTTCGGTCTCGAACGATTTGTCCAGCGCGGGCATGGTGAGCCGCGCCACCAGGTCCGGGGCGATCCGCACGCCGAGCGCGCAGGTGAACTGCGGCGCGCGGGCGAGGATGGCGGGCACGTCGATCTTCGAACCCGAGCGCTGCATGGCATGCAGCGACTCGAGTTCGTGGCTTTGCTGCTGGGGCTTTTTCTTGTCCAGCCGATACGCGGTGAAGGCAAGCGTGCCTGCGAGCAGCAGGAACAAGGCGGCGGGGAAACCCGGCACCGCCGCGAAGCCGAGCAGCAACACCGCAGCGAAATATAGCGCCCGTGAACTGGAACCGAGCTGCCGGCCGATTTCGTCGCCGAGCGAGCCTTGCTTGGTCTGGCGCTCGTCCGCCACCCGGGTAATCATCACGCCGGCCGCCACCGAGAGCAGCAGCGAGGGAATTTGCGACACCATTGCATCGCCGATCGACAGGATCGAAAAGCGGTTGGCCGCTTCGCCCGCGCTCATGCCGTGATACGCGACGCCCACCGCGATACCCGCGACGATATTGATCGCGGTGATGATCAGACCCGCGATCGCATCGCCCTTGACGAACTTCATCGCGCCGTCCATGCCGCCGTGCAACTGGCTTTCGACGGCCAGGGTGGCGCGTTTTCTGCGCGCTTCTTCGGCAGTCAACAGGTTGGCGCGCAAGTCGGCGTCGATACTCATCTGCTTGCCGGGCAGCGCGTCGAGCGTAAAGCGCGCGCCGACTTCGGCCACCCGTTCCGAGCCTTTCGCGATCACGATGAACTGCACCGTGGTGATAATCACGAACACCACGAGGCCCACCACCAGGTTGCCGCCCACCACCAGTTCGCCGAAGCTCTCGATGATATGGCCGGCTTCGGCGTGCAGCAGAATCGACTTGGTGGAGGCGATGTTCAACGACAGGCGGTAGAGCGTGGTGAACAGCAGCAGCGACGGAAAGGCAGAAAGCGAGACCACGTCCGGCACATACATCGTCACCATCAGCAAGGTCACGCTGATCGTGATGTTCACCCCGAGCAGGATGTCGATTAGCGCCGGCGGCAGTGGCAGGATCATCAGCGAGATAATCGCGACGATCAGCGCCACGATGCCGACTTCACCGCCTGCGGGGAGTTTCAGCGTCTTGAGCATGGTAGGGTCTCGGGTCGGAGTGCTTATTAGCTGGTGAACTAGTGAAGCGCGTCTGGTGGATCGGCCTGCTCGCGCCGCACGCCGATCGCATCCACCCAGCGCAGGATCGCAGCTACCGTCTCGAACAGTTCCTCGGGAATCGGCTGGTCGAGCGCGACCTTGTACAACGCGCGGGCCACCGGCGGGTTGCCGATGATCGGCACGCCGGCATCGCGGGCCGCATGGCGCAACTGCGCGGCTTGCTCGTCCATGCCTTTGGCGATCACCAGCGGCAGCGGATGCTCTTCGGGTGCATAGCGCACGGCGACGGCGTAGTGGGTCGGGTTCACGACCATCATGGTCGCCATCCCCACCTTCGATTGCGGCGGCGCGGTGGCCATTTCGCGTGCGAGCCGGCGCCGTTCGCCCTTGATGCGCGGGTCGCCTTCCTGGTTCTTGTGCTCGCGCTTGACCTCGTCCTTGCTCATCTTCATCTTCTTCATGAACATGAAGCTTTGCAGCTTGACGTCGGCCGCGCCGACCAGAACGAACACCGCCGCCGCGACCATAAACAGCTTCAGCAGGATGTCCCAGAACATCCGTACGAGACCGGGCAGCGGTTGATAGAGCGAGCCGACGATCAACGGAAACAGCCATTTGATCGACGCCCACATCACGCAGAAAATGATCGCCGCCTTGACGACCATCTTGGCGCACTCGATCAGCGTGCGCACCGAGAAAATCCGCTTCAGACCCGCGGCCGGACTGACCGCTTTCGGATCGGGCGTCACCGGTTTGGTGGAGATCTGGATGCCCACCTGGCCGAGCGAGCCTGCCACGCCGGCGAGCGCCGCCACGCACACGCACGGCACGATAGCCGAGAGCGCGACGCCGCCGAGCTTGTAGAGCTGCGTGTTCATATTGGTCAGCGAATGGTCCCCGGCGACGAAGGTCATCGCGGTGTTCACCACGGCGCGCATCGCATCGCTGAAGCGGCTCGCGCCACCGGCCAGCAACACCACGACCGCCAGCATTGAGATGGAGTCGGTCAGATCGCTGCTGCGCGAGACCTGGCCTTCCTTGCGCGCGTCCTTCAGCTTTTTGTCTGTGGGTTCTTCGGTCTTTTCTTCGCTCATGCATCGGCTCGGCTGGAAGGGGCGGCAAGGCGCGCTCGGCGGGCTTGCGCCGCCACGCTCGTTCGACGATAGCGCTTGCCCACTTGCGGTACGCCGCCCGAAGCGAAGCTGTCACGCGCGTTGCGAAGCCCGCCATGCGTCGCGGCGCCTGCGGCCGTGCCCTGGCGGCGCCGGCTCGGGCGTTGCACCGCACCGTGCCGCTCCGGCTTCGCTTCCGCTGTGCTCGCTTCGCGTCGCTGCGCTTGTGCGGCGGCCTCAGTTGCTATGTTTGAGCCATCCTTCGTGACCGGCCGCGCGTGGCGTGGCCGTTTTCAACGTCTCTCCCAGGAGTGAGTCGCCATGACCGCCAGCACGCCGGAATACATGAATTGCAGCCCCAATGTGATCGGCGGGCTGATCGAAACCGTCTCGACCGCCTTGCTCAGCAACTTCCCGAAAGTCTCCGCCGATCCGTACGACATCGAACTGGTGCTCGACGCGCTGCGCGTGCTGCGTCCGCGCGTGACCGAGATCGATACTCTCGACGGCATCCTGCATATGGTGCGCGGCCACTGGGACGATGCGATCCATGTGCTGCGCCAGGTCGGCGAAAACGCGCCGCGCTTCGGTTATGCGAAGGCGCTGCTGGCGTTCTGCCTGTCCGCCAAGGGCGATCCGGACTGGAAGCAGTGTGCGACCGAAGCGATGGAGATCAACCCGAGCCGCGACACGCAAGCGCTGGTGCGGGCACTCGAAGCACGCGAAGACCTGCTCAATGCGATGCGCGTGCGCCGCAACGGCGGCCAGTTCGTCACGCCGGCCTCGTGCGAGGCGCTGGCCGAGTTCAACGAGCAGACCGAAGCCGCCGAGCCTGCCCCGGTAGCGGCAGCCGTGGCGCCGGCGCCGCTTGCCGCGCAGATGCCGCATGCTTCGTTCCTGCGCGCTTGATGCCCCCTAAGTCTTTTCATTCGCTACGGAGCCGCAGATGACCGTCAACGTCAATGCGTCGGCGCTACAGGCGTCGCTCGAACAGTTGTCGCAAGGGGCGGCAGCGCCGGGCGCGCAAACGTCCACGCAACTCGCCGACAAGTTCCAGTCGCTGATGCAGAAGGCGCCGATGAGCGCGCCGGCCGCGCCGCAGGACGACGGCACCGCGGTGGCCTCGAAGCTGGTCGCCTCGCAGGACGCGGAACTGCAACACACGGTCAACGATGCGCTCGATCTCGCCCAGCGTGCGCCGACCCTGACGATGAACGAGATGAGCGCGGGCACGATCCGCATGACGCTCGAACTCGCCAGCACGCAGCTCGATCTGGAAGCGAAGATGGGCGTGGTCGACTCGTCGAAGTCGGCCATCGAAACGCTGATGAAGAACCAATAAGACCGTTGTCGACGATGGCGCTGTCAAGGCGCGTCCGTCATGCGGGCAATCGCGAGGCTTAGCCATGTTCGACCGAACGCCGATTCGCCGCAGCGCGCCGTTGCTGTGCGTGCTTGCGCTTTGCGTGCTGCTCGCCGGCTGCAAGAAAGAGCTGTACGGCAACCTGTCCGAGCAGGATGTCAACGAGATGGTGGTGGCGCTGCTCGAACGCGGCGTCGATGCGACCAAGGATACGCCGGACGCCGGCAAGACCTGGTCGCTCGAAGTGGACGACGGCCAGCTCGTGCGCGCGATGGAAGTGCTGCGTGCGCGCGGCTTGCCGCATAACAAGTTCGACGATCTCGGCGACCTGTTCAAGAAGGACGGCCTCGTCTCGACGCCGACCGAAGAGCGCGTGCGCTTTATCTACGGAATGTCGCAGGAGCTGTCGTCGACCTTGTCGAAGATCGACGGCGTGCTGGTGGCGCGTGTGCAGATCGTGTTGCCGAACAACGATCCGCTTGCGCAGACCATCAAGCCTTCTTCAGCGGCTGTGTTTATCAAATACCGCCCGGACTCGGATATCGGCGCGCTCGTACCGCAGATCAAGACGCTGGTGATGCACAGCGTGGAAGGTCTGACCTACGACCAGGTCAGCGTGACGGCAGTCGCGGCCGATCCCGTCGAACTGTCGCAACTGCCGCAGTCGAACGGCGTGCCGGGATGGCTGCTCGGGGTGCTGGCCGGGGCCACCGTGCTGGTGGCGACCGCGTTGCTGGTGCTGGTGCGCCGCGGCGTGCTGGCGGGGCGTTCGAGCCGCGCCGCGGACCGGGCAGCGGCTGCCCCCGGCCCGGCCGCAGGCGATGCGCCGGCGGGCCGGTTCGACGGGCTGCTGGCGCGTTTGCGGCGGCTGGGCGCGGCCGGTTGAATGTCGATGCATAGCCGATGAACGCTCCCGTCGATTTGCCGTTTATGCGTGCGGCCGCCGCGCTCGACGCGTATCGCCGCAATCTGGCGGAGACGGTCCGTTGGGCGGACCCATCGTGGAGCGCGGCGCTGCTCGGCGCCGACGACGCGCAGCTTGCCGGCTGGCGCGCGGCGTTGCTGCGAGCCAGCGCCCCGGCGGTGGAATGCTGTTCACGGGCGCTTGTGCAGGCCGCCGGCGTGCGCATGCCGCCGCTCGACGCCTTGACGCAGCCCGCGTTGCGCGTTGCATTGCCGCTCGCCGCAGGTGCGACGGGCGGCGCGGGCTTGTCCACGGCCTCAGCTCACGCAGCGGGTCAGCCGGCGGCTCGACCGAATGCAGCCTTGCTCGACGTATTGCCCGCGCGGACCGGCCTGGAGGTGCTGCGCATGCGTGCGCTGTCGTTCCGGCGCGCGGAGGCGCGGCGTCTGATCGACAAGCGCAGCCGCTCGCTGCTCTCCGAGTGGGCGGGCGTCGGCATCGACCGTCTCACTCAGGATGCGCATCTGGCCGAGGCTCCCGATACGGCCCGCCTTGCCGCACGCGCGGCGATGCCGCCGCTGGCCGCACTCGATGCCGCCGCCCTCGCGATCGAAGGCTGCGTGCTGCTGCTGCGCGATCTCGCGAGCGCCGACCAGAGCGGTCCGCGAGTGCCGTTTCCGTTGCTCAGGCTCGCGCTGCCGCGCGTCCTGCCGACGCCGCCCTGGCTTGCCGCCGTGCCGCCGCAACTCGATGCGCTCGGCACGGCGCGGCTCTTTGCGCGTCTGTCTGAACTGCTACCGGAGTGGGCATGGCTATTTGGTTGAAAAGCGCCCGGTCGGCGCCCGGCGAGATCGGCGCCAATGGGCTGGCGGCGCGTGTCGGCGCAGCCGGCGATGTGCTGTCGCGCGAGACCTTCGGCACGCTGGTGTCGATCGATGCGGCCTATGCAGAACTCGCCGCCGAACGCGAAGCGCTGCTCGCCGCCGCGCGTGAAGCCGCCGCGGAGATTATCGAGGCGGGCCATGCCCAGGCCGCGCAGATCATCGAAGAGGCCCAGCACGAATACGACACGGCCGCCGAGCAGGGCTATCGCGACGGCTGCGACCGCGCGCTCGCCGACTGGATGGAGCGCCTCGCCGATGTGGCCGACGCGCAGAGCCAGTTGCAGATTCGCATGCGCGAACGGCTGGCGGGGATCGTCGCCTCGGCCGTCGAGCAGATCGTGCGGGTGGAGCGCCACGAGGCGCTGTTCGAGCGGGCGCTGGCGACGGTGGACCGGATCGTCGATGGCGCGACCTATCTGCGCGTCGCGGTCCATCCCGACGATTACGACGAAGCGAAGGCGACCTTCGACCGGCTCGCCGCACGCTGGCACGAACTGGGGCGGCCGATTCCGCTCTCGGTCGTGGCCGACAAGCGGCTCGGCCCCGGAAGCTGCATCTGCGAATCGGATTTCGGCACGGTCGATGCGAGTCTCGACACGCAGCTTCGCGCGATGCGCAGCGCAGTGTCGCGGGCCTTGAAGCGCTCGGTCGAAGAGGCGGAAGCGGACGCGGCTGCCGAAGCGGCGGAACTGGCGCAAGCATCGGGTGAGGCTGCCGGGGCCGACGCCGAAGATCATCTCCACGCAGCGAATCTCGACGAAGCCCAGGCCGCCGGCGAGGAAGCCGCATGAGCACGCCGTGGCTTACCCGCACGATCGACTTCGAGCGGCTGACCGACGCGATCGAGCGCGAGATTCTCGCCGTGCCGGGCGTGGCGCGCACCGGCAAGGTGCTCGAAGTGATCGGCACGCTGATCAAGGTGGCGGGCCTCGACGTCTCGCTCGGCGAACTGTGCGAACTGCGCGCGCCGAACGGCACGCTGCTGCAACATGCCGAGGTGATTGGCTTTACTCGTGACGTGGCGCTGCTGTCGCCGTTTTCACGGCTGGAAAATGTCTCGCGCTCGACCCAGGTGATCGGCCTGGGTCGCCCGCTCGCGGTGAAAGTGGGCGATATGCTGCTCGGCCGCGTGATCGACAGCCTCGGTGAACCGGTGGACGGCGGTCCTCCCATCGAGTCCGATACGCTGCGGCCGATCTTCGCCTCGCCGCCCGATCCGATGAACCGCCGGATGATCGACGCGCCGCTCGCCACCGGCGTGCGTGTCGTGGACGCCATGATGACGCTCGCCGAAGGGCAACGGATGGGCATCTTCGCGCCCGCGGGTGTCGGCAAGAGTACCTTGCTCGGCATGTTCGCACGCGGCGCCTCGTGCGACGTCAACGTGATCGCACTGATCGGCGAGCGCGGGCGTGAAGTGCGCGAGTTCGTCGAACTGATCCTCGGGCCGCAAGGGATGGCGCGTTCGGTGGTGGTCTGCGCGACCTCGGACCGCTCGTCGATGGAACGCGCCAAGGCCGCCTATGTGGCGACCGCGATTGCCGAATACTTTCGCGACCGCGGCCAGCGTGTGCTGCTGATGATGGATTCGCTGACGCGTTTCGCGCGGGCCGGCCGGGAGATCGGTCTCGCGGCCGGCGAGCCGCCTGCGCGGCGCGGCTTTCCGCCGTCGATTTTCGCGGAGCTGCCGCGCCTGCTCGAACGTGCCGGCATGGGCGAAACCGGTTCGATCACCGCGCTCTACACGGTGCTGGCGGAAGACGATAGCGGTAGCGACCCGATTGCCGAAGAAGTGCGCGGGATTCTCGACGGCCATATGATCCTCTCGCGTGAGATTGCGGCAAGGAACCAGTACCCGGCCATCGACGTGCTGGCGAGTCTCTCGCGTGTGATGCCGCAGGTCGTGCCCGAGCAATATGTGCAGGCCGCCGCGCGGATCCGCGAACTGATGGCCAAGCATCGCGAGGTGGAGATGCTGTTGCAGATCGGCGAATATCAGCCCGGCACCAACGCGCTCGCGGACGAGGCGATCGCCAAGCTCGATTCGATCAAGGCCTTTCTCTCGCAGCGCACGTCCGACTACGCCGCGCCCGCCGAGACCGAGGCGCAGTTGTATGCACTGAGCGGGCTCGGCTAATGGCGGCGGCGCAGGGAGGCAGCGGTTCGCGCGACCGCCGCGTCATCGCGCTCGAGCGCTCATGCACACGGCGGCGGCGTCTGGACGACACGTTGCGCGCGGCGCTCGCCACACAGCGCACCGGCCATGCGGCGCTCGAAGCGGCTCGCGATGCGAAGGCCGCGCAGGTGGAGCACGAAGCCGGCATCCTGCGTTTCTATCAGCATCGAATCGAGACGATGATGACTGGTACCGAAGCGTTCGCGCTCGACGAAATGAACGGCTGCCGCCGCTATCTGGAGGTGGTCGGCGACCGGTTGCGCTTGCTCGAAGGCGAACTGGCGCAAGCCGAAGCGGCCGTGCACGACAGCACCGCCGCAATCGAAAAGATCCAGCGCGATATCGCACTCAATCGAGGCCGTATCGATCTATGCGGCGAGCGCATCGTGCAGATTCGCCGTCAGCACGATGAGGCGGCGCAAAACGCCAGTGACGAGGAAGCGGAAGAGACCGCGCTTGCACGACGTTTCCAGCAGCAGAGGGCGCAGGCGTGAACGATATCTTTTCCGCGCTGCCGCAGCTCGGCCAGTTGCTGGTCGGCTATATCACGCTGATCGGCGTGTGCTCGCTGCGCCTGTTCATCGTGATGTTCATCTTTCCGCCCACCGCCGACGGTCTGCTGCAAGGGGTAGTGCGCAATGCCATTGTGCTGCTGTTCAGCTCGTATGTCGCCTATGGTCAGCCGGCTTCGTTCATCGAATCGCTGCATGGCGTCGCGCTGCTCGAAATCGGCTTGCGCGAGGGAACGATAGGGCTGGTGATCGGTTATGCGGCGTCTCTCGTCTTCTGGGTGGCGGAAGGCGCCGGCACCTATATCGACGATCTGACCGGCTATAACAGCTTGCAAATCATCAATCCGACCCGCCAGGAGCAATCCACGCCCACTGCCACGCTGCTCGGCCAGGTCGCCACCGTGGCGTTCTGGGCGCTCGGCGGCATGACCTATCTGCTCGGCACGCTCTACGAGTCGTATCACTGGTGGCCGATCACATCGACGGGGATAAACGTGTCGAACATGCTCGAATCGTTCGTCCTGCAGCAGACCGATACGCTCATGCAGACCGTCGCCAAGCTCGCGGCGCCCATGATGCTGATTCTGCTGCTGATCGACTTCGCCTTTGGCTTCGCTGCGAAGTCGGCTTCCAAGCTCGATCTGATGACCTTGAGCCAGCCGGTCAAGGGGGCGGTGACCGTGCTGATGCTGGCGCTGTTCGTCGGCATCTTCGTGGACCAGGTCCGCGAGCAGGTGACGGTGGCGGGGCTCGCCGCGCAATTCCGCACGCTGACGCACGAGCCGGGCAAGCCTTGAGCTTTGCTTGAGAAAACGCGGTCCCGATCGAATTGGGGCACTTGAGAAACTTGAGGGTTCAACACTCAACACTTCTCAAATGCGCGCCAAATGTCAGATTTATTGAAAGTTCGACCCGAGCGATTGGCTACATTGACTCCATCCGATGACGCGTGCTTGCAGCGCGCGACGCGGTCCGCAATCAGAGGAGTCGAACATGTTCTCGATGCTGTATTTCCCCGTTGTCGCCGCTCTCGCTACACCCACTCCGGCTGCCGAACCGGCACTGTCCTCCCGTTACCTCGACGCGCTGCTCAACGGCAAGCTCGGTGCCGCACGCCAGCACGTGAGCCGCTGGGCCGAAGAGGCGGGCGCCGCCGAGCACGCTTCGTCCGGCCTGCAATTGCAAGCCGATATGCAGTTGATGCTCGGAATCGAAGTGGAAGCCGAAGAAAACTATCGCCGCTCGCAAAAACTGATTCGTTCATCGAAGCATGCGATCCGCATCGCCTCGTGCCGTAACGCCGCATGGCAGGCGTTCTTTCGCCACCGGCTCGGCACGGCGCTAGCGTGTTTCTCGCGTGTGGCGGACGAGCCCGAGATCGAGCCAGCGCGTGCCGCGGAAGCGCATTTCGGCATGATTTGCGTGCTGCAGGAACTCGGCCGGACCGGCGAGGCGAGCGACGCACTCGAAAGTCTCACGGAACTGGTGGAGCGCGAGATCGACGAGCACCTCGAGCACTGGCAGGATCTGCTTGCGACGCTGCGCTTCGATCTCGCCGTGCAGGGCGAAGTGCGTAGCGCCGGCGCGCTGGGCGATCATGTCTACTGGCAGTCGGCCTTGTCGAGCGACCGTGTGCTGCGCCTGCCGCAGGCCGCCGAGACACCCGTCGACGTCCTGCGCGAGGCCGTGCAAGGGATTCGCACGCCGCTGCTGCGCGGCCGCATCGACTACCTGAAGCGCTTGCGGCTCGCCGCCTGTGCGGACCGCGAGGCGATGGGCGGACTGCAGGACTATCTGAACTGGGCGCGCGAGCAGGGTCTCGGCGACTATCAGCGCACCTTGCGTCTGGAAATCGCGTTGGCGACGCTGGCGGGCGCCGCGCCGCATCTGGCCCACTCGGTGCTCGAGCCGCTGCATCAGATCGGCCGCAACGGCACCACCGGCCATCGTCATCTCGAGTATCTGTATTGCACCGCCAAGACGCGCCAGGCGCAGGGACGCACCCAGGAGTCGCTGCAGCTATACAGCCGCTATGCGCTCGTCGCCATGCAATGTCTGCGTGAAGATTCGCATGTGCGTGCGCCGACCTTCAACCGCAGCGCCAAGCCGTCGCCGCAGCTCGACGACGTCAGCGCCCGCCTGCCCGCCAAGTACCGCCGCGCCTATGGTTATGTGCTCGACAACCTCGACCGGCGCGATTTGTCGGTGCGTGAAGTCGCGGCGGAGATCGGCGTAACGGAGCGAGCCTTGCAAAGCGCGTTCAAGAACTTCCTCGGTCTCTCGCCCACCGAACTGATCCGGCGCCAACGCATGGAACGCATTCGCGCCGAGCTGACCGATGGTTCGTATGCGAGCGACCGTGGCGTGCTGAGCGCCGCGAGCAAATGGGGCGTGCAAAACCGCTCGACGCTCGTCAACGGCTATCGCAAGCAGTTCCATGAGGCGCCCTCCGAGACGCTCGAAAGATAAAACCTTGCAGCGTGCCTTTGCTGTTACCGCCGTGCGCCGCCATTTCCTAACGATACTTTCACCCACACGACTCCATGAAATCGAAGAGGCTACTTTGCGCCGCGTGGCTCGCGGCGTCTCTCGCCTTCGCCGCGCTCGAACCGGCGGATGCGGCGCCCGTGCGCTGGCGCAGTTCGACCGTGCATATTGCTGTAGAGGGCAAGGATCTAAAAGACGTGTTGCGCGACTTCACGGCGAGCCAGGGAGTCGCCGCGTCGATCGCGGGAAATGTGCAGGGTACGGTGACCGGGCACTTCGATATGTCGCCGCAGCATTTTCTCGATACGCTCGCGTCGACCTTCGGCTTCGTCTGGTTCTATGACGGCAGCGTGCTGTCGATCAGCAGCGCCAACGACATCACGCATCAGGTGATCAAGCTCGACCATGCCTCGCCGGCGGACCTGCGCGCGGCGCTGCAAACCATGAGCATCGACGATGCACGCTTTCCGATTGCCTATGACGAGGCGGCCGGCACGGCGCTCGTCAACGGGCCGCCTCAGTATGTGCAGCTCGTGATGGAAGTGGCGCAGCGTCTCGACGACAACGCGAGCCGCCGCGGCGGCTCGGTGATTCGCGTGTTCAAGCTGAAAAATGCGTGGGCCGCGGATCACAAGGTGCGCATCGACGGCAATACGATCACGGTACCCGGTGTGGCCACCGTGCTGTCGAACATGTATCACGCGAAACAGGAGCAGGCGGGTGGCGGTAATGCGCAGAACTCCGTGACGCCGAACCTGCAACGTTTGCAGCCGATGAACGACGTCAACGGCGGCGGCTCCGGCGGCGGCCTGCAGACGCTGATGCCGCCGCTGCCGGCCAACATGCCGCAGGGGCAAGGCCAGGATACGTCGCTCGGCGGTCTGGTCGGCAATGCCGCGCCGCCTAACTTCGGCAACGGCGGCAATGTCGGCTACGGCAATGCGCCGGGCCGCTCGCCGGGCGGCGAACTGGCCAGCGGCGGCGATCTGAGCTTGCCGATCATGCAGGCCGACCCGACCACCAACTCGGTGCTGATCCGCGACACGCCGCAGCGAATCGACCAGTACGCCACGTTGATCGACAAACTGGATACGCGGCCCAAACTGATCGAGATCGAGGCGCATATTATCGAAATCGACGACGACCTGCTGGCGCAGATCGGCGTTGACTGGCGCGCGCATAACAGTCATGTGGACTTGCAAACCGGTAACGGCGCCCAGCCGCAAAACAGCTTCTCGAACGGCCAGGTCAATCCGACTTTCGGCACTACCACGCTATCGGACGGCACGACGGTGGTCGATTCGACGCCGCTGGGCGGCTCGATTACCGCGGTGATCGGGGGCGCCGGGCGTTATCTGATGGCGCGCATCAATGCGCTGCAGAGCGACTCGAAAGCGAAGATCGATGCATCGCCGAAGGTGGCGACGCTCGACAACGTCGAAGCGGTGATGGACAACACCACGAAGTTCTTTGTACGGGTCTCGGGTTATACCTCGGCGGATCTGTATAGCGTCTCGACCGGCGTGTCGCTGCGCGTGCTGCCGATGGTCGTGTCCGACAACGGGCAGACCCGAATCAAGCTCGACGTGCATATCGAGGACGGCCAGTTGACCGGCCAGCAGGTGGACAGCATTCCGGTCATCACGAGCAGCGAGATCAATACCCAGGCATTTGTCGGCGAGGGCGAGAGCCTGCTGATCGCGGGCTATAGCACGGACAACAACTCGAACGGGGTGACGGGGGTGCCGGGGCTCTCGAAGATTCCGCTTATCGGCGCGCTGTTTCGTTATAACAACGACCAGCATACGCATATGGAACGGGTATTCCTGCTGACGCCGCGAGTGCTGAGCCTGTAAAGACAGTGAGGGCGCCTTCGGGCGCCCTATGCTTTAGCGGCGGTGTTTCCTCATGCAGGTCGGCAGCGGATGATTCATGAGCCGCGTCGCTGCACAATTCGACCCGGTAGCCGTGGGCGTAGCGCGTGCGCAATTGCACACCCGCCGTGCCGTTCAGGTCGAGCTTTTTGCGCAGCTTGTAGATATGCTGCTCGAGCGTGCGGCCGACGATATCTTCCGTGCTGCCCCAGATCGCACCGGCAATCTGTTTGCGGCTCACATATTCGCCGGCCCGCGAAAACAGCAGCCACGTGACCGCAAACTCGCGCACCGTCAGACGCACGCTGCGCTCGTCGATCTGCACGAGACTCGCGCGCCGGTCGAGCCGGTAGGCGCCGAGCGTGAGACTGTCGTCTGCGTGAGCGGGCGAGGCCGACTGGATGCGCCGCAGCGCGAGCCGCGTGCGCGCAGCCAGCTCGCCGGGATTGAGCGGGGCCATGACGATATCGTCCGCCCCCGCGCTGAAGGCCCGCTCGATGCTGCTGCGATCCGCAAAATCGCCGACGAAAATCAGCGCCGCGCGCCGGTCGTCATAACAGGCACGATGGGCAAGCGCCGCGCGCATCGACTCGATGCCGCTCGACGCATCCGCAAAGATCGCATCGAAGTCGTCACGCGCGATGGCACGCGAGAGCGCAATGTCGTCACGAAAACGCCGGCATTCGATGGCTTCTTCAGCCGTGGTGTTTGCGGCGCCGGCATCGCTGAAATCACTGAAGCATTGGCAAATCCGATTGAACAGATTGCCGTTGGTGGTCAACACGGCGAATTTCAACATGTTCTCCGGAATTCAGGCAAAAGGGCGCCTTACGCCGCGGTTGTCCGCGGTGCCGTCGGTACGTTCGGTGGGCGCGTGGAGCGCGCGGTGCAACGGAGCGGAGAATCGATCCGTCGCAAGGCGCAAGAAGTGACGCGGTGTGGCGCTTACTTGACCTGTTCGACCTGGCCGCGAATTTCGCCGCCGGGGTTCTTGGCCGTATGCACGTTGAAATACCAGTTGCCTGCCAGCAGGTCGCTTTCCTGCGCGGCGCTCAAGGTTGCCTGGCCTTCGATCGGGCTGGGCAGCTTGTCCATCGGAATCGGGATGACCACCGACGCATTCTTGCCGGCAGGTGCGGGACCATGGAAATGCGCCATGCTGGCCGGACCGCTGAGGTCCGCATAAGTGACCTTCCATTGCAGCACTTTCGACGAGGTGTCGTAGGTCGCGGTCAGTTCACCGTGTCCGTCGCCGGCTTTGGGCGGCACTTCAGTGGAGGCGAGCAGGTCGGCTTTCAGGTTGAGCGTGTCGGCAACGGCAAGCGCAGGTGCCGCGAGACTCAGCGACAACACCACAGCGGTGAGCATTCGATTCATTTTCATGGACGTCTCGTGGTAGGGAAAGGAAATAACCTCGACGCGATCCAGCCCGCGGCATGGCGGGTGGACGCTGCGTCTGCGGTTACTTCAATGAACGCCTGGCGTTGCTGGCTTATTCCCTGACGTGACGGTCTTTTTTATGCGGGAGAGGTGGTGGGTGTACGGCGTGCCGGGCGGGCAGTGTGCGTATGGGCCGGCCTGAGGAAAACAGGCGCGCCCGGTTCGACGTCGACGGGCTGTGCGCGTGGGATGTTTAGCGCCGCTGTCGTGCGCCGCTGCGCAGCAAGGCGGCGGGCACGGCCAACGATCCGTGTGCGGCGTTATCGTCGTCAGGCTTGGCGCTGGCGGGCGCGACGAAGTTTGCCACGAGGTTCACCGGGCTCAATGCGCCGAGACTCCAGAGCGCTGCGTATTGTCCCCACGGCTGGGCCGTGCGGGCCGCTTCGCTGTCGCATGGATGCACGTCCAATGCGCGGGATGCGCGGCAAGCGGGCGGTGCGTCTGCGAGTGCGGTCTCGGCGCTTCGCACCGCTTCGATGGCATGCAGAACGCCGCCGCTAACCGGCTGCCTGCTGCGGGTGGCCGGAACAGGCACTGGGGCGAGCGGGCGGCCCGTATCGATGCTCGTGTCCGGGTCGAGCTCCGCAAGTGCATCGCAGCATAGCTCGACCCGGTAACCGTGGGCGTACATCGTGCGCAATTGCACGCCGGAGGCGCCGTTCAAACCCAGCTTCTTGCGCAGCTTGTAGATATGCTGCTCGAGCGTGCGGCCGACGATATCCTCGGTGCTGCTCCAGATCGCACCGGCAATCTGCCGCCGGCTCACATACTCGCCGGCCCGCGAAAACAGCAGCCACGCAATCGCAAACTCGCGCACGGTGAGACGCACGATGCTCTCGTTGACCAGCACCACGCCTGCGCGGCGATCGAGCTTGTACGGGCCGAGTGCCGCCCAGTCTTCGGTCGGGGCAGCCGGGGTCGACTGGAAGCGGCGCAGCGCGAGAAAAGTGCGGACCGCCAGTTCGCTGCGGTCCACCGGCGACAGCACGACATCGTCGGCGCCGGCTTCGAAGGCGCGCTCGATGCTGTCGCGATCGGGGAACGCGCCCACCACGATCAACGGTGCGCGCCGGTCGCCATAGCAGGCACGGCGCGCGAACACCGCACGGGTCGAATCGATGCCGGTGGCCGCGTCGACGAGGATCGCGTGATAGTCCTCGCGATAGATCGCTCGCGACAGCGCCACGTCGTCATGAAAACGGCTGCATTCGATCGTGTCGTCTCCGAAGCACTGGCAAATCAGATTGAACAGATTGGTGTTGGTGGTCATCACGGCGAATTTCAACATGCCCTCCAGGACGGATACCAACGGGGTTGCTTCGAATGACGAACTACACGACCCGAAAGTTAAGACCCAGCAATTATCAGGGCTGTAACGAATTGTTTCGCCTCACGAAGTGGCGGATTACAACTAAACAGACGCGCTGCATCGCAAATGAATTATTACGACGAATAACAAAGCAGATGTGGGGAAGTTGCCGTAAGTTACAGCGGTAAGCAGTCAGCCGGTATCAATTGCAGACTTACATCGCAAGCGCGGTAAAAGCGACCTTGATAGCCGTGAATCGCACGCGATGCAAAGGTTCGCGCCACCTTTCAGTGTCGCAAGGCGGATTAAGCTTTGTTGAGGATCAGATAAACGGATCGGAAGGCCGCACTTCGCATATGCATGAGCTTTGTTGAATCTGTGGGCGAGAGGCATCTTTAAACTCGATTGCACGGCAATGGCTTTTTTATGTCATTGCGATAGTTTTTATTCATTGCGCTGATATCGATTGGCTGCATTTGATCTTTTGCGCTTGATCGCCGTTATGCGTTTTAACTCCCTTCACGCCTGACCATCCTGCTCCGAGCTGCCCATGTCCTTCCTGTTGAATGCGTGGTATGTCGCTGCCTTCGCGCACGAGGTGCGCACCGATGCGCCGCTTGCGCGCACGCTGCTCGGGCGGCCTGTGGTGTTGTATCGCGATGCCGCCCAACAGGCCGTCGCACTCGACGACCGCTGTGCGCATCGCTTTGCGCCGCTTTCGAAAGGGCGCATTGTCGAAGGCGCGCTCGAATGTCCGTATCACGGCCTGCGCTTCGGCGCGTCCGGCCAGTGCGTACACAATCCGCATGGCGACGGCCGCGTGCCGAGCGGCGCAAAGGTGCGGACCTATCCCACCATTGAACGCTACGGCGCGGTCTGGTTCTGGCCGGGCGAGCCCGCACGCGCGGATGCGGCGCTGCTGCCGTCGTTTCCGTTTGTCGACCCGGAGGTGGCGTATACGCATGACGGCTATCTGCTGAGTCGCGCCCATTACCAGTTGAGCGCGGACAATCTGCTCGATCTGAGTCACTTCCAGTTTCTGCATCCCGATACGCTCGGCAGCGAAGCGATTGCGCGCGGTGACGTTCAGGCCGGCAGCCTCGGCGATACGGTATGGGTGCGGCGTATCGCGTATGACGAAGAGTTGCCGCCGTTCGTCGCGAATGGCTTCGGCATTCCGCCCGGTGCGCGCGTGGATCGCTGGATGGACGTGCGCTGGACGCCGCCGGGCCTGCTGTCGATCATGGTGGGCGTCACGCCGTGTGGCATGCCGCGCGAGGCGGGTTTGATCGCGCCGTCGGCGCATTGGCTCACGCCCGAAACCGAACGGACTACCCACTACTTCTTTGCCTTTGGCTTGCCGAAGGAGATGGGCGAGGCGGGCCGCGAAATGGTGCGCTATGCGGTGGATGGCCTGATGAAGCCATTCGAACAGGAAGATCTGCCGATGCTCGAAGCGCAGCAGCACAACCTCGGCGAGAACGATTTCTGGGCGCTGCAACCGGCCTTGCTGCCGATCGATGCCGGGGCAATTCGTGCGCGCCGGGTGATGGAACGGTTGATCGCCGAGGAGCGTGCAGCGGGCGAAACGACCGTGCCTGTCGACTCGTTGCGCCGTTCTTCGCAGGCGGCCGCATAGTGGCGGCCGTTCTCGAGGCGCGCGTATTGACGCAGTCGCTCAACGCGGTGTGGGTGGAGTGCCTCGCCGACGCGCTCAGCGCAGCCGGCGTGCGGCACGCGGTGTTGTGCCCCGGTGGCCGCGCAAGTGCGATGTGTATCGCGTTCGATGCGCATCCGGGCATGGCTGTCGAGATGGTCTGCACCGATGAGCGCAGCGGCGCTTTCGTGGCGCTCGGCCTCGCCCGCGCGAGCGGCTCGCCGGTGGCGATCGTCACCACTTCCGGCTCGGCGGTGGCGAACGTCCTGCCGGCGCTGATCGAAGCCGATGCCTCCAATATCCCGCTCGTGGTGCTCACCTGCGACCGGCCGCGCACGCTGCGCGGCGCCGGCTTTGGGCAGATGGCCGACCACCTCGGCGCGACCAGGGCCTTCGTTAGAGCGCAGGCCGACCTCGACGACCCGTTCGATTCGGCGGCCGCGTTCGAGCAGGCTCGCGCGGCCTTGAACCGCGCGCTGACAGCGATGCTGGGTGGGGGCGAGTGCGAGGATGCGCAGAGCTTGCGGATCGACGCGCATCCTTCTCCTGTGCGTGCCTCGCCTGGGCCCGTGCATGTGAATGTGCCGCTGGCCGGCGTCTACGATGCGACCGAAACGCATCCCGTGTCTTTCGATACCGTCGCCGCAGCGCGTGAAGCGCGCGCGTTTGCGGTGCCTGCTATTAGCAGGGCCCACGACGCTTCGAGAACGCCTTCAGCCATCGTCGAGCGTATCGTCGCGCGCGTGCGGCATGCACGCGGTGCCGGCGGCTCGCTGAGTGGAGACGGCTTCAACGGGTTGATCGTCGTCGGTCCTGAGCCGGGCGCGCCGCTCGAAGCGATTTTTGCGCTGGCGGCAGCGACAGGCTTTCCGGTGCTTGCCGACGCTGCCAGCGGCCTGCGCGCAGGACCGGCGGCGCTGCAGCCGGCCGAGGCAGCGCGCGGCGCAGCGGGTGCGCTAGTCATCAATGCGTTCGACGTGCTCGGCGGCGCTGGCCGCATGGCGGCCGAGCGTCCGGATCTGATCGTGCGCTTCGGTGTGGCGCCGGTGCTGCCGCTGCTGCATACCTATCTCGAAGCGGTAACCGAGGTGCCGGCGATCAAGATCGCGCCGCATCGTGTGGAGCACGACTATCTGCACCAGGCACTCGATCCACACGATGTACTGGTGGCGCCTGGCTGCGAGGCGTTGGCAGAGTTGGGACGCGCGCTGTGCGATGCGGTGCGGCAGAGCAACACTAGCGCGGTGTCGTTTGCCTGGCGGGACCGCTGGGCCAGCGTCGCCGGCTACGGCGCACGCGAGCGGCGCGCCTGCGTCGCGAAGCTGGGCTGGGGCGAAGTCGCGGCAGCGCATCAGGTATTCGCCGCTGCGGGATTTGGCTTCGTCCATATAGGCAATTCAATGTCGATGCGCCATGCCGATATCGGCTACGACGTGCGTGCCGAAGTTCAGGATATCTACGTCAACCGGGGCGTGAGCGGTATCGACGGCACGCTTTCGACCTTCATCGGCGAGGCGCTGGCGCGGCGCGACGCAGGCTTGCTGGTGCTCGGCGATCAGGCATTGATTCACGATCTGTCGGCGCTTGCGAGCGCGCAGCGGCTCGACACGCCGGCCTGCGTGTGCGTGATGGATAACGGTGGTGGAGCGATCTTCGATTTTCTGCCGATTGCCAGATCGCCTGTCTATGTGAAGACGATTCGAAATCCTTATAAGATCGACATTGGAGCGATAGCGAAAGGGTTCGGGCTGGCCCATCGGCGTGTGGAAAGCCGTGCGGCATTGAGCGAGGCGCTCGAAGCGGCGCTCGGTCAGATGGGAATGACGATTGTCGAAATCGCCGTGGATGCGTTCTCCGCCGCCGCGCAAATGCAGTTGCTCGCGCAAGCGTTGGGAGCGGCCTGATGTGGGATATCGCCGCGCATGACGATCCGCTGCGGCGCTCGCTGGCCGCGCTGCAAAGGTATGCGAGCGCCCCGGCGCCCGACGAAGTGTTTCTCGATGATATGCAACAGCGCATCGATGCGGCAGGGCGGGCGCGACTGCGCGCGCCTTCGGCTGCCGCGCGCCGCAAGACGCCTGATGGCGCGCCTCGCATCCTGCTGCTCGGCTATAGCGGTGCAGGCAATACAGGCGCCGATCTGCGTACCATCGAGACCATCGCCCAACTGCAGCGATTGTTTGCGCCGCGCCTGCCGCAGATTACGCTATTGGCGATCGGCGAGTGTTTCGATCATCCGCTGCTGGAGGCGACGCCCAAGCTCGCGCCCGAGCTTCCCTATCTGCCCGATGCACTCGACGCGGCGATTCGCGAGGCCGATCTGGTGCTCAACGTCGAAGGCTCGACTTACACCTCGAAGTTTTCCGACTCGCTCGCCGGTGTTCTGATTGGCGGTGTCGCGCTGGCGGCTGCCCATGGGCGGCCGGCGATAGCGTATGGCGTCGATAGCGGCGCCATGAGCGACGCGTTGACCCGTTTCGTTGCGCGCAATGCAGCACGCGGACAGATTATCTGCCGCAACCAAGCCGCCCGTGCGCAACTGGCGCCGCTAGGCGTGCAGACGCAGGCAGGCGCGGATACCGCGTGGAGCTATCGGGCGCCGCACAGTGTGCGAGCTGCGACGCGCGGTGCACGGGTGGCCGCGCTGTGCCCGAACAATCCATTCTGGTGGCCGGTCGCAGCGGATGCGCAGCGTGCGCATCTGCTCGATGCGCGGCGCGAGACTTCGCCGTTTCGCTATGGGCCGTTGCATTTCCACACCTGGGATGCGACACGGGCGGCAGCTTACGACGCTTACCTCACGCGTTTCGCCGCCATTGCGGCAGGGTTGCGCGAGGCGGGCTATACGCCGGTGCTGGTCGGCATGGAGCAACTCGACCGCGCCGCCTGTGAGAATCTGGCGGCTCGCCTGCCGTTTGCCGCCGAGATCGTCGCTCGCGGCGCGGCGAACCTCGACGAGGTGGCGGCTACCGTAGCGCAGGCGGCGTGCGTGGTGACGACCCGCTACCATGCCGCGGTGCTGGCGATGTCGCATGGCGTGCCGGTGTTCGGCCTCTCGATGGATACCCGCATCGACCGGCTGCTGGACGAGGCCGGTTGCCGCGGGTGGAGCGCGGCTTGCGATGCCGTCGACGGCACGCAGTCGGCATTGGCGAAGCTCGGCACGCTGGAGACGCCGCAAGTGCGCGCAGAACTGGTTACGTGCTACGCGCGCTATGCCGACGCTCAGCGGGCGCGCTTTGACGAGATGGGAAATCAGGTGCTGGCGGCGCTGGGCGCTATCTAAGCGCCCCGTGCCGTTCTTTGCTGCGATGGTCCCCCGCGGCTATGTCGCAACAGGCATTGCCTTATCGCGGCACAACCCCGAATTGCAACGCTGCCAGCCGATGAGGCTGTCCGACTGGTCCGGGTACAGGCACGATGCGTGATCTCGCAGTGACCGCGAGTGACGTCGATTCGCGGGCCGGTATTCCGCACGAAGCGTGTGCGCAATTCCGGCCCGCGCTGCTACGTGTTACTCGTCGCCTTTCAAACCGAGATCCGGCAACGCGCGTGTGCCTTCCACGGCGACCGAATTCAGCAGGTGCGGATCGAGATCGAGCGCCTTCAGGATGGTGGGCGCGACCTGCGTGGTCGTGACGCGCTCATCGACCCTGCGGCCCGGGTGGTGCAGCCCCGGATACGAAATGACGAGGCCGAGATGGCTGTCGTCGGGCGCATTGCCGCCGTGCTCTTCATCCTTCGCCGTGCTCGACGTGTAGATCACGCCGGGATTCGGCTGCACGATGATATCGGGCGTGCGGCCTTGCGCCGGATCGCCGAAGCGGCCCGCGAGGGACGGACCGTAGAGGATGTACGCCTGCGGGCCGTCTGCGCAGATGCCAGGCGCATTGCACGAGAGATTGTTCTTGAGCGTCGTGACCACCGCGTTGAGCTGCGCTTGATTGCGCAGCCAGATCAGGCCCACGTCGTCGGTCTGCACGAAGCCGGTGTTGACGAGACCCGTGCCGTCGTTCAGGTTGCCGCTCTTCGTGTTGTTCTGGCCGAAGTTGCCGTTCGGATCCAGATAGTTGTTCGCTTCAAGCAGTTTCGTCAGCGTGTCGCCGTTCTTCACGAGTTTCGTGTGATCGGTGGGCGACTGGCCATGCTTGGCGGTCACGATGATGAGCGTGGACGAGTAGAGGTTCTGCTGCTGAAGCGCGGCAACGATGCGGGCGAGCGCGTTGTCGATATAGCTGATTGCGCCCGTCACTTGCGGACCCGGCGTGAAGTCGGCGTCGAGATAGCCGCCTCCCGTCGCCACCGTGGCTTTCTGCGCCACGCTCAGGGTCTGGAAGTTGGTGCCGAAGAGTGTCGGCACGGGTTCGTTGCGGGTGCCGGTGGAGTCCTTGCCGCCCATCTCGTTGATGAGCGCCTGCACGTGGTAGTCATCGAACTTCTCGGTATGCGTATACGTGTCGAGATAGTACGTGTTGGTGGCAGGGTCGATCGAATTGATCTCGGTGCGTGCGAGATCGTCCACGCCGCGGCCCGACGGACCGTTCAGCCAGTCGTAGCCCCACGCGTGCTTGTCGGCCCACGCGGTGTGCGAATCGGGGATGTGCTCCTTGACGACCTCGAAGATCGTGTTCGTCTTCACGTAGTTGTGCGGAAAGACCTGCACGCATTTCGCGCCTACGCGCGCACGCGGAATGGCCTGCGGATTGAAAGCGCCACCGCCGTCGAGGTGTATGAGCGCGCCGCCGTTTTCGCCGTCGATGCCGGTGGTTTCGTCGAACACGACGTTCCAGCCCTGCTTGCCGACGCAGCCCGTGTCGTTGGGCGCGTAGAGCGTGCGGTCATATGAAACGTCATAGAAAAGGCCGGCCGATTTAGGCGAGCCGCCCGTTACAAGTGCGGTGAGGCCCGGAAACGAATCGGAAAGTCCGGGCGTATACGCGTTCGCATACGTAACGCCCGATTTCGCGAGAAGCGCGAGATTCGGGCAGGTATTGCCGGCTATGCAACGCGCCACATCCTGCTCGTGCAAGCCGTCGAAGCTGATGAGCAAGACATGTTTGATACCGTCCGGTTCACTCGCCTGCGCAGATGCGAGTGCACCACCTAGAGCGAGCGCGCCCGCGCTGAGCGCCGCCATACCTGCAAACCACCTCCGTGCCGCTTTCATCGCTTACCTCCATTTGTTCGTGGGGAGAGTCGTGCGTAACGAGGAACAACTTTGCAGATGCATTACGTCGGAGCGGTGAATTTTAACTTTCAATTACATTTGATTACATTTTATTGCGAGGCGTTATCGTGGATGGCTACCATGCAAGCGTCGTTTCCCGCTGCCTGGCCGGGCTGCTGTGCCGCCGCGCAGCTTCATCCGCGAAGACCGGCAGCACCTTGTCGGCAAACCTGCGCAACGACGCCATCACCTTGTCGTGAGGCAGGGCGCCGAACCAGAAGCTCGCACTGAAATAGTCGCAACCGAGGCCGCGTTGGATGCGGCGTAACTGATGGATGCATTCATCGGCAGTCCCAATGACCAGAAAATCGTCGCGCAGCGCCTGCCCGGACGGCTCGTCGGGAAACGGCCCGGCCGGCACCACGCCGTCGATCACCTCGCCCATATCGTGGCGTAAGCGCAGGGTGGCGCGGCCGTTCCAGCGTGCCTGTTCGACAGCCTCGCTCGCTTCGGCCTCGCTTTGCGCGACGTACACCGGCCGTTGCGTGCCGATGCGTAGCGACGCGAGTCCCGCAGTGAGATCCGGATATTGCTCGCGAACGTTGGTCAGCTTCGAGATCGGTTCGAGCACGCCGGTGAACAGGTTGGCGCGCCGCTGAACCGCTTTGGCGACCGACGCATGCCGGCTCGAATTCACCACCAGCCAGCGCGGCATTGCAGCTTGCAGCGGCTGAGGCACGAGCGTGGTGCGGGGAATCCTGAAGTGCTCGCCCGTGTATGAGAACACCGGCTCTTGCAAGGCGCGCAGCAGCACGTCGAGCGCTTCGTCGTCGCGGGCCGGTGTGGCGCCCTTGACGAGCTGGAAGCGTTCGTACTGATAGGTCTGGTAACCACTGCCGAGACCGGCTTCGACGCGCCCGCCGCTCAGCACATCGAGCGTCGCCAGTTCCTCGGCGATCACCAGCGGATGATGCAGCGGCACCGGAATGATCGCCGGTCCAAGCCGCAGATGCCGCGTGTGCGCCGCAATATGCGACAACAGCAGCAATGGCCGCGATGAGTGCGAGTAGTTGGTGAAGTGGTGCTCGGCGAGCCACAGGTGGCTATAACCGAGCTGGTCGGCGGCAGCGGCCATGTCGATGGCGCGCTGGTAGAGCACGGCCGCGGGAAGATGCTCGGGCGCGGGCATGGTCAGGAACAGGCCGAATTGCATCGTCGACTCCTGCGGATCAGGGGGCTGTCGGAGCCGTCGACGAGGCGATCGGCGCCACGCCTTTGGCACGATAGAACATATAGGTGGCCGCATACGGCACCAGCAGCCGCGAGCCTTCGAGTTCGCAGGCCGGCTGCGGCGGCAGGCCGCCCGAGGTGTCGATGCGCTGGATCGAGCTGATGTTCGAGAAACGCCCGTTGCCGGGGCGCGGTGCGGCGACGTAGCCCGTTTCATAGCGCGCCCAGGTCAGCGCGTTGGCGCCGACCTGGCTTTCGGCCACTACGGTGGCCTTTACATAGCTGCCGTCATACGAGAGGAAGTAATGGCCAGGAGCTGCCGTGCCGACGCTTTGGCCACCGGCATCCACCAGCGTGGCTTCGGAGCCGGCCGGATCCCACAACAACTGGGTGGGGTCGGTGCGCACGCCGTTGGCGTCGGCGGCCGCCGGCGCCGTGCCGGAGGCATCGAAGCGGGTGAGCGGGGCGGCGGCAAGCGCGGTTCTGCGGCAGATATAGGTTTCGTCGCCGTGGGTGGTCATGATTTCCTGCAGCACTTCGTCCTGGCCCGCGCGCAGGGCAACGGGCAGGGCGTCGTTGGCGGTCGGCGGCGGCTTGGGCGGCGTGGCGCAGCCGCCGAGCGCGAGCAGACCACCGATGCCGAGCAAGGCGGTAAGCCGGCAAAGCGAGCGGGCGGGACGCGACGAAAGACCTTTCATCGGGATATCGAAGTTTAAATGGTGAAGGAGGTGACGCTCAATGCTGCAATGACAACCGATCCGCCGTCGCCGGTCGGGGTGCAACACGAAACGCTGCACGGTAAAACGCACGGACCGGCCGCGGTTCGTATCTGCATGCTTCGGTTCGCTGCGGGCCGGCTGAAGCGGGTGCGGCAGCCGATACTGGCAACTGATGTTGTCAAATGCAGGTTGTCAAAACGCAGGTTGTCAAACGCAGCATCGCGTCACCGGCGCAGCATGGCCTTACGTCCTTCTGTACTCCTGTCCCTTCGAGCGGCGATGGAACCGAAACTGTTTTCTGCTTCCCCGATCGAGTCTGAACGCCACGATGAAGCGGGCATGGGCGGCGCCGATCTCGCGCACGCCTGGCTCGCGATGATTCGCCAATATATTCGCGGCGAACCCGACGGCGGCAATCGCGCAGACGATCGCGGAGCCGCCGCGACGCCGATCACCGAGGCCGAATGCACGGTGCGTCTGGCCGATGCGGACCGCGTGTTCGCCGAGTGGCTTGCGCCGCTGGGACGCTCGGCGGCACAGATCGCGGGCGTCGAACCGGCGCGGATCGCTGCCGCGCTCAATCATATGCACCACGAGTCGCGCCGCCTGACGATGTGCGATGACGCGCTGCTCGACAATGTCGTCGAACTGGCGCGCACGGTGATCGAACAGCGTGTGCCGGGTGATTTCATCGAAGCGGGCGTCTGGCGGGGCGGCATGACCATCCTGATGCGCGCCGCGCTCACGGCATTCGGCGACACGCAGCGGAGCGTATGGGTTGCTGACTCGTTTGCCGGACTGCCCGCACCGGACCCCGCGAGCGATCTGCGCGATGCGATCTGGCATCACCTGATGCGGGCGGTAGGGCTGCTGCGCAGCGATCTGGACGCGGTACGCAGTGCGTTTGCGCGCGCCGGGCTGCTCGACCGCCGCGTGCGTTTTCTGCCTGGATGGTTTGCCGAGACGCTGCCGCAGGCGCCCATTGAGCGGCTTGCCCTGATGCGTCTCGACGGCGACTGGTACGACTCGACGCGCGATGCGCTGGAGGCGCTGTATCCACGTTTGTCGCCGGGTGGATTTGCGATCGTCGACGACTATGGCCTGCCGACCGGATGCGCTCGGGCAGTGGACGAATACCGCGAGCAGTACGGCATCGATGCGCCGTTTACATGGGTCAATGCGCAGGCCGTGTATTGGCGCAAGCCGTCGTGAGCGCGCATCTGCCCGCGGGGCTGGTGGCGCGGCTTGCCGAACATTATGTGGCGCCGCCTCAAACCGCTGCGCTCGATCTGATCGTCAGCGACGATCTTCCATGCAGCCGTCGTTTCGTGTTGGGGCGAGTGATCGAGATGCGGCCGTTGCAGGGTGAGGGCGGCGGGTTTGAGCGCGGCGTTACGGCTCACACGCTCGCCGGCATCTCCGTTGCAGGGCCTACTCAGGCAACCGCTCGCATCACGCTGACTCGCGCGGTGCTGGCCGCCATGCTTGCCGATCCGAGCGGATTCGACGCGCGCAGCGCCGCGTCCCTTGCGCTCGGCGGCGTGCGGATCGAAGGCGCCGCGCGGCTTGCGGCTTACTGGTTGCAATTGCTCAAGCGGCCTTCGGACGAGGGACGGGCTGCGCTGGCACGCGCGCGTGAGCGTGCGCCTCGCCGGCTTGACGCGGTGCCCGTGTTCGACGCCGCGCAAACCGGCCACGATGCGGCGCTCGCGGCTTCGCTGAACACTGCAATCGTCGATACGCTGGAGCGCAGCGTCCCGCTCCATCTACGCGGTGTACTGCGCTGGCCCGAGACAGCCTGGACGCTTGCCGGCTGGCGCGAGCGCGAAGCGTCGACGGTGTTGCGGACGAACCCGGTCGACGGAAGCTCGCAATCCGTAGGCGAGTTTATCGATGCACTCGAAGCGCCTGAAGCACTGCAAGCGTCCGGGGCGGGCGCCGCCTCAGACCCGCCTTACACCGAAGGCTGCTTGCTACCCGCCGCCTGGGAAGCGCGCTTCGAGATGCCGGTTTTGCCGGCTGCGATGTTCGGCCCGGCCCAGCTCTGGTTCGGCCGCCGCCGCGACCATGCGCTCGTCACACGCCTGCATTGCGATCTGGCGAATTCGTTTCTGGCCCAGGTGCATGGCCGCAAACGGGTTCGTCTGTATAGCCCGTCGCAGGACGAAGCTGTCTATGCACTCGACGCGTTCAATACCTACCGTCCGTGCCGCGTCGATGCCGCCGCGCCCGATTTTGCCCGCTTTCCTCGTTTTGCCGAAGCGCGCGGCATCGACGTCACGATCGCGCCGGGCGATCTGCTGGTGATTCCCACCGGCTGGTTCCACTGTGTCTGGGCGCTCGATCACGTGCTGTCGATCAGCCGCTTCGTCAGCGAGGAACAGGCGGCGGCGCTCGCTTCGCATTTGCGCACATAACTTCGACCCGGTTTCGCCGGCATGCCAGGCCGACGCTAGGATTGACGGCATCGCATTCGATTGAGCGGGGACGACGATGGCGCTTTCGGTGGGTAGCGAGATGAGCGGCGGGATCGGCAGCATGTACGGATCGTCTTTCGACGCCGGCGGCGGATCGTCCGGTTCGAACCAGACGCAACTGCTGCAAAGCATCGACCAGCTCGAACAGATGCTGCGCGAGATGATCGCCAGTCTGAAGCTCGATAGCAACGATCCCTCTTCTTCGGGCAGCGGCAGTGGTGGAGGGTTTGGCAGCGGCGGCTCGGGTGGCTCGGGCGGCGGCTTCGACCCGAGCATGTTTTCAGCGACGGGCGGCGCGGCTTCGACACCTTCGGCATTCTCCAGCACGCCTGCTTCATCCGGCGGCGCCGCGGCTTCCGGTTCCTCGGGCGCGTCGTCCGACTTCGGCGGCTCGACACTCGGCCCCGGCTTCCCATCCCAGCTCGAACCGTATCGCAACGATATCGAAGCGGCCTCGCAACAAACCGGCGTGCCCGCCAATCTGCTCGCCGGGCAGATCTGGCAGGAGTCGCGCGGCAATGCCGGGGCCAGCAGCACCAACAGCAACGGCATGACCGACGCCGGCCTGATGCAGGTCGATCCGGCGACTTTCGCCAGCCTGCAGCAGGAGCATCCGCAATTGCAGGGCAAGAATCTGTCCGACCCTTCCACCAATATTCTCGCCGGCGCGTACTACATGAGCGACATGGCCAAGCAGTTCGGCGGCAACTGGGACGAAGCCTTGCGCGCCTACAACTCTGGCCCGGGTCAGGTGAAACCGGGTAATCTCTCGGATGTCTCGATCGGCGACCCGAACTACGTGAACGAAGTAACCCAGTTCGCGTCGACGATACAACAGGGTGGTCAACTGCCTGCCTGAGACGGCGTGCTGCAACGACACGCGCGGGGTCTGCTCCAGTCCATCTCATGCAAGGGTTTGAATGAACGAGTCACGCACCCGCGGCGCCGTTGCGCGCCATTGGCTTTTCCGTCCGGCGGCTTCGCTCGCCTTTTTCACGACCCTGAGTTGCGCGGCGCTTTCCGTAAGTGCCTATGCGCAAACGCCGGCGGGTTCGATGAGCAAGATCTGCGCCGCCCGCGCCAACAACGCCAGGCTGATCGCGCTCGACCGCGACGCCGGTGTCACCAAAGAACAGGAGTGGCGCAAGACGCTGGCCGTGGTGCAGGCCATGCCGCCCGAGCGTCAGGCGTATGCGCAGGCCGAACTGGCCTCTTTTATCGACGGCTTGTACGGCCGCTATGCGAAGCTGCCGCCGCCGGATGTCTACACCAAATACCTGGCGTACTGTGAAGGGCAGTCTTCGGGTGGGGGCGCGACGCGCACGCCTTGAGGCCGGCGTGCGCGCCGTTGCTTCAGTTCGCCGCCAGCATCGAAATACCTGCGTCGCCGAACAGCGACTGCGTGCTGTTGGCGGCGATATCTTTCGCCAGCGCCGATAAATCGACCCCTTCGGGCTTGGCGATCAGCGCATAGCTGAGTTCGGCGTGCCGCCATGTCACGACGTTCATGCTGTCGATACGCTGCTCGGCGATTGCCGCGTCGGCCCGGGTGTCTTTCATCACACAGAGCGCAACCGGTGCGCCTTGCTGCGGCAGATAGACGATCTGCACCAGCGGCTTGTCGTTAAAGCGCAGCCGCTGCACGCGCTTGAAGGTCAGCCCGGCCTGACTCAGATCCGGAATCCGCACGTCGAGTCCGTCCTGATGACGAATCTCGTCGACGGTTTGCGCCGACACTTCGGCATTCACCGGCACCTGAGCCACGGTCTCGCGCGAATAGAGCTGCTGATAACCGGCCGCGGCCGCAACCCATGAAGCCTGCGGGTTGGCCGCGGCGACTGTCGCGGCGGAGTTGGCGTTGGGACCAGCGCCGAGGCCCGGCACCAAGCGCAGGCCGATGCCGCAGAAGAAGGCCCCGGCGACGAACGCCGCCGCCAGCCACAGCGGCGCCACGCGCAGCCGCGAGCGCACCGGCGCGGACGGCGGGACGAACGCACTATGTTCGAGCGCGGCATCGTTGGCGCCCGGCGCGGCGATGCGTTGCGCATGGGCGCGCGCCATCGCCGCAACGGCTTCGGTCAGGCTGTCCGGCACCGGCGGCAGTTTTTGCTGCTCGAACGCTTGCGCATAAGGCAAGCGCGACGTCTGCAACTGGGTAACGAATTCGGCGGCATCAGGCGACACGGCGATCTCCTTTTCGACCTCCTGGCATTCCTCAGCGGACAGCTCGCCGTCCACATATGCCATCAGCAGGATAGAGTCCATTTTCATGAGACCGGGTCCTTACTCGCGACTGCAACTTTGCTTCTCTGGCTATCCCGCACCCCGAACAGTGCGCCGATGGTCTGGCGCGCTCGTGACAGGCGGCTCATGACCGTGCCGATCGGCACGTCGAGCACCTGAGCCGCTTCGATATAACTGAGCCCTTCGACGGCCACGAGCAGCATCACCACGCGCTGCGCTTCCGGCAGCCTCGCCACCGCGCTGACAATCTGGCTATTGATGGCGTTTTCCTCCGGCGTGCGCACGGCAGGATCGGCGACGGTTTCGAGCATTTCATCATCCCATTCCGTGCTGGAGCGGTTGCGCCGGCTGCGGGCGCGCAACTCGTTGATCCAGGTGGAATGCACGATGGCGAACATCCAGCTCAGCGCGGAAGTGCCGGGCTGCAACTGATGCGCGCGTTCGAGCGCACGCACGCAGGCGCGCTGCACCAGGTCTTCGGCGTCGTGCCGGTCGCCTGCTATGCGTAGCGCAAACGCCCACAGGCGCGGCAGCATGGCCGGGAGCAGGCTGGGTAAATCCGAACCGGTCGTCGACATGGTTCCGTGTTTGCGCAAGGACAGATGGCAGGATTCTAGCGACAAACCGCGGTTTGTGCTGGACCTCTAACAGTAAGGCGGATAACGCTGCAACACCGGGCCGACTCGGGCACATGCTGATTCCAGGTGCCCAGACGAAGCGGTTACAGTCGATGAACGGTCAGCCATCGGCGCCACGCGTGTGGTCTGCTGAAACAGACGCTCGATCAACGTTCCCGCGCGTCGGATGGCCAAACCGGTACTGCAAACACTTTATCCACGACGGAGGGAAACCGGTGACGCATCGAGTGCTTTCCCTGCGTCGGCGCTGGCGCAAAGCCGTGCGCAAGTACGCAGCGGCGGTCACGCAGGCCGTGGGCCGCCATCCGTTTCTGGCCGGCATGGCGGGCACGGCGGTAGCGACGGCCATGGCGAGCCTGACCTTTCTGACGCTTTACGACGGCCGGGCCGACGCCTTGCTCCACTCGCATGAAACGTCGGAAAACCTGGTCTCGCTGATCTCCAGCGACCTCGCGCGCAATGTCGAAATCTATGACCTGTCGCTGCACTCGATGGTCGATGGCGCGCAGAATCCGCAGACCTGGCAGTTGCCCGCCGCGCTGCGCCATGCGGTCCTGTTCGACCGGGCGACGACCGCCGCGTACCTGGGCGGCGCCTATGTGCTGGATGCCGGCGGCCGCGTGGTCGCGTCGCAGAAGGGCGAGCTCAATCCCGCCGTGCGGCTCGACGACCGCGATTACTTTGTCGCCCAACAGCGCAATCCCGATGTGGGCCTGTTCATATCGCATCCGTTTCGCTCGCGGCTGCGCAGCGGGAATCTGTCGATCGGACTGACCCGGCGCATCAACGGCGCGGATGGCGCGTTTGCGGGAGTCGCGCTGCTGGCTATCCGGCTCGAATACTTCCAGCACCTGCTCGACAAGATCAACACCGGTAAAGAGGGCTCGGTATTTATCGTCCTCGACGACGGCACGCTGCTGGCCCGCAAGCCGTATACCGAAGCGGAGATCGGCACCAGCATCGCGAAGTCGCCGACGTTTACGGTGATGGCCTCGCATGCCGAGGGCTCCTATGTGACAACGTCTGCGGTGGATGGGGTGCGGCGCATTTTTACCTATGCGCATGTGCCGTCCACGCCGTTGATCGCCGTGGTGGCGCCGGCCGAGCACGAGGTGTTCGCCGAATGGCGGCGGCGCAGCCTGGTTGCCGGCGGCCTGACATTGGCATTGGGCGCGGTGTTCGTGCTGGTGGCCTGGTTGCTGGCGTTCACGCTGCAGGACAAGGTGGCGGCGCAGGCGGAGCTGGTGAGGCTGGCGGCCACCGATCCGCTGACGGGCCTCAGCAACCGCCGCGTTCTCGACAGCCGGCTTGACGAGGAATGGCTGCGGGCGCGGCGCAACGGCAGTGCGATGTCGGTGTTGTTCGTGGACGTCGATTACTTCAAGAAGTTTAACGACACCTATGGTCATGCGGCCGGCGACGAGGTGCTGATCGCGGTGGCCGAATGCATGGCCTCGGTGGTGCGGCGCTCGGTGGATCTGGTGGCCCGCTACGGCGGCGAGGAGTTCGCCGTGGTGCTGCCCGATACCCCGGCGGATGGGGCGTTGATCGTGGCGGAAAAGATTCGCAGGAAGGTTCAGGCAATGAGCGTGTTCGTTGGGGCAAGCGAGCAGGGCGCGGTGACGGTGAGTGTGGGCTGTGCGACCTGCTTGCCGGCGCAAGGGGGAAGCGTGTCCGGTTTGATGGCGCAGGCCGATGCTCAACTCTATGCGGCGAAGTCGGCGGGGCGCAACCGGGTGAAGTCGGCGGTGTGAGTCACCCCGATTCACTTTTGTTATCGCACCTTCCTATACTCGAATTGTTCCGGTATCGGCCGCGCCGTATATTGTCTGGCACTAACACAACCACAACCGTTACGCGGCGCGAGCCGTGCCGCGGGAGCGAGACAAGCGATGAACCGAATCGATCTGGAGGGGCGTGCCGTCGTCATTACCGGCGGGGCGCGCGGCATTGGTTATGCGGTGGCGCAGCGCGCGCTGAACTCGGGCGCTTCGGTCGCGCTCTGGGATGTCGACGCGGCGCGGCTCGAGCGCAGCCGCGGCGAACTGGCCGAACTGGGCAAAGTGTCGGCGGCGACCGTCGAGCTGACCGACGAAGCGTCTGTGGCGAATGCTGTCACTCAAACCCTGGCCGCCCACGGCACGATCGATGTGCTGATCAACTGCGCGGGCATCACCGGCGGCAACGGCACCACATGGGAACTGGAACCCGAAGTCTGGCGCCGCGTGATCGACGTGAATCTGATCGGGCCATACCTGACCTGCCGCGCAGTCGTTCCGCAGATGCTCAAGCAGGGTTATGGGCGCATCGTCAATATCGCCTCGGTGGCCGGCAAGGAAGGCAACCCGAACGCGTCGCACTATAGCGCTTCGAAGGCCGGCCTGATCGGCCTTACCAAATCGCTCGGCAAAGAGCTGGCCACCAAAAATATCCTCGTCAACGCCGTGACGCCGGCGGCTGCCAAAACCGAAATCTTCGATTCGATGTCGCAGCAGCATATCGATTACATGCTCTCGAAGATTCCCATGAACCGCTTTCTGTTGCCCGAAGAAGCGGCTTCGCTGATCTTGTGGCTGTCGTCGGAAGATTGTGCGTTCAGCACCGGCGCGGTGTTCGATCTGTCCGGCGGCCGTGCTACTTATTGAGCGCGGTTGAATCTGCGGGAGCGCGGAATCTGGTTGGCTGCTAAAGCACTAATTCCGGCTGACCACAGTGGAACTGCATGGGACCGGAGTAGCGCTCTGAAGCGCTAACTCTGGCCGACCGCAGCCGAGCTGCATGGGATCAGAGTAAGCGCTGAAGCGCTAACTCTGATCGACAGGAGACGCCATGAATCCGACTTCGCCCGTTTCTCTCGAGGCGATCAACAGCAAGGTGATGCGGCGTCTGTTGCCGTTTCTTCTGCTGATGTATGTGCTGGCCTTTCTCGACCGCGCCAATATCGGTTTCGCGCAAAAGGCGCTGCAGCACGATGCCGGCTTGTCGAACGCGGCGTTTGCGTTCGGCGCCGGGGTGTTCTTCGTCGGCTACGCCTTGTTCGAAGTGCCAAGCAATCTGCTGCTGCATCGGGTCGGCGCGCGTCTATGGATGTGCCGCATCATGGTGACGTGGGGGCTGGTGTCGGCCTCCATGTGTCTGGCGCATACGACGAGCGCGTTCTACATGCTGCGCTTTCTGCTCGGCGTCGCCGAAGCTGGGTTCTTTCCGGGTGTCATCTATTACCTCACGCACTGGTTTCCGCAGTCGGCGCGGGCGCGAGCCGTCGGGATGTTCTATTTCGGCGCGCCGCTTGCGTTTATCTTCGGCAGTCCGCTCTCGGGCCTGTTGCTCGATTTGCATGGCGCCGTGGCGCTGGCCGGCTGGCAATGGCTGTTTCTGATTGAAGGCGCCATGGCGGCGGCGGTCGGCGTGTGGGCGTTCTGGTATCTGGACGATCGGCCCGAAGATGCCCGCTGGCTCGATAGCGCGCAACGTGCCGCCCTGCGCGGGGCGCTCGACCAGGACGCCCGCGCTGCCTCCGCGCACGGCCCACGCAACCTGCTTGCCGCGCTGTTCGACCGGCGCGTGCTGGCGCTTTCGGCGATCTATCTGCTGATCCAGATGAGCGTGTATGGCGTGATCTTCTATCTGCCGCAGCAGGTCGCGGCATTGATGGGGACCGCGGTCGGCTTGCGCGTCGGGCTCGTTGCCGCGCTTCCCTGGCTGTGTGCGTTGGCCGTGACGTGGGCCGTGCCGCGTCGCGCGGATCGCACCGGCGGACATCGCCGCTGGGCGGTGGCGCTGCTGGTGCTGGCCGGACTCGGCATCGGCGCCTCCGGATTGACGCATAGCCCCTTGTTCGCGCTTGCCGCATTGTGTTGTGCCGCGAGCGGGTTTATTGCTGCGCAGCCGCTGTTCTGGACGTTTCCCACCCGTTATCTGACCGGCGCTGCCGCCGCGGGCGGCATTGCGCTGATCAATTCGCTCGGCAGCCTCGGCGGTTTTATCGCGCCGTCGTTGCGTACCGCCGCCGAACGCGCGTTCGCTTCGACTTCGGCCGGTTTGTTGCTGCTCGGCGCGGCGAGTCTGTTGGCCGCGTTGCTGATCGGCACGCTGTTTCGTCGCGATAGGGCGCCGGCCGCGCAGCCCGTGACGCCATTGATATACCGCGCCCGCTAAGCCATCGACGGCCGCGCTTAACTGCCCTGCAAACGGAGCTTTTCTTATGGTGATGCCTACTATCAAGCACGTGCGTGCCTTCATCGTCCGTGGCGGCGGCGCGGATTATCACGACCAGGCCGACGGCCACTGGATCGATGACCATATCTCGACGCCGATGGCGCGCTATCCCGAGTACCGGCAGAGTCGCCAGTCGTTCGGTATCAATGTGCTCGGCACGCTGGTGGTCGAGATCGAAGCGAGCGACGGCACCGTCGGCTTTGCGGTAACGACGGGCGGCGAGATCGGCGCGTTTATCGTCGAGAAACATCTGGCGCGTTTCCTCGAAGGCCAGCTTGTCACCGATATCGAGAAAATGTGGGATCAGATGTATTTCGCCACGCTCTATTACGGGCGCAAGGGCATCGTGCTGAATACGATTTCCGGTGTCGATCTGGCCTTGTGGGATCTGCTCGCCAAAGTCCGCAAGGAGCCCGTGTACCAGTTGCTGGGCGGCCCGGTGCGCGACGAACTGGTGTTCTACGCGACTGGCGCGCGGCCCGATCTCGCCAAGGAGATGGGCTTTATCGGCGGCAAGCTGCCGTTGCAGCACGGACCGGCTGAGGGCGAAGCGGGGCTCAGACTGAATCTCGAGCGCCTTGCCGAGATGCGCAGCCGGGTCGGCGACGACTTCTGGCTGATGTTCGATTGCTGGATGAGTCTCGATGTGCCGTACGCAACGAAGCTCGCGCACGCTGCGCACGAGTATGGCCTGAAATGGGTGGAGGAATGCCTGCCGCCGGACGACTACTGGGGTTACGCCGAACTGCGCCGCAACGTGCCGCGCGGCATGATGGTCTCGACGGGCGAGCACGAGGCGACGCGCTGGGGCTTTCGCATGCTGCTGGAAATGAACTGCTGCGATCTGATCCAGCCGGATGTGGGCTGGTGCGGCGGCATGACCGAACTGATCAAGATCTCCGCGCTCGCGGATGCGCATAACGTGATGGTGGTGCCGCACGGCTCGTCGGTGTACAGCTATCACTTCGTCGTCACGCGTCACAACTCGCCGTTCGCGGAGTTTCTGATGATGGCGCCGCAGGCCGATCAGGTGGTGCCGATGTTTACGCCGCTGTTGCTCGATGAGCCGGTGCCCGTGAACGGCCGGATGAAGGTGCCGGATACGCCGGGCTTCGGCGTGCGGCTCAATCCGGAGTGTGCATTGGTGCGGCCTTATCCGCGTTGAATCCGAAGCACCGAACGCAAGACTGAAAGTTGGCAACGGCTGGACCGCTCAAGGAGAACCAAGTGCTGCTCAAGGACAAGGTAGTGATCGTCACAGGCGGATCGCGCGGCATCGGCCGGGCCATCGCCGTGGCCTGCGCACGCGAAGGCGCCGACGTGGCGATCAACTACTGGGGCGATAACGACGCATCGTACGGACGCCGCTCCGCCGTCGCAGAGGTATTGGCAGAGATCGAAGCGCTCGGCCGGCGCGCACTGGCGGTGGAGGGCAACGTCGCGGCGCGCGAGACCGGTGCGGAACTGGTCCGGCGCACGGTGGAAGCCTTCGGCAAAGTCGATGTGCTGGCGAGCAATGCGGGCATCTGTCCATTCCACGCATTTCTCGACATGCCCGCCGAGGTGCTGGAGACGACCGTGGCGGTCAACCTGAACGGCGCGTTCTTCGTGACCCAGGCTGCTGCGCAGCAGATGAAGGCGCAGGGCACTGGCGGCGCGATTGTCGCCACCAGTTCCATCAGCGCACTCGTAGGCGGGGGCATGCAGACGCATTACACGCCGACCAAGGCCGGCGTGCATTCGCTGATGCAGTCGTGCGCGATTGCGTTGGGACCGTATGGGATTCGCTGCAATTCGGTGATGCCCGGCACCATCGCCACGGACCTCAACGCCGAGGATCTCGCTGACGAAGCGAAGAAAGCCTACTTCGAGAAGCGCATTCCTTTAGGCAGACTCGGGCGTCCCGAGGATGTCGCGGACTGCGTGGTGTTTCTCGCCTCCGACCTTGCGCGCTATGTGACCGGCGCGGCTTTGCTGGTGGACGGCGGCCTGTTCGTCAACCTGCAGTGAGTAAGCGGGACAATGCGCGGGACAACGAGCGCAACAACGGGCGGCACAATCAGCGAGACTCAGTGCGCGGACAGCGGCAGGATAGGGGCAACGGCGGGTTCAACGGCGGCGCCGTCAGGTTGAGCGCCTGCCTCACGGGCGAGCTTCTGCGACACGCTGCGCAGCAGGTCGATGAAATGCAGCGCCGGCTCGGCGAGCGGTTCTTCCTTGCGCGTCAGAATGCCGAAGCCGGCGAGGCTCTTGCCGATTTCGACGGGCAGCGCCACCAGCAGCTTGCCGCGCACATGGTCGCGCACCACGGATTCGGGCAGCATCGCCACGGCATCGTAGTTTTCGAGCAATTGCAGGGTGGCGAAGATCGACGCGCATTCGGTCAGGTTGACCGGGGTGGCGAGCCCGGCGCGGGCCAGTTCTTCCTCGAACAGCACGCGCGCCGGGCTCGTGATGGGCTGGGCGACCCACGGCCACTCGATCAGCTCGCGCAAGGTAATGGCGCTGCGCTGCGCCAGCGGATGAGCGGTGCGCACCACCAGCATCAAGGTTTCGCGGGCGAGCGGTTCGAAGCTGAAATCGTTGTGTTGCAGCGGGTTGGTCAAGCGGCCGAGGGCAAGATCGACTTCGCGGCGGTGCAGCAACTGGACCACCTGATCGCTCGTCTCGCCGAGGATGCGCACATTGAGCAGCGGCCGTTCGGTCTTCAGCGCGGCGACCGCCATGGCGAGCAGATCGGGCGCGGCGCCCATGATGGCGCCGACCGTCAATTGCCCGTGCCCGCCTTTGCGCTTGACGTCGAGGTCTTCGGCGAAGCGGGTCAGTTCCGCGAGCGCGCGGCGCGCATAGGCGAGGGTGACGACGCCGAGCGGCGTGGGCTGCATGCCGCGCGCGTTGCGCTCGAACAGCAGGAAGCCGAAGGCTTCTTCGATATCGCCCAACATGCGGGATGCGCTTGGTTGGGCAACGTTGACGGCGTCGGCGGCCTGGTGCAGGTTGCGGGCGTCGTCGAGGGCGACGAGCAGCGCCAGATGCTTGAATTTGAGCCGATTGACGAGGGCGACAGTGGCAGCGTTCTGGCTCATGGGGCAGAGGCGGTGGCACAGGCGTTGGCCAATCCGGATGGCGGATTCGGCCGGCCGTGCGATTCGGTTTCTGGATCGCCCAATCCCAACAACGGATTGAGATGCTATCGACGCAGGAATTATAGTCGGTTCATACGCTTCCCCCAGAAAGCGCCCCGAAGATGAAAAGCAACGACGGGAGACAGGCCGCAATGGAGACAATCGCTTTCCGGATGGTGCTCAATCCGGGCATGCGCGAGGAATACGAGCGCCGGCATCGGCAGATCTGGCCCGAACTGGTCGATGCCTTGCGCGAGGTCGGCGTGTGCGATTACCGGATCTTTTTCGATGCCGGTACCCATCATCTCTTCGCGATTCTGACGCGCACTCCCGATCATCATATGGACCGCTTGCCGGAACTCGATGTGATGCGCAAATGGTGGGATTACATGGCCGACATCATGCAGACCGCCGAGGATCACACGCCGCTGCAGCAGGCACTGGAGCCGGTGTTTCATCTGCCGCCCCCGGGTTGACGGACCGTTGAAGCAGGAGACATGCCCATGCAAGTGATCGACCCGCATATTCATCTATGGGATCTCAAGACGCATCGCTACCCGTGGCTTGAAAATCCGGGCGTATCGTTCGTCGGCGACGCGCGCGAGCTGAAACACGACTATTTGCTGGCCGATCTGCGCGGCGAAGCGGGCGAGATCGAGATTCTGAAAGTGGTGCATGTGGAGGCGAATCACGATCCGGCCGATCCGGTCGAGGAAACCCGCTGGCTGCAGGGTATTGCCGGCGAGGCCGGTTCGCACGGCATGCCGAACGGCATCGTCGCCGCGGCCGATCTTGCTGCGCCGAACGCGGCGCTGGTCCTCGAAGCCCACGCCGCTTTTGCCAATACGCGCGGTGTGCGGCAGATTCTGAATGTGCATGAGAACAAGCTGTTCGACTATATCGGCCGGCATCTGATGCGCGATCCCGTATGGCGCGAGAATTTTGCGTTGCTGCGCCGCTATGACTTGTCGTTCGATTTGCAACTGTATCCGTCGCAGATGGACGAAGCGGTGGCGCTGGCCGAGGCTCATGCGGATACGCAGTTCATCGTCAATCATGCTGGCATGTTTGTCGACCGCAATAGCGTGGCGGGTTATCGCGCCTGGCGCGACGGCATGCGACGCCTTGCCGGTTGCGCGAACGTCGCCGTCAAGATCAGCGGCCTGGCGATGTTCGACCATCGCTGGACGGTGGAAAGCCTGCGCCCCTATGTGCTTGAAACGATCGACACGTTCGGCGTCGAGCGCGCCATGTTCGCATCGAATTTTCCGGTGGACCGGCTCTTCGGTTCCTATCAGGATCTTTGGCAGGCCTATGCTTCAATCGTTGCCGACGCGAGCGTGGCCGAGAAAGACGCGCTGTTTCGCCGCAACGCGGAGCGCATCTACCGGCTCTGACCGGCTGGAAGCTGGGCGAAATATCCCCGATGAAACGCGGCGTGCCGCCAACGCCGCACGATGGAGGAGACAGGCAGTGCAGGAACAGACAACCGCTGCGCCGCGGCTCGAATTGCGGCATGCAAGCAAATCGTTTGGCCGGGTCCGTGCGCTATCGGATGGCGATCTCACGCTATGGCCGGGCGAGGTGCATGCGCTGCTCGGCGAAAACGGCGCGGGCAAATCGACGCTCGTGAAGATCCTCGCGGGCGTGCATCAGCCCGATAGCGGGGAGATTGTGGTCGACGGCGTGGCGCGGCGTTTTGCGACGCCGGCCGAGGCGCGCGATGCCGGTCTGGCGGTGATCTATCAGGAGCCCACGCTGTTTTTCGATCTGTCGATTGCCGAGAATATTTTCATGGGACGGCAACCGGTGGACCGCATCGGGCGGATCCAGTACGACGCCATGCGTCGCGAGGTGGACGGCTTGCTGGCATCGCTCGGGGTCGATCTGCAGGCGGACCAGTTGGTGCGGGGCTTGTCGATTGCGGATCAGCAGGTGATCGAGATTGCCAAGGCGCTCTCGCTCAATGCGAACGTGCTGATCATGGACGAGCCGACCGCGGCGTTGTCCCTGACCGAGGTGGAGCGGCTCTTTGCGATCGTGCGCAAGCTGCGCGAACGCGAGGTGGCGATTCTGTTCATTACCCATCGTCTCGATGAGGTGTTTGCGCTGACGCAGCATGTCACGATCATGCGCGACGGGGCGAAGGTCTTCGATGCGCCCACGGCCGATCTGACCACAGCGGCGATCGTCGCGAAGATGGTCGGGCGCGATCTGGAGAGTTTCTATCCAAAGGCGGATGTCGCGCCGGGCGAAGTGCGTTTGTCGGTGCGCGGACTGACGCGCCTCGGCGTCTTCAAGGACATTTCGTTCGAGGTTCGCGCCGGTGAGATCGTCGCGCTGGCCGGCTTGGTCGGGGCGGGACGCAGCGAAGTGGCCCGGGCTATTTTCGGCATCGATCCGCTCGATGCGGGCGAGGTGTGGATTGCCGGCAAGCCGCTCGCGACCGGCCGGCCCGCGGCGGCGGTGCGCGCCGGGCTCGCGCTGGTGCCCGAAGACCGTCGCCAGCAGGGGCTGGCGCTGGAACTGAGCATCGCACGCAATGCATCGATGACGGTGCTCGGGCGTCTCGTCAAACATGGGCTCATTTTCACGCGCAGCGAAACGCAACTGGCTGCGCAATGGGGCACGCGGTTGCGCCTGAAAGCGGGCGACGCCAACGCGCCGGTCGGTACGCTCTCCGGCGGCAATCAGCAGAAGGTCGTACTCGGCAAATGGCTGGCGACCGATCCCAAGGTCCTGATTATCGACGAACCCACCCGCGGCATCGATGTCGGCGCCAAGGCCGAGGTGTATAGCGCGCTGGCGGAGCTGGTCGCACATGGCATGGCGGTGCTGATGATCTCGAGCGAACTGCCGGAAGTACTCGGCATGGCCGACCGGGTTCTGGTGATGCACGAAGGCCGGATCAGCGCCGAGATTGCGCGCGCCGATGCGAACGAAGAACGCATCATGGGCGCGGCGCTTGGCCAGCCCGTCAACCCACTAGGGCACGCCGCATGATGCGCCATTCCCATACTCATCCTCATCCGGCGCCGGTGCAGCCTGTCGTCGCTGGAAGCACTGCTCCGAAAGCGGGTGGACTTGTCACGGCGCTTGCGAAGAGCCGCGAAACCACGCTGTTTATCGTGCTGGTGCTGCTGATTGCCGGCACGGGTCTCGCCCGGCCGCAGTTTCTGAATTTGCAGAATCTGCGCGACGTGCTGCTGAATGTGTCGATTATCAGCTTGCTGACCGCGGGCATGACGGTCGTGATCCTGATGCGGCATATCGATCTCTCGGTGGGGTCCACGGTCGGCATTAGCGCCTATGCCGTCGGCAGCCTGTATGTCGCGTTTCCGCATATGCCGGTGCTGGTGGCGCTTGCGGCGGGGCTCGCGATCGGCCTGCTGGCGGGCGGCATCAATGCGCTGCTGGTAGCCGTGGGGCGCGTGCCTTCGCTGGTCGCCACGTTGTCGACGCTATATATCTTCCGCGGCGCGGACTACGCGTGGGTGCATGGCGGGCAGATCAACGCCACCAGCTTGCCCGACGCCTATTCGCGGCTCGCGACCGGCGCGCTGCTCGGCGTGCCGACGCTCGCGTTGATCGCGCTGGTGGTGCTGATCGGCTTGTCGGTGTATCTGAAGCAGTTTCGCGGCGGCCGTGAGCACTATGCGATCGGCTCGAATCCGGAGGCGGCGCGCCTCGCAGGGGTCAATGTCGAACGCCGCGTGATGTCCGGTTTTCTGTTGTCCGGCGCGATTGCGGGCTTTGCCGGGGCGCTATGGCTGGCGCGCTTCGGCACCGTGGATGCGAGTACCGCGAAGGGCATCGAATTGCAGGTGGTGGCCGCAGCGGTGGTGGGCAGCGTCGCGATTACGGGTGGCGTCGGCACCATCCTCGGCGCGACGCTCGGCGCGCTCGTGCTGGGCGTCATCAGCATTGCGCTGGTGGTGCTGCGCGTCTCGCCGTTCTGGGAGCAGGCGATTCAAGGCGCGCTGATCGTTGCCGCGATTGCGGCCGACACGCTTCTGGCCCGTTCCGTCGCCAAACGCATGATGAGGAAACGCGATCATGGCTAAACCCGATTCCGCCTTGCTGACCCGCAAGCGCGAGACGCCTTTGCGCTGGGAAATATTGCTGGTTATCGTGCTGGTGTTGTCGCTGGCGTTGGGCCGGGTGCTGTCGCCCGTGTTTCTGAGCGGCGCCAATATAAGCAACGTGCTGGCCGATCTGACCGAGATCGCGTTGATGGCGCTGCCGATGACCTTGATCATCGTGGCCGCCGAGATCGACCTGTCGGTGGCGTCGGTGCTCGGGGCATCGAGCGCGCTGATGGGCGTGCTGTGGCATATGGGCTTGCCGATGCCGCTTGCGATCGTGCTGGTGCTGATCGCCGGTGCGCTGGCCGGACTGTTGAACGGTCTGGTGATCGTCAGGCTCAATCTGCCTTCGCTTGCCGTGACGATCGGCACACTCGCGCTGTTTCACGGCCTCGCGTATGTGCTGCTCGGCGATCAGGCGGTGGCGGATTTTCCGGCGGGCTATACGGCATTCGGCATGAACAATCTCGGTGCGACGTTTATTCCTTTGCCGTTTGTGATTGTGATCGTCGGCGCGGTTTTGTTCACGGTGCTGCTGCAGGCCACGGCGTTCGGCCGCAGTCTCTATGCCATCGGCGCGAATCCGACCGCCGCGACGTTCTCCGGTATCGAAGTGGCGAAAATCCGTTTGCGCCTGTTTGTGTTGTCCGGCGCGATGAGTGCGCTGGCCGGCGTCGTCTACACGCTGCGCTTTACCAGCGCACGTGGCGACAACGGTGAGGGGTTCGAACTATCCGTGATCGCGGCGGTGTTGTTCGGCGGCGTGAGCATTTTCGGCGGCCGCGGTTCGATGGTCGGTGTGTTGCTGTCGCTGCTGATTATCGGCGTGCTGAAAAATGCCTTGACGCTCGACGACGTCTCCAGCGAAACGCTCACCATCGTGACCGGCGTGCTGCTGCTGGCGTCCGTGCTGATCCCCAATCTGGTGGCCCGCTGGCGCGCAATGCGTGACCGCCGGTTTATTGCCAGATCGGCCGCTTCGTAGCCTTGCGCTGCCGCACGACGCCGGTGCGGCGCGCCGTTCCTGATATCAACAACCCGGACGCTCCAACGTCCGATTATTCAGCCAGGAGACATTCATGTTCAAACCCCTACGTCAGGCCGGAGCACTCGCGCTCTGCGTCGCGCTGCTGGGCATCAGTTGCGCGGCGGGCGCAGCCGATATCAAAAGCGGCCTGAAGATCGCATTTGTCCCGAAGCAGATCAACAACCCGTACGAGGTGATCGCCGATGACGGCGGCATGGCCGCGATCAAGGAATTCGGCGGCGTTGGCAAGGTGGTGGGTCCGTCGGATGCGGGCGCGTCGTCACAGGTGCAGTACATCAATACGCTGATTACCCAGCATCAGGATGCGATCGTGATTGCCGCCAACGATGCGCACGCAGTGGTGCCTTACCTGAAAAAGGCGATGTCGCAGGGCATCAAGGTCGTGACATTCGATTCGGATACGGCGCCGGAGGGACGGCAACTGTTTGTGAACCAGGCCAACGCGGAAGGGATCGGACGTGGGCAGATTCAACTGGTGGCGAAGCTGATGGGCGGCGAGGGCGAGTTTGCGATTCTCTCGGCCACGCCGAATGCGACCAACCAGAACACCTGGATCAAGTGGATGCAGGAAGAGTTGAAAAAGCCTGAGTACGCGAAGATGAAGCTGGTGAAAATCGCCTACGGCAATGATGACGATCAGAAGTCGTTTGTCGAGACCCAGGGTTTGCTGCAGGCGTATCCGAATCTGAAGGCGATCATTGCGCCGACGACGGTCGGGATTGCGGCGGCGGCACGTTATATCTCGTCGTCTTCGAGCAAAGGCAAGGTGGACGTGACGGGGCTGGGGACGCCGAACCAGATGCGTGCGTTCGTCAAGAACGGCACGGTCAAGGCGTTCCAGTTGTGGGATCCGAATCAGCTCGGCTATCTGGCGGGGTATGCGGCGGCGGCGCTCGCTTCAGGCACGATTACCGGCAAGGAAGGCGAATCGTTCGATGCGGGCAAGCTCGGCAAGCGCACGATCGGGCCGCAGGGCGAAATTATCCTGGGGCCGCCCACCACGTTTGATTCCAGCAATATTGATAACTTTAATTTCTAGCGCTGGTTTTAGTGTTCGCGGACGGTTCCGGATGCTCGGCAGGAACGCCCTTCGGGGCGTTTTTGCGCAGGTGCGCCGGCGCCTGCGCCGTGCTCGTGCCCGCTTTTTCTTGCTTGAATGGCCGGTTTCGGCGCTATACGCTCGTAGGGCTTGTTTCTCTCAAGGAGCCGGTCATGAAAGGCGCTGCGGTGAATGTGCATTTCGATGCAAGGTTTATGGTGCTGGACCTGGCCGATGGCCGGGCGGCTCACTTTCCACTGAGCCAGTTTCCGGCGCTCGCGTCGGCCACGGCGATGGAGCGGGAACACTTCGCCATCTCGATCGACAAGCAACGGCTCTACTGGCCGGAGTTGCAGCAGGATTTGAGCGTGACGGCGCTGCTGCAACCGCTGGATGAGAACACGCTGCACTGATTTGCCTGCTTGAGGCATGACGCAGCCGGCGCTCGCCGGCTGCTCTTTAGCGTGTGACGGCAGCGTTGCACCGCGTCTGTTTGTCTTCTTCCGGTTTGGATTCACGCCTTTTCTCATTAAAGTTGTATGGCAAAATTTAGTGCCGGGTAAACGCGGAGATGTTTGTTTGTCCGGTTTTTGACGAGAAAAACAGGTGAAAAATAGCTAAATTCATCTAAATTTCCATGTTGTAAAAATTGGCCTACATGACTCCATCATATGTTGCTTGACAACTATCCGGCCGGTTGATTATCTTGGCGTCCATGGTGCGCTTCACTCCGGCTGTCCGTTCGCGGACCTGAGCCGTCGCGGCGACCCGCGCATCGGTGCGATCCACGCCGAAGCCACGCGGCACGCGCCATACGACATAGCACGCCGGCACACGGCGGCACACTGGAGGAGCAAATGGGCAAGGTTAGAGGCATGCGCTGGTGGATGATCGGACTTGTCACGTCGGGTCTGATCGTCAATTACATTGCGCGCAATTCGCTGGCGGTGGCCGCCCCGGAAATGAACAGGCTGCTGAGCATCTCGACGGCGCAGTACTCGTACATCGTCGCGTCGTTCCAGGCCGCCTATATGGTGATGCAACCGGTGGCGGGCTACGTGCTCGATGTGGTCGGCATCAAGATCGGCTTTGCGCTGTTCGCCATTGCCTGGTCGGGCGCCTGCATGCTGCACGGCGCCGCCAACGGCTGGATTTCGCTCGCGGTGTTTCGCGGCATGTTGGGCCTGACCGAGGCCGCCGGCATTCCCTCGGGCCTCAAGGCCACCTCCGAGTGGTTTCCCGCGAAAGAACGCTCGATTGCCACCGGCTGGTTCAATATCGGCTCTTCGATCGGCGCGGTGGTCGCGCCGCCGCTCGTGGTCTGGTGGATTCTGCATGGCAACTGGCGCATGGCGTTTGTCTCCATCGGCGTGCTCGGCCTCGTGTGGAGCCTGCTGTGGCTGCTGCTGTACCGTTCCCCCAAAGATCAACCGCGCCTCTCCGATAGCGAGCGCGACTATATCCTCGCAGGCCAGGAAGCGCAGCACAGGACGAGTAGCGCGAGCCGGCCTTCGTGGCACGCCATCGTCAAGCGGCGCGCCTTTTGGGGCATTGCGATTCCGCGCTTTCTGGCCGAGCCGGCCTGGCAGACCTTCAACTTCTGGATTCCGCTCTATATGGTGAGCGTGCGTCATATGAACCTGAAGGAAATCGCCATGTTCGCGTGGCTGCCGTTTCTTGCCGCAGACATTGGTTGCGTGCTCGGTGGCTATCTTGCGCCGTGGTATCAGAAGCGCTTCAACACTTCGCTAATTACCTCGCGCAAGCTGGTGGTGGTGACCGGTTCGTTGTGCATGATCGGACCGGCATGTATCGGCCTCGCGACGAGCCCGTATCTGGCGATCGCGCTGTTTTGTATCGGCGGCTTCGCGCATCAGACGCTGTCCGGCGCGCTCTATACGCTCGCCTCCGACGTGTTCGGCAAGAACGATGTCGCGACCGCCACGGGTTTGACCGGCATGGCCGGCTACGCAGGCGCGACGCTGTTTTCGCTGGCGGTGGGTGTGGTGGTGGCGTTGGTGGGTTATGACCCGATGTTCGTGGCGCTCGCCTGCTTCGATCTGGTCGGGGCGGTGGTGGTGTGGCTGGTGTTGAAGGAGCCGGCCGAGCCGCAGCAGCGCGCCGCCGCTGTCGTTGCGCGCGTTGCCGACGCAGCGCGTGCATAGGAAAGACCGTCGTCCGTCCGGCAAGCGTTCGCATGCAGCGGGAGCAACGGGACAACAGAGCGCCGGACGGCCGCGGCAGAACTGGAGAAGCAGGCAGGATGAGCGAGCAACAGGAATCGATGGGTAAGCCGTTTCGACGGCTTTTGCTGACCGGCGCGGCCGGCAATCTGGGCCGCCAGTTGCGCGCTGCGTTGGCGCAATGGGCCGATCTCGTGCGGCTGTCCGATATCACGCCGCTCGGCGTGGCTGCCGCGCATGAAGAGCATGTGGTGCTGGATCTGGCGGACCGCGAGGCGGTGGATGCCTTGCTCGAAGGCGTCGACGCGGTCGTGTATCTGGGAGGCATCTCCGTCGACGCGCCGTTCGACGATCTATTGGAAGCGAATATCCGCGGCGTCTTCAACCTGTATGCGGCGGCGCAAAAGCATGGCGTGAAGCGGGTGCTGTTTGCGAGCTCCAATCATGCAATCGGTTTTCATCCGACGACGGCCGTGCTCGATGCCGATTCACCGTTGCGCCCCGACAGTCTCTACGGCGTAACGAAGTGCTTTGGCGAAACGCTGTCACGCTACTATTTCGACCGCTTGGGTCTGGAGACGGTGTGTCTGCGCATCGGTTCCTCGTTCGAGGAGCCGAAGAATCCGCGCATGCTGGTGACCTATCTGAGCTATCGGGACTTTATCGAACTGGTGCGCTGCTCGCTGTTCACGAACCGCGTTGGGCACGCGATCGTCTATGGCGTATCGGACAACCGGGTCTTGTGGTGGGATAACACCAAGGCCTCGTTTCTCGGTTACCGGCCGCAGGATAGCTCGGCGCAATTCGAAGGCCGCTTTGCGGTGCAGGCGCCGAGCGAGGATCTCGACGATCCGGCGCAGCGCTTCCAGGGCGGGGCGTTTGTGGTGGGCGTGCCGCTGCCTTGATCGATCGTCGGCAATCCTGATGTTGCAATACAAGGGGCGGGCGCTGCCCAGCATGGCCGTCTAGGCCCGTTCCGGTTCCTGACCGTTGCCGCGCGCCGCCCGGCGAATCACCTGCGGTGGCTGTCCAAACGCCCGTAAAAAGGCCCGCCGCATCCGCTCGCGATCCCCGAAGCCGGTATCTCTCGCGACGATTTCGATTGGATGCAGTCCCGACTCCAGCATCAGACGCGCCGCCTCGATGCGCAGATGTTCGACCGCCTTGGCCGGCGACTGGCCGGTTTCGGCGCGAAACGCCCGGCTGAACTGACGGGGGCTCAAATGCGCGGCTTCCGCGAGCTGCTCCACCGATAATTCGGCATGCAGATTGTTTTTCGCATAGGCGAGAGCGGTCTGGATCCGGTCGGAGCGCGGTTCCAGTTCGAGCAGCGCGGAAAACTGCGACTGCCCGCCCGCACGGCGGTGATAGACGACCAGTTTCTTCGCCACCGCGCGCGCGAGTTCGGCGCCCATGTCCTTTTCTACCAGCGCGAGCGTCAGGTCGATGCAGGCTGTCATGCCCGCGGAAGTCCACACGGGCCCGTCGATGATAAAGATCCGGTCTTCCTCGAGCTTGACAGCCGGGTAGGCCGCCCGCAAGCGGCCCGCGAAGAACCAGTGCGTGGTGGCGCGCCGGCCGTCGAGCAAGCCGGCTTGCGCGAGATTGAACGCCCCCGTACAGGTCGAGCCGATGCGCCGGCAGGTCTGCGCCGAACGCTGCAGAAACGCGATCAGTCCGCTGCTCGGTTCGATCACCTCGTTGTCGCCCACCACCAGCACGGTGTCGAAACGGCTGTCGTCGAACGGCTGGGTTTCCACCGAAAAGCCGCCCGACGAACGCACCGGCCCGCCATGCTCGGAAAGCAGCACGACCTCATAGAGCGCTTTTCCGGCGGTGAGGTTGGCAAATTCGAACACGGTGGTAATGGCAAGGTTGATCACCTGGAAGCCGGGATAGAGAACAATTCCGATCCGCAACATGGCAGTGTCCTGGGTAAGGGCGGGTAATGGCGGGTTATGGCCTAAAAAGTGGCATCTATGACATTGGAGACATCCCATTATGCACTTACGCTGCGTTTCATGCAGACCGACATGGGGTCGGCGCTAATGGAGAAATCTGATGAACGACACGACACACAAGGGCACCGCCCTCATTACCGGCGCTTCTTCCGGGATCGGCGCAGTCTATGCCGAGCGCCTTGCCCGCCGCGGCCATGACCTGATTCTGGTCGCCCGCAACCGTGAACGGCTGGACGCGCTTGCCAATCGTCTGACTACAGCCACGGGCCGGTCGGTGGAAGTGGTGGCCGCCGATCTGGGCGTCAAGGCCGATGTGCGCCGCGTCGAAGAGATTTTGCGGACCGATTCGAGCATCACGCTGCTGGTGAACAATGCCGGCATCGGCGGCGCCGGGCCGCTGCTCGTTTCCGATGTGGACAAGATGGAAGCGATGATCGAGTTGAACGTCACGGCGCTCACGCGCCTGACCTATGCGATTGCGCCGGTGTTCGTGGCGCGCGGCAACGGCGCCATTATCAACATCGCGTCGATCGTGGCGGTGGCGCCGGAAGTGCTGAACGGCGTGTACGGCGGCACCAAGGCATTCGTGCTGGCGTTTAGCCAGTCGCTGCACCACGAACTCGCCGGCAAGGGCGTGCGCGTGCAAGCCGTGCTGCCGGGTGCGACTCGCACCGAGTTCTGGGATATTGCCGGTCAGCCGGTGGAAAACCTCCCGGAGGAGATCGTCATGAGCGCCGAGGATCTCGTCGACGCCGCGCTTGCCGGTCTCGATCTGGGCGAACTCGCGACGGTTCCGTCGCTGCCCGACGCGGCTGACTGGCAGGCGTTCGAGGCAGCGCGTGCCGCGCTGGGACCGAACCTGTCGCGTAGCCAGCCGGCGGCGCGTTATCGGGTAGGCGCGGCAGCGTAACGCAGGCCAAAGCGCCAGGCGAAATACGGTGCGAAATTCGCGGCGGCGGCCACCCTTGTTGTTGCCGCCGCGAGAAGGATGACTTAGCCCTTGGGCAACTATGCGGTAATCTCCAGACGCTCAGTTCAGCATTCGGCGTTGCGGGTGCGGAAACCTGCCCGCCAACCGCTGGGCCGTCGAGTCCATCACGCACGAGGTGCCCTATGGATTATCTGGAGAGTCTGCGGGTGTTCCGCGCCGTTGTCGAAGCACGCAGCTTTACGCGCGCCGCGGATATGCTCGGCCTGACCACGCCGATCGTGTCACGCTCCATCGCCGGACTCGAACGCCGTCTCGGCAGCCGGCTGTTCAACCGGACCACGCGGCAAGTTTCGCTTACCGAGGTAGCGGAACGTTTCTATGATGGTTGCGCGCGCATTCTGGACGATCTGGAAGCGCTCGAAGCGGATGCTTCGGCGCAGGCGCTCGAGCCGAGCGGGGTGCTGCGCCTCGTCGCGCATACCACAGCCACCGTCAACCGGCTGGTGCCGCTGATTTCCACGTTCAAGCGCAAGCATCCCAAGGTGAGCCTCGACGTGACGCTCACGGAGCGGCCCGTCGACTTGGTGGCGGACGGCTACGACCTTGGCATCGTGCTGCCTTTCATGCTGAGCAGCGACACGGTTGTCACGCGACTTCTGGAGCGCATGGCCTTCGTTATCGTCGCGAGTCCGGCGTATCTGCAACAGCATTCACTGCCGACCCATCCGTCCGAACTCTCCGAACATACGTTTGTGGTGTTCTCACCGGCGTTTCGCAAGCCCCAGTTGACCTTCCGGCTCGGCGAGGGAGACCTGGTGGTGCCGCTCAAGTACGATATCGCTTCGAATAACGCGGTGTTCAACCGCGAGATGGCGCTGCAGGGATTCGGCATCAGTCTGGTGCCGGTATCGCTCGTCCAGGACGATCTGGCCAGTGGCAGGCTGGTGGCCATTCTGGAGGAATTCGAAGTGATCGATGTGGCGTTCGATCTCCGGCTCGCATACAACACGCGCACGTTACTGCCGGCCAAGGTGAAGGCGTTTGTCGAGCATGCGGCGGGGTTTTTTGCCGAGGTGTCGACGGTAAAGGTTGCGTCCGTCGACACGGTGTCTGAGCGAAAGCGCAGGTGATAGGGCTGATGATTGAGCGGTCGGCGCACGCATCCTGAGTCGTATTCCAACCCGGCACTGCTGCGCAACATCGAAAGCGATGGGGTTCGCCTGTGGTAAGCATCCCCATTCGGACACCCACCATCCAATATGCGACATCGGCAAGTTAGCCACGACGCATCGCACCATCGCAGCAAACCCCCGCCCAGCAAGGCCCCCAGCCTCCCACTAACACCCGTGCTTTGCCACGCGTGTCGCATTTCCGCAAGCGTCTGTCGCAATTAGTCGGCCTGTCAGTGTTTTTTCTGGCAACTATGTAGGCAGATTGTGCGGGCCGGCGCCTGCACCACGAGGAGATGGATTCGATGAATTCCCCAAAGGTCGTGGTCGAAGGATTATGTAAGGTTTTCGGGGCCAACCCCAAGCTGGCGCTCGATATGCTGGCGAGCGGCTCCACGAAGGACGAAGTGCATGCGAAAACCGGCCATATAGTCGGCGTCCATAACGTCTCCTTCGACGTGCAGGAAGGCGAGATTTTCGTGCTGATGGGCCTCTCGGGGTCCGGCAAGTCGACGCTGATCCGTCTGATCAACCGGCTGGTCGAGCCGACCGCAGGCAAGGTGCTGGTCGATGGCCGCGATATTGCCGCCGTGCGCCGCTCCGAGCTGACCTCGCTGCGCCGCACCGATATGAGCATGGTGTTCCAGTCGTTTGCGCTGATGCCGCAACGCACGGTGCTCTCGAACGCGGCGTTCGGCCTCGAAGTGGCTGGGGTGGGCCGCAAGGAACGCGAAAAACGCGCGCTCGGCGTGCTCGAACAGGTTGGGCTCGCAAGCTTCGCGCAGAAGCTGCCGGCCGAATTGTCCGGCGGCATGCAGCAGCGCGTCGGTCTTGCGCGTGCGCTGGCCGTCAACCCGTCGCTGATGATCATGGACGAGGCGTTCTCCGCACTCGATCCGCTCAAGCGCAAGGAAATGCAGAACGTGCTGCTGGAGCTGCAAAAGAACCAGCGTCGCACGATCATGTTCGTCTCGCACGATCTCGAAGAGGCGCTGCGTATCGGCAACCGGATTGCGATTATGGAAGGCGGCCGGGTGGTGCAGATCGGCACGCCGCAGGAAATCATCAGTAATCCGGCCGATGATTATGTGCGGGCATTTTTCGAAGGTGTGGATACGAGCCGCTATCTGACCGCCGGCGATCTGATGCAGACCAACGACATCCCGCTGGTGCGCAATCTGGATCAAACGAGCGTCGCGGCATCGCTCAACGGCAGCGCCGAATACGCATTCGTGCTCGACGCCGAACGGCGCATTCGCGGCTTCGTGACTCGCGATGCGATCGGCAACGCCGCGCCGGATCTGCGCATGGTGGAATGTATTTCGCGGGGCGCGTCGCTGGAGCATGTGGTGTCGCGCGTCTGCGCGAATGCGACCGCGTTGCCGGTGGTCGACGACGAGCAGCGCTATTGCGGCTCCGTCAACCAGACGGCCGTCCTGAAGGTTCTTACGCGCAATCGAGGTTCCCATGTCTGAGATGATCCCGCTCGGCCGCTGGGTCGACGATTCGGTTCACTATCTGCTCGATCACGACGCGAGCACCTTCGACGCAATCGGCAAGGCCATCGAAAGCTTCGCCGCGCTGATCGAACATGGCTTGCAAGCGATTCCGATGTGGGCGCTGATGGCGTTTTTTATCGGCATCGGCCTGTGGCGGGTGGGCTGGCGTTTTGCGTTCTTTACGACGCTCGCGCTCTTGCTGATCTACGCGACCGGCTTCTGGGACGAGACGGTGATTACGCTCGGTCTTACGCTGTCGTCGACCTTGATCAGTCTGCTATTCGGCATTCCACTCGGCATCTGGACCGCCAAAAACCGGCATGTGGCGATGGTGGTGCGGCCGATTCTCGATCTGATGCAAACCATGCCCGCGTTTGTCTATCTGATTCCGGCGGCGATGCTGTTCGGTCTCGGGCGCGTGCCGGGGATTCTCTCGACCGTGATCTTTGCGATGCCGCCCGCCGTGCGTCTGACGAGCCTGGGTATCCGTCATGTCAACCGCGAGATCGTCGAAGCAGGCCAGGCCTTCGGCTGTACGCCGTGGCAACTGCTCTACAAGGTGCAGTTTCCGAACGCGCTGCCGTCGATCATGCAGGGCGTCAATCAGACCATCATGATGGCGCTCTCGATGGTGATCATCGCCTCGATGGTCGGCGCAGGCGGTCTCGGTAACGACGTGCTGGCGAGTATCCAGCGCCTCGACATCGGTCTCGGTTTCGAGAGCGGTCTTTCTGTGGTGTTGCTGGCGATCATTCTGGACCGTATCACCGAAAGCTTCGGCCGCTCGCCGGGCGCCGCAACCGCACCGCGTTTCGCAGGCTTGCGCAACGTCATGCGGGTGCGCCGCGAGGAACCCGCCGTACAAAGCTGATTGTTCGCACCACAGCACAGACACCTACCCAGGACAGATCAAATTCAACCAGCGCATCGCGAAGGCCTTCGGGCTTTCGCGATGGAACAACTCACCCTGAGCATCATGGAGCGCGACGACGTGACTTCTGCTACGACTGAGTTGGCCCGCTCGACCCGCCTTGGCGCGCCCTTGTCGAGTCTTGCGCATTTCGGTTTTCTGACGCTGCCCAGTTTTTCGATGATTGCTTTCACCAGCGCGATCGAAGTCTTGCGCATGGCCAACTATGTGGGTCGCGCACAGCATTACCGCTGGTCGGTGCTGACGCCGGATGGTGTCGCCGTGCGGGCCAGCAACGGTATGACGGTCAAGCCGACCCGCACGCTGGAAGAGGCGGGGATGCCCGATGTGCTGATTGTCTGCGGCGGTACGCAGATTCGCAGCGCCGTCGATTCGGATGTGAAGGCCTTGCTCGGCGATGTGGCAGAGCAGGGCGTACCGCTCGGCGGAATTTGCACGGGGGCTTATGCGTTGATGTCGGCGGGGCTGCTCGACGACTATCGCTGCACCGTGCATTGGGAGGATCTGTCGACGCTGCACAAGGAATTTCCGCGCGTGCAGTTCGCGGACGAACTGTTTGTCATCGACCGCGATCGCCTGACCTGCACCGGCGGCACGGCGCCGCTCGATCTGATGCTGAATCTGGTGGGCAGCCGCCTTGGTCAAAACCTCGCTGCTCAGGTATCCGAACAATTCATTCTGGAGCGGATCCGCAGCGCCAGCGATCCTCAGCCGATTCCTGTCGACGCCCGGGTGGGTTTTTCGCGCGCGGAGCTAATCGAAGTGGTGCGTCTGATGGAGGCGAATATCGAGGAGCCACTGTCGCTCGAGGAGCTCGCGCGCCTGGTGCAGCTTTCGCAGCGCCATTTGCAGCGCATGTTCAAGGTCTATCTGAGCGTATCGCCGACCCATTACTACCTGACGCTGCGTCTGCGCCGTGCCCGCGATCTGCTGCGCACCACCGATGCATCGATTGCGCGCGTGACAACGGTGTGCGGTTTTCACTCGCCGTGTCATTTCAGCAAGGCCTACCGGGCGCAGTTTGGCCATGCACCGAGTGTCGAGCGTCGTCAACGTGATTAAGTCAACAACAAGCGTGGAGAAAATAGAAATGAATAGAAAGTGTATGGCAGCGGCCTGCGTACTCGGGCTGGCAAGCGCAATGGCTCACGCCGCGGATCCGGCTGTGTGCCGCGATGTGCGTTTTGCCGATGTCGGCTGGACCGATATCGCGGCGACCACGGGGCTCGCCTCGACGGTGTTCGAAGGCCTCGGTTATCACCCGACCAAGACGATTGCCTCAGTGCCGATTACCTTCGCGGGGATAAAGAGCAAGCAGATCGATGTGTTTCTCGGCTACTGGGCGCCGACCATGGACCCGATCATCACGCCGTTCGTCAAGGCCGGCACGATCAAGGTGCTGGCGACGCCGAATCTGACCGGCGCGAAATACACGCTGGCCGTGCCGGACTATGTGTATAACGGCGGCCTGAAGAATTTTGCCGATATCCAGAAGTATGCCGACAAGCTCAACGGCAAGATCTACGGTATCGAACCGGGCAACGACGGCAATGCGTTGATCAAGAAGATGATCGACGGCAACCAGTTCGGCCTCGGCAAATTCAAGCTGGTCGAATCGAGCGAGGCGGGCATGCTGGTCGAAGTCAACCGCGCGATCCGCGAAAAGCAATGGATCGTGTTTCTCGGCTGGGAACCGCATCCGATGAATGTGCAGATGAAGATCGATTATCTGGCCGGCGGCGACGATGTATTCGGGCCGAACTACGGCGAGGCGAAGGTTTTCACCGCGACGCCGCCTGACTATGCGGCGCGCTGTCCGAATGCGGCGAAGCTGGTGTCGAATCTGCAGTTCACCACGGCGATCGAAAACCATGTGATGGCGCCGATCATGAACAAGACCGACGCGAACCAGGCGGCGCGCGACTGGCTAAAGGCGAATCCGCAAGTGCTCGATCAGTGGCTGGCCGGCGTAACGACGATCGATGGCAAGCCGGGGCTGCCGGCGGTGAAGTCGTATATCGCTTCGCACTGAGGCGGGGCGCTCCCCGAAGCGGAGCGTGTATGGGGCCGCCGCGTCCTGCATGCGCTCCGCGCTTTTTGTTGTGGATTGGCTTCGGGGCAGCGCACGAGACGCGCCTTCGGTTTGCCGCGCTACGCGTGGATCTCGAACCCTTTTGCATATCCACCGGGATCGCTGCCGTTCCACACCCGGCCATCTATCAGAACCTCGGAAACCCTTTCAGCCGGAATGTCGATGCCGATCCGGCTCGCAGCGTCGCGATACAAACCGGTCTGGTTGATCGCCGCGGCAATCTCGCGATAGTCGTCGCGGTGTTTGATCATCCCCCAGCGCTCGTATTGGGTCAGAAACCATACGCCGTCATCGGGGCGCGGATAGTTCACCGCGCCGTCTTCGAAGAACCGCACCGGCAGCCGGTTGGGCGCCGACGACGCGACGTCGCGGCTCAGGCGCTGCGCAATCAGCGCTTCATCGATGCCGATAAATTCCGGCCGCACCAGCCAGCGTGCGATCTCGTTGCGATGACCGTCGCCGTCCAGCCAGCGACACGCTTCGAGCATGGTTTGCACTAGCGCTTGCGCGGTCTGGGGATGCTGGTTCACAAAGTCGCGCCGGCAGGCAAGGACCTTCTCCGGATGATCCGGCCAGATTTCGCTGCTATAGACGATCGTGCGGCCGATGCCCCGTGCTTCGGCGGCGGCATTCCACGGTTCGCCGACGCACAGTCCGTCGAGCCGGTCTTCCGCGAGGGCGGCGACCATATGCGGCGGCGGAATCACGACGCTTTCGATCTCGCGCAACGGATGCACGCCTTGCGATGCCAGCCAGTAGTAAAGCCACATCGCGTGCGTGCCGGTCGGGAAGGTCTGCGCGAAGACCGGCTTGCGGCCAAGCGTCGCCAACGCGCGCGGCAGTGTTCGGTGCTCGGCCAGCGCATCGCTCAGACGGTTCGACAGCGTAATGGCCTGGCCATTACGGTTGAGCACCATCAGCAGGGCCATATCCGTTTGCGGACCGCCAAGGCCGAGTTGCACGCCATACGCGAGACCGTACAAGGCATGAGCCGCATCCAGCTCGCCGGCCAGCAGCTTGTCGCGCAGTGCGGCCCATGACGGCTGGCGCGAGAGCTCGAGGGTCAGGCCGTGCGCATGCCCGAACTCGAGCAGCTTGGCCGCGATCAGCGGCGCCGCGTCGGCAAGCGAGACAAAGCCGAGCCGCAGATGCGTTTTTTCGAGCATCGGCGCGCAGGGTTGGGTAGGGGGAGCAGGTTGGTTCATGAGCCACGCATTATCTGGGCAAGTCGGCGGCCATGACAATCTGGCGCGCGACCTCGACGAGCTTGACGCCCTGGTTCATTGCACGCTTGCGCAGGCTCGCATAAGCGGCAGGTTCGGTCAGCTTCTCCTGATCCATGAGCAGACGCTTGGCGCGATCGATCAGCTTGCGCTCGGCCAGTTCGTTTTCGACCTGGGCGAGCCGTTCGCGTAGCTGCGTCTCCTGTGCAAAGCGGGCCAGCGCCACTTCGAGGATCGGCGCGAGCTTCTCGGAGGCGAGGCCCTCGACAAGGTAGGCGGTCACGCCCGCGCCTACGGCGTCGCGGATCAGTTGCTGGTTGGTGTCGTTGCTGAACATCAGTACGGGGCGCGGCGCGGTCGCGTTCATCACCGCCAGTTGTTCGAGCGTGTCGCGTGACGGCGATTCGGTGTCGATGATGATGACATCCGGCCGCTCGCTTTCGACTCTTCGGTGCAGCGCCTGCGAGGTCGCCGTGCCGGCCAGCATGTCGTAGCCGAGCCGTGCGAGGGCGTCGCGCAGATCGCCTATCGGCTTATCTGTGTCGGTTACGAGCAATACACGGAGCATGGTTCGGCTGGGGGCAGCGGCATCGGGAAGTTGGCGTCGGTTGTGGGAGCTCTTCGCGCGCTTGGCTTGCGATGGCGGTGGATCACACAGGGCTTAAAGCAAGCTGTATGCCATCTGTATGAGTTGTTGCGCCACCCGTGCAGTCATGATTTCTCGTTGGAAGCGCGGCACGGTGAAATGCACGGTAGTGGTGCGCGATACATCGGGTGCACAGAAACGGCGCGTGACCGGTGAGTGGCGCTCATGGCGAATGCCGCGGCGGATCTCCGGGCGGCTTTAAAACCTAAAAACCGCTTATGCGACAAATGCTTACGGCAGGTTGTGGTCGATCTTGCAGTTGCCTTTCCGTGGTGATGCCCGAGACCAAAAGAAGGTCGAACTCGCCCCACCGCGCCTCAGCAAACTCAGTGCTAACCCCTATTTCCATCTCCCGATCCCGAGGAATACGATCCGTTTCGTCAAATTATAGAACGTAGTTCTGTCAGATAGAACGATGATCGAGCAACTCCGAAAAGGCTTGTGATGGTTTCCCTCCCGCTTTCCGGCATTCGCGTGCTGGACCTGTCGAACGTCCTTTCGGGGCCGTTTTGCACCTATCAGCTTGCGCTGCTCGGCGCCGATGTCCTCAAGATCGAGAATCCCGCCGGCGGCGATCTGGCGCGCCGGTTAGGCGCCGACCCGCAAGCCTCGGCGCGCAATATGGGCGCGTCCTTTGTGGCCGTGAATGCCGGCAAGGAATCGCTGACGCTCAATCTGAAGCATGAGGCGGGTAAAGACATCCTGCGCAAGCTGGTGGCCGAGGCCGATGTGCTGGTCGAAAATTTCCGTCCGGGCGTGATGGACCGGCTCGGTCTGGGCGCGCAAGCGCTGCTCGGCATCAATCCGCGCCTTGTCTACTGCGCAATTTCGGGTTTCGGCAACGATGGTCCGCTCGCGCATCGTCCGGCCTACGACCAGATTATCCAGGGCATGTCGGGGGCGATGAGCGTCACGGGCGATGCCGGCAGCGCGCCGTTGCGCGTCGGTTATCCGGTGGCGGATACAGTCGGCGGCATGAGCGCGGCGCTGGCGATCTGCGCGGCGGTGGTGGCGGCGCAGCGCACGGGCGAGGGCAGGGTCATCGATGTCTCGATGCTCGAGGCGACGCTCTCCAGCATGGGTTGGGTGGTTTCCAACTATCTGAATGCGGGCGTCACGCCCACCCCCATGGGCAATGAAAATTTTACCGCCGCACCTTCCGGAACCTTCGTTTGCGGCGAGGGCATGCTGAATATCGCTGCTAATGAGACCAGGCAATTTATTGCGTTATGCGAACTGATCGGCCGGCCGGATTTGCCGCAGGACGAACGCTTTAGCGAGCGCAATACGCGCAAGCGCTATCGGGCCGAATTGAAGCGAGAGATCGAAGCGGCGCTCGCCCTCGACACCGCCAGCAACTGGGAACAACGCATGAGCGCAGCCGGGGTGCCGGCGGGCCTGGTGCTGAGCGTACCCGAGGCGCTCGGCCAGGCGCAGCTTGTCGAGCGCGAATTCGTTCATGAGTTGCCGGACGGCGAAACCGTCCAGCGTGTCACGCGTGCGGGCTTTCGCTTTGCCGACGCCCACGGCGAGATATCGAGTGGCGCGCCGGTTTCGCGCGCGCCTCATCTGTCCGAACACACGGACGCGCATTTGCAGCGTCTCGGTTTTGATGCCGGCGCGATCGCGCGGCTACGGGAAGACGGCGCCATCTAGGCTCGCATCGCGAAGAGATCTGACTGGAGGAGTTCATGAGACAAGCATCAAACGCGGTCGCGCGCGCCGGATTCGCGAACGCCGCGCAGCACAACGCCGATCAGGAAACCCAGGCCCGCGGCATTGTCGCGCGGCTCGATCGCCTGCCCGCCACGCGGCATATCTGGACGATCGTGTTCCTGCTGTCGCTCGGCGGCTGCTTCGAATTTTACGATCTGTTCATGACCGGCTATATCGCGCCGGGTTTGATCGAGAGCGGTCTGTTCGTCAAGACTTCGACGTCGATCTTTGCCATGAACAGCATCGCGGCTTTTGTGGCCGCGACGTTCCTTGGGCTTTTTATCGGCACCATGGGGCTCGGTTTTCTGGCCGACCGTTTCGGCCGCCGCCGCATCTTCGTGGTGGCATTGCTGGCCTATACGTCGGCCAGCATCATGATGGCGTTTCAGCAAAGCGCTCTTGGCGTCAATATTTTCCGCCTGCTTGCGGGGCTCGGACTCGGCGTCGAAATGGTCACCATCAATACCTATGTTGCTGAACTGATGCCGAAGAATCTGCGTGGCCGGGCCTTTGCGATTACCCAGGTCGTGCCGTATTGCGCGGTGCCGGTGGTCGCCTTGATGTCGTGGTGGCTGGTGCCGCAGCACCTGTTCGGTCTCGACGGCTGGCGCTGGGTCGTGCTGGCGAGTGCGCTTGGCGCGGCGCTTGTCTGGCTGATTCGCCTGGGCATTCCCGAAAGCCCGCGCTGGCTCGTGACGCGCGGCCGCCTCGATGAAGCGGCGCGCGTGACGCAGCAGATCGAGCGTGTCGTGGAGCGTCAATACCGACGCCCGTTGCCGCCGCCCGTGCCGCATACGCATAGCGCGCCCACGGTCGAGCGGCGCTTTCGTGACATCCTGAAGGCGCCGTATCTGAAGCGCACCATCATGATGTCGGTTTATAACGCGGTCTCGGTGATCGGCTTTTACGGCTTTAGCAACTGGATTCCTTCGCTGCTGACCAGCAAGGGCATCAATCTCATACATAGTTTGCAGTATTCGTTTTTGATGTCGATTGCGTTGCCGCTTGGACCAGCCCTGTTTTTCTACTTTGCCGACAAGATCGAACGCAAATGGAGTCTGGTCGGCGCGTCGGGTGCGATTGCCGTGTTCGGTCTCGCCTTCGCGCATCAGACCGGCTCGTTGGGTCTGATCGTATTCGGCTTCTGCATGAACCTTGCGCTGACCATCATGACCTACTCGTTTCAGACCTATCAGTCGGAGCTGTATCCGACCGAAATCCGCGCACGGGCGATCGGCTTTGTCTACTCGTGGAGCCGTTTGAGCGCGATTTTCTCCGGTTTTCTGGTGGCGTTTTTTCTACGCGATTTCGGCGCGAACGGCGTGTTCGTCATGATCAGCAGTTGCATGGTGTTTGTGATGCTGCTGATCGGCATCATGGGACCGGCTACCAAAGGCCTTGCACTCGAAGACATCAACCGTTGACATGACCGCTATGACCCATACCCCGCTCGACCCCGCCGCGCTCGCCGCCGATTACTGGAGCACCTCGATCATCGATATTCACCCGGGCTCGATCCAGGTGCGCGGTTATCCGATTCAGGAACTGATCGGCCAGATCAGTTTTCCGCAGATGATCTGGCTGATGCTGCGCGGCGATTTGCCGAGCGCGGGCCAGGCGCGTTTGCTGGAGGCGGCGCTGGTGGCGTCGGTCGATCACGGCCCGCATGCGCCGTCGATTGCGATTTCGCGCATGGCGGTCAGTTGCGGCTTGCCCTTGAACGGCGCCATGGCGTCGGCGCTCAATACGCTTGATGACGTGCACGGCGGTGCGGGGCAGCAGGCGGTCGAGATCTTCCATGCGATCGAACAGGCGCAGAACGATGGCGCAGCCCTCGCGGATGCAGTGGCGTCCTGTATCGACGCGTTTATCGCGGAGCATGGCAAATACCTGCCGGGCTTCGGACACCGCTTCCATCCCGTCGATCCGCGCGCAAGCCGGCTGCTGGGAATGGTGGACGATGCCGCGGCCGAGGGTATCGTGTCCGGACGCTATGCCGCCATCGCCCGCGGTATCGAAGCGTTGCTGAAGCAGCGCAAATCGAAGCCGATTCCGATGAATATCGACGGCGCCACCGCCGTGATCTACGCCGAACTCGGTTTTGCTCCCGAACTGGCGCGCGGCGTCTTCTGTCTGTCACGCGCGGTCGGCATTCTGTCGCATGCGTGGGAGCAGCGCGGACGCGGCGAGCGCAACAAGGGGCCGATGCCGCGTCAGATGGCCTATCGCTATACGGGGCCCGCTACGCGCCATCTCGAACATGAGGAGAGCAAATGAACTGGTATCCCATGCCGCCTGTGGTCGGCACCGTCGTCCACACGACGATGCCTGCGGCCATGCGCCGCCACGAAGTGACGGAGTGGTCGCGTGCCAACAAGGGCGGGGCGGTGGTCGATTCGTTTATCGAAGGCCCGTGTTTCGATCCGCGCGGCAATCTGTATCTCGTCGATATTCCGCACGGGCGCATCATGCGGATTTCGCCGGAACTGGAATGGAGCGTGGTCGCCGAATACGACGGCGAGCCGAACGGGCTGGCCTGGCATCCCGATGGCCGCGTGCTGATTGCTGATTACAAGAACGGCATTCTCGCACTCGATCCCGCGAGCGGCACGGTTAGCGCGGTGATCGCACGGCGCAACAGCGAGCGCTTTAAAGGACCGAACGATCTGATCGTCGCCAGCAACGGCGATATCTACTTTACCGATCAGGGGCAGACGGGCCTGCACGATCCAACCGGACGCGTCTATCGCCTGCGTCCCGATGGCCGGCTCGACTGTCTGATCTCGAATGGTCCGAGTCCCAACGGATTGGTGCTGAGCCCTGACGAGAAGGTGCTGTTTGTCGCGATGACGCGCGACAACTCCGTTTGGCGGCTGCCGCTGCTCGCGGACGGCAGCACGAGCAAGGTCGGGCGCTTTGCGCAGTTCTATGGCGTCAGCGGACCGGACGGTCTGGCAATGGATCGCAGCGGCAATCTGTTTGTCGCGCACGCGTCGCTTGGCGCGGTGTTTGTGCTGAATCCGCATGGCGAGGGGATCGCCAAACTCGAATCGTGCGCGGGCCGCACGATCACCAACGTCACGTTTGGCGGCGCGCAGCACAGCACCGTGTTCATCACGGATTCGAGCAGCGGGGCGGTTTTGTCGGCGCTGTGGAGCACACCGGGCCTAGGCGGGTAAAATGGCGTTCTGTCAGGCATAACGCCTGGCGCTTCTTGCCGCTTGCAAACCGCCTATGGCCGCATCCAGATCATCCAAGCCCTCCAGTCCTTCTAGCCTTGACTCCGTTGATGCCGAAGCCGTCGCGGGTCCATCTTCCGCGCCCGACGGCGTCGCCGCGCTCGATCGCGCGTTTGCCATTCTGTTCGCGTTCCGCCCCGAGGACAAAGGCGTGTCGCTTGCCGAACTGGCGGCTCGCACCGGGCTATACAAAAGCACGATCCTGCGGCTGATCGCTTCGCTTGCGCATCATCGGATGCTGCTGCGCTCGGACGAGGGCCTTTATTACGTCGGCCCGGCCACCTTGCAACTGGGCGCGCTCTATCAGCGCAGCCTGGCGCTCGGCGATGTGGTGTTGCCGTTGATGCGCCGCCTGCGTGACGAGAGCGGCGAAAGCGTGTCGTTCTATGTGCGGCAGAAAAACCTGCGCGTCTGTCTGCATCGGGTCGATTCGACCCACGCGATTCGCGATCACGTGCGCGAGGGCGACGTCCTGCCAATGGACAAAGGCTCGGGCGGGCGCGTGCTAAGCGCGTTCGACGGTGGGCGGGGAGAGCTGTACGAGCGCATTCGTCGCGACGGCTATTACCTGTCGCTCGGCGAGCGCGATGCGGAAACGGCGGGTATTTCGACGCCGGTGTTTTCGGCGGCACAGCCGCTCGCCGGCGCGTTTACGCTGGCGGGACCGCGTTCGCGTGTCGACGAAGCACTGATGCTGCGCATGCGCCGGCCCATGCTGGAGGCTGCGATTGAGGCAAGCGAGCTGCTCGGCGGAGATGCGACCCCGCTGCGCGCCGCTCTGGCATGGCTCAAGCCGGAGAAGGCGCGCGACAAGCTTCGCTAGCGGGTAGCGGCCGTCATGGCGACGGCAGACGTGTCGCCGTTTTAGCGACGACGGAACTGCGTATTGCGGGCGGCACCGCCACCGGAGGCGCGCTCGTCCTTGTGACGGAAATTGATCCGTCCTTTGGTCAGGTCGTAGACCGACAGCTCGAGCGTCACGCGGTCGCCCGCGAGAATACGAATGTGATTCTTGCGCATGCGTCCGGATGCGTAAGCGCCAACCACGACGCCGTTGTCGAGCGTCACGCGGTAACGGCTATCCGGAAGTACTTCGTCGACGATACCGTCAAGTTCAAGCAGTTCTTCTTTCGCCATGCATAACTCCTGGTCGATGGGGTAAGGGGGCTTTGCTCAACGGCAAAGCGCGTGATGGGGTGGCGCGGATGGCCGGGCGGCACATCCGCGCAGAATGGAGCGGTGCGCAGGGCGCACCGTGCGAAGCTGGAGGTGCCGCGCAGTGGCCGATCAAAGATCGGCAACCGACTGGCCGTCTACGCGGCCGTCGATCAACTGTTCCGCATGCGCCATGCACGCGATGCGAGCCTTGCCCGTGCCTTCGAACGGCCACAGATACGGCAGGCGAAACACCCGGCCGTCGGCAGCAGGATTGGCGCCTACGCGGCAGATGCGCACCGACGCCTCATAACCGGCGTCCGGATTGCGGCTGGTCGTAGTGCCGTCAGCAGGACGGCGCGGATACACGAGCGGATGGATTTCGTAGCCTTTGTAGGTCTTGACAACTGAATTCATGAAGTACTTGTCCTGTATTACGTGGCTGCCGTGTCACGCGTGTTACGCACGACACAACAGCGCCGGCCGCGCAGCATCTTCGGGCGCGCCGCCGTGGAAAAAGAGTGGCACAGGCCCAATAGCAAAGGGCTTGAGCGCAGCCGCGCAAATTCGCGGATTCAATGGAGAAGAAACGCGCTAATGTCGCGCGGACATCAGGCGCATGAAAGCTGCACAACTCGCGACGGCGAATGCGTGCTGCGCATTGCCGGAGTGACGGGATCGCCGACAGGCGGCGGTCGAACAGTCGGGGGTGATGCGGAGATGCCCGGGGAAGTCCCCGTTAATGCTGCCGGTACTGCAAATACGGGTGACAGCTATTCCAATATGATGCCCTAAATGGGGGAAATTGGATAGCAAAACCTGCCGGGCGTGCAGTTGCCAGCCGGAAACCGGCGTGTAAAAAGCCCCGCCGGCCCTGCTGGGCATGGCGCGCGCCTTGTTGGGCGGGCGCAACCGGTGGCGCCCGCCGTCTAGCGGTTTAGCGGGTCGTTTCGGCGATGCGCTTCTTCAGTTCGCGCGAGGCGGCGAGCGGAATGCGGGCATCGTCCCAGACGGCCAGCCATTCGACTTCCTTCGAGGTGAAAATCTGGCCGTGATTGCGCAGCGTGTATTGCAGTGAATCGATGATGTGATTGCGGATGATTTCGGGCGTGCCTTCATCGTCAAGCACGGCGCGAAACGCTTCTAGCGTGGCCATTCGTTGCTCCGTGAAATAGGTAGTCCCTTTATCGCACGAAAAAATTCTGCCCGCCAGGCGAACAAAAATGCATCCGCGCCGCAAGACGGGCGCTTGACCGGACAACGGCCGCTCGCGCGATGCGCGGCGCTCGCGTAGGATGCCCGGGGTTCACTGCGCGGCATGTTTTGCGACCTCTTCAACCCTGAGCACAGAAGGATCTGAACCGTGCGTTATCAGCACTACAAAGGCGGCATTTACGAACTGATTTGCGAAGCGACGCTCGAGTCGGACCCGAGCGTGACGATGATTGTTTATCGCGCCGCGAATGGTACGATCTGGACGCGTCCAGCTTCGGTATTTTTCGAACTGATCGACCATGAAGGCGGCAAAGTGCCGCGCTTCGCTCCAGTCAACTGATCCGGTGCACCGTGCCCGTGCGGGCCAGCCGGATGTCATATGGAAATCTGCATGCGCCTGTTGCTAGCCATCATCCTGCCGTGGTTTCAGTTCTTTACGATCGGCCGTCCGTTTGCCGGGATTATTTGCCTGATCTTGCAGGTCACGCTGATCGGGTGGATTCCGGCGGCGATCTGGTCGGTGTATGCGCTTAGCCAGTACAAGACCGATCAGAAGATCGAGCGCGCACTCGGTTCGCGGCGCTAAGACGGCGGGCGGCGGCAGGACCATCTTCGAGCGGGCTCGCTTGAAAAAACCGGCTTGAAACGCAGGTTTTACATTTCTCGGTTAACGTTCGGAGCGGCCGCGCCTGGCGGGTTCAGGACGGCTTGCACCTATTTGGCGTCGGTGAAGTGGCCGGTGAGCGGATGGATACGGCGCGCGAACCCGATTAACGCGAGTATGGCTAGCGGCGACAGAATGAAAAATGCGACCAGCATGATGGCGCCCGGCATGATGAAGTGTGATGAGTGTAGCCGGTTGCCTGAGTTAGAAAATTACCTGAAAAGACAACACACTGTTTAGCCTGCGCGAACGAACGAATTCGCTGCTCTCGCTGATCCGGCCTTGTGTTCCGCTCAGTCAATCCAGCCCCGCCCGGCGAGTCGAAATTTTTCGTAAAAAGATCGCGCTATAAACAGCGACGGAAAAACTATGCGCAAACGTTAAAGTTGGATCGAAACGGATTGGATACGACTTCATGAGCGCAAACGACGGATTGATGGGCGCAGATATCGCACCGGTTGTCTGGATGACCGGGTTGCCAGGCGCCGGTAAGAGCACGATTGCGCAGGCGCTGAACGCTCAACTGCTGAGCGAGGGTGCGAAAGTGGTCGTGCTCGATGGCGACGCGCTTAGAGAGGGGCTTTGCTCGGATCTTGGGTTTTCGGATCTGGACCGCCTAGAGAATGTGCGCCGGATCGCTCATGTGGCGAAGCTGTTCCAGCAAACGGGCCATGTCGTGGTCGTGGCGACTATTTCGCCGCTGGCGGCCCAGCGCGAGATGGCTCGCGCCATTGTCGGCGCCGGCTTTCTGGAAACATTTATCTCGGCCTCGGCCGAACTCTGCTCGGAACGCGATCCGAAGGGCATGTATGCCCAGGCGCGAATCGGCAAAATTGCGCAATTTACAGGCGTGTCGTCGCCCTATGAGGCGCCTGCCAACCCGGACCTGATCATCGAGACATCGCGTTGCCGTGTCGAAAGCGCGGTGGCAACCATTATTTTGCGTCTGGGTAAAAGCGTTCGAACGGGGTGCATCAAAAGCACGGGACGACGGTTGGGAGCGTGATCTGGATCAACCTCGGAAAGCGGCGTCCGGCAAAGGACTCTTCCAGCCTGAGTGATTAATCTGGAGCGTTCAAACCGTTACATTACCTATGCGTGCTGAAGTTCCGTGCGCGCGAGAGAGTTGACCCCAGCCATCGGTTTCGATGGCTGGGGATTTTTTTCGTTGGTGTGTCGCGGCGCTCAGCCAAGCTCCACCGCGTCGGGCACCTCAATCACCAGGTCCGACTCCGCCACCGCCACGCACGGCAGAATCAATCCCTCCGCCTTTTCCTCTCGCGACAGTCCCGGCCATTCGATGGTGTACGAGACGGCGCCGCTCACCATGCGGCACATGCACGTTCTGCACGTCCCATTGCGGCACGAGCGCGGCAAACGCAGATCGGCGAAGCCGGCGGCTTCGAGAATGGTCAGCGAGTCAGGTGCTTCGAACGTGCGTCCCAGCGGTTCGACACGCACGGAGAAGGGCGGCTTGGTTTCGGGCATGGTTTCAAATGAAAATCAGCCCGCCACGATACCTCAGACGCGCCGCTCCCGCGTGCCGCCAAACCCGTGTCATGAAATCGACACTCCGAGCAGCCGCCCGACGCCGAACGTAAACGCCGCAGCAAGCAGGCCGATCACAATCTGCCGGAACGCCGAAAACGCCGCGCCGCGGCCGTTAAAGAGCGAGGTGAAGACGCCCACCGCGGCAAGCCCGATACCGCTTAGGCCGATGCACTGCAGGATCGCCGGCAGACCATGTGCCCACAAAAACGGCACGGCCGGAAAAATCGCCCCCAGCGAAAACAGGCAGAACGACACGCCCGCCGCCGACCATGGATTGCCGCCGAGTTCAGCCGGATCGAGCCCGAGCTCCTCGCGGGTTAGCGTATCGAGCGCCTTGTCCTTGTCGCGCATGATCTGGCTGGCGATGCGGCGTGCTTCGCCCGCTTCGATCCCCTTGGCCTGATAGATCAGCGCCAGTTCGTGACGCTCGGCATCGGGCGTATGCTCGATCTCGTCGGCTTCCTTGGCGATTTGCGTACGGGCCAGTTCACGGGCGTTGGTCACGGAAAGCCACTCGCCCAGCGCCATCGAGCATGCCCCGGCAATCAGCCCGGCAAACCCGGTCAAAAGAATCGCCTTGTTGCCGGTGCCCGCGCCCGCCACACCCATAATCAGACAGAAGTTCGACACCAGCCCGTCGTTTGCACCGAGCACCGCCGCGCGCAAATCGTTGCCCGAGCGCACGCCCTTGTGCCACTCCTCGGCATTGGCGATCTGCGCACCCTTCGAGTCGCTATTCGGTTTTTCTTTGGCCGCTCCGTTGCGGACTTCTTCCGCCACCGCCTGCACGACGTCCGCGTGATGCTGCTCCTCCGCGGACAGGCGCGCGGCGTCCGGCTGGTTCGCGTATTTATTGCGGTCCGCATACTCGGCGGCAGCGAGCGTCGGCAGTACGAACGACGGCCCGAAGGTATGCACCAGCCCGCGCATCAGATGCGTTTTCACGCTACGCCGCGGCGGTCGTGCCTGAATGCCGTTTGCATGCAGCTTGTCGAGCCATACCTGGGCGTGCTCGCGCTCCGAATCCGCGAGCTGCTGAAATACGTCGCGGCGTGCCGCGTTCTTCTCGACACGGGCGAGCGTCTCGTACAGCGCGGCGCTGTCGAGTTCGTCGGCGAGGTTGGTGCGGTAGCGTTTGAGTTCGTGTCGGGAGGCCATGGGTCACGGATTCGCGCGGGGTCAGAAGCAAAGCTTAACCCGGCGCGGCGTATCGGATGGCCAAACCCCCACGACGCGGTGTGACTGCGAATGCCAATACGTCTGATTGCACTGCCTGGCCACAACAGGCGCTGACTGCGGGCATCAGTGGACGCGGTTGCGACGCAGATAGCGGTACACCGTATTGCGCGCGAGGCCCAGTTCGCGTGCCGCGGCCGAGATGTTGCCGCCGTGGCGCGAGAGGGTTTGCGCGATCAGCGTGGTCTGCCACTCTTCCATCCGGGCGGGGGATGATGGTTGGTCCGAAGCGGCCTGGGCCGGCCGCACTGGTGACGCGGCCGGTTCGTTGCCGTGCGCGTCGTGTCCCGCTGACGATGTGGTGCACGAGCCGCGCCCCGGCGTGGCGTCTGCCGAACTCCGCGCTGCGCTTGCCGCCAGGTTTGCAGTCGCACTTACAGCTACGTTTGCCGCTATGTTTGCAACGCCAACGCCAACGCCATCGCAGTCATGCAGAAAGTCCTCCGGCAGGTGCTCGATATCGATCTGCGCCGCTCCCTCGGCCATGATCGCGGCGGTGCGCAGGACGTTCGCCAGTTGCCGCAGATTGCCGGGCCAACGGCACCGTTTGAAGCATTCGAGCACGTCTGCCGAGACCCGCATGGGCAGTCGTTCGCCGTCGCGCTGCGCGTCGAGGATGCGAGCCGCCAGTTCGGCCAGATCCGTGCGCTCGCTCAACGCGGGCAAGGTCACGACAAGTCCGTTGATGCGGTAGTACAGGTCCTCGCGGAAGGTCCCGGCTTCGATCATGGCGCGCAGGTTGCGGTGGGTCGCGCAGATGATCCGCAGATCGACCGGAATCGCCCGCGTGCTGCCGAGCGGCGCCACCGTGCGTTCCTGCAGCACGCGCATCAGCCGCACCTGCTGGGCGAGCGGCATATCGCCGATTTCGTCGAGAAACAGCGTGCCGCCATCGGCCTGCACGATCTTGCCGACGCTGCCGCGCTTTTTCGCGCCGGTAAAGGCGCCGTCTTCATAACCGAACAGTTCGGCTTCGATCAGCGTATCCGGCAGCGATGCGCAGTTGAGCGCGACAAACGGCGCCGCGCGGCGTGGCGAATCGTGATGGATCGCGCGGGCCAGCCATTCCTTGCCGGTGCCGGTCTTGCCGAGCACGAGAATCGGAATGTCGCGGCCGCGGACCTTGGCGACGCGTCGCAGGATTGCCGCCATCTGCGCGTCGCCGGTATTGAGCTCGCCGAGCGTCACCGGTGCGGCAGGGCGCGCCGCGCCGCGCATCGTGGCGGCCGCGCCGGCACCCGCTTGCGACGCGAGACTGGCGACTGGCAACAGATGGCGCAGCGCTGCGAATTCCCCGCGCGCAATCACGCGCACGCCGCTTGGCAACGTCAGCGTGGTGCATTCGCCCGGGGCGCAGAGGGTCTGTTGCAACAAGGCGGGAAAGGCACTGCCGAACAGCGCCTCGAACGATTGATGCTGCAGCGCCGCGAGCGGTTGTCCCAACTGGAACAGCGCACTGCGGTTAGCGGAGAGAAACGTGCCGTCCGGCGCAAATGCCGCGAGCCCTTCGTACAGCGTGCCGATAAATTCGGCGCGAGCGTGAAAGTGGATGCGTACCGCGTCGGCGAACTGGTTGGAAAACAGATGGTTTTCGATCATCTGCGCGGACATTCGCACCAGCGCTAGCGTGTGTTTATGAAAGCCGCGTGTGTCGCCGCTCACATCGAGCGCGCCGATCGTGCGGCCATAGGGATCGGCGATGGGCGCGCACGAGCAGGTCAGGATCCGGTTGGCGTGAAGAAAATGTTCGTCGGCATGGACGACGGTCGGCTGGCCCTCCACCAGCGCCGTGCCGATCGCGTTGGTGCCGCGGTCCGCCTCGGCCCACGACACCCCGGGACACAACGCGACCCGGTTGGCCTTTTCGATAAAGTCGTTATCGCCGAGGCTATGCAGGATCACGCCGTGACTGTCGGTAAGCAGCACCATGCTTTGCGTATCGACGATCTGCGCGTGCAGCGTCTCCATCACCGGCAGCGCATGCGCATACAAGGAATGATTGCGTTCGACCAGATCGCGCAGTGCCGCCTGGCGCAATGGGTGGAAGTCGGGTGTTTCGCAGGCGCGCAGGCCTACTTCAAGCGAGCGCGCATGAGCTTGCGCAAGCAGCCCGGGCCGGTCCGTCAGGGGGCGGACAGCCATGGGCGCCGTAGTGGGCGTGCCAGGGCGATGGGTCACTGCTCGTCTCCGGTTGGATTTCGACACGGGGATACGTTGCCCGCCGTTGTCATCCTGCAGCGCAGCATACCGCGCAGCCGAGGATTCATCTTACAGGATTGCGGCGCGCCGCTGCGCCGCGATCGCGGGCAACTACGGGCTTGCGTTCGCGCACAGAGGTGCAATGATGCGAGGTATGGGATGCGTTCGCGCCGTGTCCCGCAGAGGCCTTGCCCGCCTCGCCAGCGCCAGTTCGGGAGTACGCCATGGTGCACATGGAATTCAGGGTCATCCTTGCAGTGTTGGCGACGTTTGCCGCGCTGGCGGGGATAGCGGTAGCGATTCACGGGATGCTGTTCGACGAGAACGATGTGACCTTGTCCGGCGCCGCGACGACTGCCATCGGTATCGCCGCCAGTGCTTTCCTGCTGAATCTCTGGCCAAAGGATCGCTCGTAGAAACGCTGCCTGGTGCCGGTGGCCGGAGCGAAGCGCAAGGCGCACCGCGCCGGTTGGCCGGGCTGTTTCTCGGTGCTGATGACTGGCCGAAGCCTGCACCAGATTGGTCAATCTGGAAGGAAAACTTGCGGCTCGCAGGAAGTCGTCTAAAGTGAATGAAATCAACCGCATCAAGCGTGTTTTTCCAGCTTTTTGCGTTTGTTGCGACCCGCGCCTCGACCACGCAAGGAGGCAACCAAGAACAGGCGTGCGCGGCCTAGTGTGATCCACCCGTCAAACCAAGGCGAATCCCATGCAGATCATTTTCCCGAACGAAACCCCTGAATATTCGGGGCGCGAACTTACCCTGGCGTTCCCGGCAATGGTCGATGGCGAAAGGGTGGAGTGCATGATTACCGCCGAGGCGCTCGAAGACCACTATGGGGCGGCCTCGTACCGTCTCGAAGACATGATCGGCGCCTTTGCCGCTCATCGGGCCCGGATCGAGGCGGCGACGCGCCGCTTGCTGTCGGAGACGAGTGCGCAATGCCTCGTGCTGCGCAGCGGCTATGTGCGCTTCTACGAAGCGAACTGGCGAAACTGACAGTTGATAATAAGGGTTGCTAACGGCAACCGGGTGTGGGTAATCGAAGCCCACACCGCATCGGTTTGCCGCCGCCTTTCGCTGCCCCAGATCATGCGGCGCAGCGTACGATCCTTGAGCAGGACGTGATGCCCGATGGCGGCCAGCGCGTGCAGCCCGATCACCCAATCAAACGCATTGCCGATCCACTCGTGCGCGGTCTTGAGCAGTGGGCGGGCAACGTCGTTCTTGCCGACCAGCGTCAGAATCAGGTTCAGTCCCGCGAGCGTCACCGGATGGCCCCCTGCGCCCCCGGCGTCTGTCATTCGGCGCCGAGATAAAAATAGCGGAACAGGAATACCGCGGCAATGATCCACACCACCAGTTTGACCTGGCGTGCCCGGCCGGTCAGCAGCTTGAGCCCCGCGTACGAGATAAAGCCGAACGCCACGCCGTTGGCGATCGAGTAGGTGAACGGCATCAGCAAGGCCGTCAGCGCGGCGGGAACCACTTCCGTGGCGTCGTCCCAGGGCAGGTCCACCATTTCGCGCAGCATCAGGCACGAGACATAGAGCAGCGCCGGGGCGGTGGCATAACCGGGCACGACGCCCGCGAGCGGCGCAAAGAACAGCGCCGCCAGAAACAGCACGGCGACCGTGATCGCGGTGACGCCGGTGCGGCCGCCGGCCTGCACGCCCGATGCGCTTTCGATATACGCCGTGGTCGACGAGGTGCCCAGCACGGAGCCGGCGAGAATCGCGGTGCTGTCGGCGAGCAGCGCCTTGTTCAGGCGGTGCATCTTGCCTTCGACCAGCAGGCCGGCGCGGTTGGCGACGCCCATCAGCGTGCCGGTCGCATCGAACAGTTCGACGAGGAAGAACACCAGCACGACGTTGAGGACGCCGGTAGACAGTGCGGCGCGGATATCGAGGTGAAACAGCGTGGCGTCGATCGACGGCGGCGCGGACACGATGCCGTGAAACTGGTTGCCGCCAAAGAAGAAGCTGAGCACCGTCACGCCGACAATGCCGATCAGGATCGCGCCGCGCACCCGCAGGAAGTCGAGCGTGACGATGCCGAAAAAGCCGATGATCGCGAGAATCACATGCGCATCATGCAGGTTGCCGAGCGTCACCAGAGTGGCCGGGCTGCCGACCACCACACCGGCCGTCTTTAGCGAAATGATCGCGAGGAACAGGCCGATACCCGCCGTGATGGCAATGCGGATGGAATGCGGAATGCCGTTGACGATCACCTCGCGCACCCGGAACAGGGTGACGATCATAAACAGGCAGCCGGAGATAAATACGGCGCCGAGCGCGGCTTGCCATGTGAAGCCCATGCCTTTGACCACGGTATACGCAAAGTAGGCGTTTAGCCCCATGCCCGGCGCGCAGGCAATCGGGTAGTTGGCATACAGGCCCATGATCAGCGAGCCCAATGCCGCTACGAGGCAGGTCGCCACGAAGACGGCGTCCTTGGGGATGCCCGCATCGCCGAGAATCGCCGGATTGACGAAGATGATGTAGGCCATCGTCAGGAAGGTGGTCAGGCCTGCGAGCAGTTCGGTGCGCAGGTTGGTGCCAGCTTCGTCGAAGCCGAAATATCGTTTTACGGAGTCCATGAGGCGAGTTCCGGGTCGTGATGAAGTTGATTGTTATGGTGCTTGTAAGGCGCAGCCGCTTCTGATGGCGGCAGACGCACGCACAGCGCTACGGGCGGATTGTAGTCACGATTACCGGTCAAGTACTGCACGGGCACGCGCGGCGTGGAGCAGATGCAACAGTCGCAGGCGAGCTTGCGGCTTCACTCCGTGGCGTTTTCAGGAGTGTCGCCCGGAGCCGTCATATCGGAGCTGGCACAACGGGGTTGTCACATCGGGGCGTGTCGTCGGGCGCCGGTATCGAAGGGGCGAAATGATACCTTGCCGGCGGGAGTAGGGGGCGGCAGGACGTCGGGAGGCAGTGCGAGGAAGGCTACGGGGTCAGGCAAGGGGCAAGTCAGGGATAAGCCAGACATAAAACGGCAGGGGCGGGATGGCCGGCCAGGGATGCGCGTCCAGCGCGAACGACGTTGGCGCCCGAGGGCCAACCAACGCGCTGGGCGCATCAAACGGATCTACTGCTTACTGCGCACAGGCTCCCGCATTGCCGGCCGCCGCACGCTGTTGCGCGACGATTCGGCCTGCGCGTTGCGCGTTGTCCGGATAGTCGGCCCAGTCGAGCGGATCATAGCCGGCGGCAAGCCACTGTTTCAGATCGGCCCTGACTTCAGCACGCGTCTTCGGCCCGTTAGGGTTGCATGGCTTTTGTGCCTGGGCAAACGCGGACGTGACGCTGCAGGCCACGAGCAGCGCTCCAAGACTAATGTGAGAAATGGCTTTCATAAGATGCTCCTTTGAAGCAATCGGTGTAATCCCTTAATTTTAGGATTCACCTCCACATCCCTGAAAGGGGGAAAACCGCAACGCACCATTGCGCGCCGCGGCATAAGCTCTGTTCACGACGCGGACGACGGCTTGCCCAGCCGGTCCAGCACGGCGCTCAGCAGATCGATCGGCAGCGGAAACACGATGGTCGAATTCTTGTCCGCGGCGATCGTCGTGAGCGTCTGCAGATAACGCAACTGCATGGCCTGCGGTTGCCGCGCGAGCGTCTGCGCCGCCTCCAGCAGGTGTTGCGAGGCCTGCAACTCGCCCTCCGCGTGAATCACCTTGGCGCGCCGCTCGCGCTCGGCTTCGGCCTGGCGGGCAATGGCGCGGATCATCGTTTCGTTGATATCCACATGCTTGATTTCGACGATCGCCACCTTGATGCCCCAGGCATCGGTTTGCGAATCGAGCACCTTCTGGATATCCGCGTTGAGCTGTTCGCGAGCGGCCAGCAGATCGTCGAGTTCGTGCTTGCCGAGCACCGCGCGCAAGGTGGTCTGCGCCAACTGGCTGGTCGCTTCGAAGTATTTGGCCACCTGAATCACCGCGCGCTCCGGATCGACCACGCGGAAATACACGACGGCATTGACCTTGACCGAGACGTTGTCGCGCGTAATCACGTCCTGCGGCGGCACATCGAACACGACGGTGCGCAGATCGATCCGCACCACCTGCTGGACGATCGGGATGATCAGCACGAGACCGGGCCCTTTGACCTTCCAGAAGCGCCCGAGCATAAACACGACCCCGCGTTCGTATTCGCGGAAGATGCGGATCGACGACGCAATCAGGATCGCCGCCAGCACGATCAGAATGCTGCCGAAGCCGAATGTGAAACCGATCATGGTTGTTCTCCTTACTTTGGTCCCACGCCTTGCCGCTGTGATCCTTCCGCTGGAACGACGGTGAGCGTCAGGCCGCGCCGGGCCGTCACACGCACCGCCCGGCCGGGCGCAAGCGGCGCGGCGCTGCATACGTGCCAGCGCTCGCCGTGGACCTGGGCCCAGCCTTCGCCGGCCTCCGAATTGCCATGCGGCACGAGGCCGCCGTCGAGCACCACGCCCACGCTGCCGATCAGCGCCTCCGAGCCGGTCACCACCGGCCGGCGGCGGGCGCGCAAGGCCACGCTCGATACCGTGAAAACGAATAGCGCACTGAACGCGGTGACGGCCGCGATGACCGGCAACGGAATGCCGTAGCCGGGCACGTCGGTATCGATCAGCATCAGGCCGCCGACCACGAAGGACACGATGCCGCCAAAGCCGAGCGTGCCGAAGGTGGGCAGAAACGCTTCGGCGATCAGGAAGGCGAGGCCCAGAAAGATCAGGGCGAGCCCCACATAGTTGATGGGCAGCATCTGCATCGCAAACAGGCCGATCAGCAGGCTGATGGCGCCCACCACGCCGGGCAGCACGAAGCCCGGATTGGCGAATTCGAAGAACAGGCCATACATGCCGAGCATCAGCAGAATCAAGGCCACGTTCGGGTCCGTGATAACGGCGAGGAAGCGGCTGCGCCAGTCCTGTTCGAGCGTGACGATAGACGCATTGACCGTGTTCAGCCGCTGCTCGCCCGAGACAGTATTGACCGTGCGGCCGTCGAGCTGGCGCAGCAGATCGGGCACGTCGCGGGCGGTCAGGTCGACCACATGCTGCGCCAGCGCCTCGCTGGCCGACAGGCTCACGGCTTCGCGCACGGCATGTTCGGCCCAGTCGGCGTTGCGCCCGCGCAGTTGCGCGAGACCGCGGATATAGGCGGCGGCGTCCTGGACCTGCTTGCGGGTTTCAGCCGATTGGCTGTCGGGCGCCGAGGCGTTTTGCCCGGGCGGCGTGGCGCTTTGTCCCGGTGGCTCGGCCCCGCCCACGCCGATCTGCACCGGCGTCGCGGCGCCGAGATTGGTGCCCGGCGCCATGGCCGCGAGATGGCTGGCATAGACGATATAGGTGCCCGCGCTCGCGGCCCGCGCACCGCTTGGACTCACGAACGCCGCCACCGGCACGGACGAGCCCAGGATCGCCTTGATGATCTGCCGCATCGAGGTATCGAGGCCGCCGGGGGTATCGAGTTGCAGCACGGCGAGTTGCGCCCGCTCCTGCGCGGCGCGTTGCAGGCCGCGCACGATAAAGTCGGCGCTGGCCGGATCGATGGCGCCGTTGACGGGAATCACGATTACGGCGCCGGGCGCCGCCACGGCCTCGAGGCGGGACGCAGGGACGCTCAAGAGCGCGCCGGCGCACGCCAAGAGGACGCCTCGCGCGGCAATGCCGCGCAGGAACCGGGTCGCAAGGCCGCCGGGGATACGCCGGCGGCGCGGGCCGGATTGCCGAAACGGGAGAAACGGGTACGTTCTCATCGCAAACGGCCGGGGGCGCTGCATCGACGGTGGCCGGAATTCAGCAGACCTGATCGGACCCAATCGGGCAGCGCGGGCCGGAAAAGGGCGGGCCTGCTGTTTATAGCTTAGTCCGATTCCATCGTATGCGTGAGGTTGGTCCGCGCCAGCCGGTAGTCGGTCGGCCGCATGCCGGTCCATTTGCGAAATGCACGATGGAACGCGCTCGGTTCGGCAAACCCCACCCGCGCTGCAATCTCAGCAATCGTGCGCTCGCTGTCCTGCAGTTCGCCGATTGCGATGTCGCGGCGCAGATCGTCCTTGATCGACTGGTAGGTGTGGCCTTCTTGCTTCAGGTGCCGCCGCATCGTCGCTTCGGCCAGATGCAGGCGCTGCGCCATCGCGTCGGCGGCGGGCCAGCCGGCCATCGGCAAGGCGCGCAATAGTTTGCGCACCCGCGCGGCCAGCGAGCCGGGATTGCGGTACTTGACCACAAAGCTGCCCGGCGCATCGCGCAGAAACGGCTTGATCGACTGCGTCGTCTGGATCACCGGCAGATCGAGGAACGCCGGCGCCAGATCGACATATGAGGCTTGCTGGTTAAAGCGCATGTCTTCACAGAACATCAGCCGGTATTCCTGCGCGGCGGCCGGCTCGGCACAGCGAAAGCGCGCGGCCAGCAACGGAATGCGCCGGCCGACCAGCCAGCACACCAGTCCGTACACGAGGATGAAGTAGGTCGCATAGGCGAACATGGTCGGCTGGGGCGCGCCTTCGCGATGGGTGAACGTGAGGCGCACGCGCTCCGGCTCCGGGCTGAGCTGTGCGCCGAGATCGTCGAGGATCAGGCGCATGAAGCCGAGCGCCCGGCTCAGCGCCTGGGCGCCGTTGCGTGCCGTCAAGGCGCACTGGGTCATGGCGATAAAACTGCCGCAGCGCATCGGATGCGAATCCTGGCCGAAAAACTCGTCGTCGAGCGCCCTGGCAATACCGGCCCAGAGCGCGCCGTATTGCGCCGAGGAGACGCGGCTCCTTGGTGCGCCGAGCATCTGCGGCGCGATGCCGGCGGCCTCGATCAGCGGCAGCACATCGAGGCCGCGTGCGCGCGCCAACGCCAGGGTTTCTTCGACGAGGCTCAGCGAGATCGTCCCTTTATCGTTTTTCGGAGTCATGGAGTCAAGGCAAGGTGCGGGGCCTAGGCATGGAAAGCGGGCGGCAGACGGGAGGGCAGACGGGCGGCAAGCGCGCCGCAAACCCGCAGGAGTGGCAAACCCGCTCAGCGATCCGTTCGCCAGCTCATGCAAGTCTCATAACGGCGCGCCTATCCGGTTTGTTCTGTCATGCCGGGATGGCAAATGCGCTCACGCAGAATGATCGGGCAGAGCATCGAAGCTGTCCAGTAGCTTGCCTACACTTGTCCGCACCTGGACCGAGACGCAAGCCTGAATCATGGACAATTTCTACACTGACGAACAACGGATGATCCGCGACGCGGCGCGCGACTTCTCAGTCGATTGCCTCGCGCCCCACGCGGCGCAATGGGACCGCGAAGCGCAATTGCCGGACGAGGTGGTCAGGCAGATGGGCGAGTTGGGTTTGCTCGGCATGATCGTGCCGTCCGAGTGGGGCGGCTCGTACACCGACTACGTGGCTTATGCGCTGGCGCTCGAAGAGATCGCCGCCGGCTGTGCCTCGTGCGCGACCCTGATGAGCGTGCACAACTCGGTCGGCTGCGGCCCGATCCTCAACTTCGGCAGCGAGGCGCAGAAAGACCGCTACCTGCAGGATCTCGCCACGGGGCGCCGGATCGGCGCCTTCTGCCTGACCGAGCCGCAGGCCGGCTCGGAGGCCAACAACTTGCGCACCCGGGCGGTGCTGCGCGACGGCCAATGGATTCTCAACGGCAGCAAGCAGTTCGTGACCAACGGTGCACGGGCCAATGTCGCCATCGTGTTTGCCGTGACCGATCCGGAGCTAGGCAAGCGCGGCCTGTCGGCGTTTATCGTGCCGACCGATACGCCGGGCTTCAATGTCGGCCGGCCCGAACACAAGCTCGGTATCCGCGCCTCGGATACCTGCCCGATCTCGCTGGACGACTGCGCCGTGCCCGAGGCCAATCTGCTCGGCCAGCGCGGCGACGGGCTGCGCATCGCCTTGTCGAACCTCGAAGGCGGGCGCATCGGCATTGCCGCGCAGGCGGTGGGCATCGCCCGGGCGGCGTTCGACGCGGCGCGTCTCTATGCGCACGAGCGGATCCAGTTCGGCAAGGCTCTGAAGGAACACCAGTCGATTGCCAACATGCTGGCCGATATGGCGACGCGTCTGAATGCGGCGCGGCTTCTCGTGCACCATGCGGCGCGGCTGCGCAGCGCGGGCAAGCCGTGCCTGTCCGAGGCCTCGCAGGCGAAGCTGTATGCCTCCGAGCTGGCCGAGGAAGTCTGCTCGAACGCCATCCAGATTCACGGCGGCTATGGCTACCTCGAAGATTATGCGGTGGAGCGCCACTATCGCGATGCCCGTATCACGCAGATTTACGAGGGCACCAGCGAAGTACAAAGAATGGTGATTGCGCGGCAGGTTTAGGTGCAGAATAAAACGCCAATAGAGCGCATTCGCGCCAGTAGGAATTGGATTGTCTGGGACGGGGGTAGGCTAACTCCCGTCCACCGCAGGCAAGCCTGCATGGGATGGGAGTAAGCGCTGAAGCGCTAACTCCCATCGACAGAGGAGACGACGATGACCGTGCCGGCCCTTTCGACGCAGCGCTTTCTCGACGCTCGCGACCTGTTGTTGCGCCATCGATCCGACTATGAGCGCGCCTATCGCGAGTTCACATGGCCCACGCTCGACGAGTTCAACTGGGCGCTCGACTATTTCGATGCGATCGCCCAGCACAACGACAACCCGGCGCTATGGATCGTCGACGATCCCACCGGCGAGGGCATCAAGTATTCATATGCGCAGATGTCGGAGCGCTCGGCGCGCATGGCGAATTTCCTGCGCGGTGTCGGCGTGGGGCGCGGCGACCGCCTGCTGCTGATGCTGCCCAATCGCGTCGAACTCTGGGACGTGATGCTGGCGGCCATGAAGCTCGGCGCCATCGTGCTGCCCGCCACCACCCAGCTTTCCGCGGACGATGTGCGCGACCGCGTGCAGATCGGCGAGGCGAAATTCGTCGTGGTCGATAGCGCGGAGCTGGCGAAATTCGAGGGGCTCGAGATTGCGCTCACGCGCCTGTCGGTCGGCACGCCGCGCGAAGGCTGGATCGATCTGGCCGGCGCTTACGAGGCCGCGCCGCACTTTACGCCCGACGGCCCAACCCGCGCAACCGATCCGCTGCTGCTGTACTTCACCTCGGGCACCACGTCGAAGCCCAAACTCGTCGAACATACGCATCAAAGCTATCCGGTCGGCCATTTGTCGACGATGTACTGGATCGGCCTGCAACCCGGCGATATCCACTGGAATATCAGCTCGCCCGGCTGGGCCAAGCATGCATGGAGCTGCTTCTACGCGCCGTGGAATGCCGAGGCTTGCGTGTTCGTGTTCAACTACGCGCGCTTCGTGCCGCAGGAAACGCTCGACGTGCTGGTGCGCTGCAGCGTGACGACGCTGTGCGCGCCGCCGACCGTCTGGCGCATGCTGGTGCAGGAGCCGCTCGCGGATTATCCGGTCAAGCTGCGCGAGATCGTCGGCGCGGGCGAGCCGTTGAATCCCGAGGTTATCGAGCGGGTGCGCCATGCCTGGGGCGTGACGATCCGCGACGGCTTCGGCCAGACCGAGACCACCTGCCAGATCGGCAACTCGCCCGGCCAGCCGGTGGTGCCGGGCTCGATGGGGCGGCCCTTGCCGGGCTACCAGATCGAGCTGGTCGATGCAGACGATCATCCGGCCAGCGAAGGCGAAATCGCCTTGCCGCTCGCGCAGCGTCCGCTTGGTCTGATGACGGGCTACGCAAACAATCCCAACGCCACGGTGCAGGCCATGCGCAACGGCTACTACCACACCTCGGATGTGGCGATGCGCCGCGACGATGGCTACTACGTCTATGTGGGCCGCGCCGACGACGTGTTCAAGTCGTCCGATTACCGCTTGAGTCCGTTCGAGCTGGAGAGCGTGCTGATCGAACACGAAGCGATTGCCGAAGCCGCGGTGGTGCCGAGTGCCGACGCGGTGCGCCTCTCGGTGCCCAAGGCATTCGTGACGGTGCGGCATGGCTATGAAGCCGGTCCCGAACTGGCGCGCAGCGTGTTCCAGTTTTCGCGCGAGAAACTCTCGCCGTACAAGCGGATCCGGCGCTTGCAGTTCAGCGAGTTGCCCAAGACCATCTCCGGCAAGATCCGCCGCGTCGAACTGCGGCGCCGCGAACTGGAGCGGGACACGCAGCCCGCCCGCCAGCCCGGCGAGTACTGGGAAGAGGACTTCCCGGATCTGGCCGGCTCGAACGGTAAATAGACTGCACGCCTTGCAGTGCGACGGCAGACTTGCCGTTCCTGCACGACTTCGACGGGCCGCGCCTGCTTGCGGCGGCCCTTGCCCTGACACTCCAGTTGGAAACCCATCATGATCGAACTCGACTACGCCAACCATGGCGCCATCGCGCTGCTGACCCTGAAACGCCCGCCGGCGAATGCGTTTACGCCGGACGGCCTGCTGCTACTGCAGCACACGGTCGAGCGCCTGAACGCCGACGAGCGCGTGCGCGCCATCGTGATTGCCGGCGACGGCCCGAAATTCTTTAGCGCGGGCGCCGATCTGAACACCTTCGCCGACGGCAATCGCGAAGTGGCGCGCACTGCCGCGGCACGCTTCGGCGCCGCCTTCGAGACGCTGCAGAACGCGCGCACCGTGGTGATCGCGGCGATCAACGGCTATGCAATGGGCGGCGGGCTCGAATGCGCGCTGGCCTGCGATATTCGCATCGCCGAGCAGCATGCACAGCTTGCCTTGCCGGAAACGGCAGTCGGCCTGCTGCCGTGCGGCTGCGGCACGCAGACGCTGCCGTGGCTGGTCGGCGAGGGGTGGGCCAAGCGCATGATCCTGACCGGCGAGCGGGTCGATGCCACGACGGCGCTGCGCATTGGCCTCGTCGAAGAAGTGGTGGAGAAGGGCGCGGCGCGCGAGGCCGCGCTGGCGATGGCGACCCGTGTCACTACGCTCAGTCCGCAAGCCGTTTCGTTCAGCAAGAGCCTGATTCACCAGGCCCGTCACGGCGTGCCGCGCTCGGCGGCGCTGGCGGTGGAACGCGAGCGGTTTGTCGATCTGTTCGACGGTCCGGACCAGCGCGAAGGCGTGAACGCGTTTCTCGAGAAGCGAGCCCCGCAATGGCATGTCACCCAGTCTGGCGAGGCAAACGCCAGCGACTGAGAATGTGTAGTACGACTATGCGTTGGAACGCATGTCGAACTGGTGATGCAGGGTGAATCCATTCGTCGCGGTAAAGGCGCGCCCTTGCATTGCAGCATGCTCGTTTACCGACGATTTAACGTTTACGTAATAATCAGAGGAGTGGCCGTCTCGATCCATCAACCATCAAAAATGCGCAGGTCATGGCTTTCAGTGAACCAAGGTCTCCATTTTTGAAATGGACCGTCTCCTCCGCCCAGCACCTGAGCGCCGAAAACCGGCAGATCCTGCTCGCCAATCTGTTCACGCGAACCGCGTCCATTGTGTTTGCGGCGATTTGCGAAATCAGCGTCTGCGTGACGGCTTACTACCTCCATCCGAACCCCCTGTACGCCTCTTGGCTAAGCGCGGTCGTCGCGCTGCTGATCGTCCGCCTGGGATTGATTTACGTATGTTCGCGGCGTAGCGAACGCGGTCTGCCTACGCCGACGTCGGCATTTGTGGTGGCGAGTATTCTCTGGAGTGCGCTATTCGGTTTCGGCAGTTTGCTGTGCAACATCAGCGGAGATCCGACGCTTTTCCTGCTCGGCAACGTTTGCGCAGTCGGTTTGATCGGCGGGCTGGCCGGCCGCAATGCGGGTACGCCGCGCCTTGTGATGATCCAGATTTCGCTGATTCTCGGACTGCTAGGTTTGGGCGCGGCGCTTTCGCCGGGCAACGGCAAGCTCGTGCTGCTGTTCCAGGCGCCATTCTGCGCGGCGGGATTCCTTACTGTTGCCCTGCGCAGCAATCGAGACACCGTCGCTTTGCTGATGGCGCGTGAAAACAGCCATCGCCTCGCGAGCCACGACAGCCTCACGGGTCTGCCCAATCGCGCGCGCATCAACGAACTGTTGCTCGAGCGCACCGAAGCGGGTTCCGCAAGCGCGGATCACGCATTCGCGGTTTTGCTGATCGATCTCGACGGTTTCAAAGCCATCAATGACAGCCTGGGTCATGCCTCCGGCGATCAGATACTTCAGGAAGCAGCGGTGCGCTTGCGCGGGATAGTGCCGGGTGGCGGCTTCGTTGGACGCCTGGCCGGCGACGAGTTCGTTGTCATCTCCGACGGTGCACTGCCTGCTCACGAGGTCCATGCGCTGGCGGACCGTATTGTCAGGTCGCTGGCGCGCCCGTTTGCGCTTAGCGAAGCGCGGGTGCATATCGGCGCGAGCGTCGGCATTTCACTCTATCCGGAGCACGCGAGGACGGGGCCGCAGTTGCTGATCTGCGCGGATCGCGCCTTGTACGCGGTCAAACGCAACGGCAAGAGTGCGTTTGCGGTGTTCGACGCCGACAAGCACGTGTCCGACGAAAGCTTGAGTCTGCTGCGCAGCGACCTGGAAGGCGCCATGCAGTCGTTCACCGGTCTGCGGATGGAATATCAGCCGATCGTCGATCTCAGCGACGGCACCATCTCGGGCCGCGAAGCCTTGCTGCGCTGGACCCATCCGACGCGCGGCGAGCTGTCTCCCGTGGCCTTTATTCCAACCGCCGAGAGAACCGGCCTGGTGCTTCCGTTGGGGGAGTGGGCACTGCTGCGCTCATGCAGCGAGGCTGTGGGCTGGCGTGATGGCGTGCCTGTCGCCGTCAATGTGTCACCCGTGCAATTGCGCGAGGAATCGTTCGCCGCGACGGTCGAAGCGATCCTGCGGAAAACGCAATTGCCGCTGGAGCGCCTGAATATCGAGGTCACGGAGACCGTGCTGCTGAGCGACGATGTGGCCACCCGGCGCAACCTCGCAAGGCTGCGCGCCTTGGGCATCGGCCTGGCGCTGGATGACTTCGGAACCGGATTTTCGACGATGTCGACGCTCGTGCGCTTTTCGTTCGACAAGCTCAAGATCGACAGCTCGTTCGTCAAGGAGGCGGCGCATCGGCGCGAATCGGCCGCGGTGGTCCGCGGTATCGTGGCATTGGCGCGCGAAATGGGCATGCCGACCACCGCAGAGGGCATCGAAACAGCAGAGCAACTGGAGTTCGTCCGCACCTGCGGCTGCACCCACGCTCAAGGCTTCCTGCTCGGCAAGCCCGAGTGTGGCGGTGAGATCCCGCGCCTCGAAGAGGGGCTCGCTGCGCAGGGCGCCGACGAAGGCCAGCAAATTGGCTAGCGCCGGCAGAAGGTGCGACTCGCAAATAGCGCCTTGCCGTGCTCAAGGATGAAATCGATGACCTCGAGCAACTGGCCGCCGCGGCAAGATCAGGCTTCGCCCAGCGGCTCGGGCTGGAGCTCCGCAAGAGGGGCGGGCGGCGCTTTGTCGGCCGCCGCCTTGACCCGGCCGACCCACAAAATCGCCACCATGGTGATGGCCACCGCCACCCAGCCGACCGTGCCATAACCGGCAATCTGTCCGCTCGCCGTATTGGTCAGCATCAGGCCGCCGAGCCAAGCGCCGCAGCCCGTGCCCAGCGCCTGGAGCGCGCTATTGGCACTCAGAAACGCGCCTCGCCGGCTCGGCTCGGGAACCGTGGTGAGGAGCGCCTGCATCGGCACCATCCGTCCGGACATCGCCACCATGAAGAACGGGAAGAACAGCACGACTGCCACAAACGGCAGATCGGGCAGATGGGTGACGAACAGCACCGGCAGCATCGACAGCAGGGCGGCAATCCGAAACACGCGGTGCTTGCCGTAGCGGTCGGCGAGGCGGCCAACGGCGCGCGAGGTAAAGAAAGTCGCGAAGCCTCCGCCCATATAGATCCACGACAGATGCGCCGGCGGCACGTGGTGGTTGAGGACCAGCATCGGCGCGATAAATGGAATCACCAGCATATGCGAGACCATGATCATGAAGGTCAGCGCAAATGCATTCAGATGGCGCGGATTGGCGAGCAGGCGGCCGAGGTCGGGCAGGACCTGGCGCAACGGCGGCGGCCGGCGGCTCAGATGTTCGGCGAGCGGCGGCACGATTTGCGCGCCGCCGAACCAGATCAGCACGGAGAGCACCACCAGCAGCACGAACGGCGCTGCCCAACTGAAGTGTGCCCCGAGCATCACGCCGGCCGGCACGCCGGCAATCGCGGCCAGCGAAAAGGCGGTCATGATGGTGCCGGTGGCCGCGCCGCGCCGCTGAACCGGGATCACATCGCCGACGATCGCCATGATCACCGAAGCGAGCACGCCGCCCGTGATGCCGGCAAATGCACGCGCCGCGAGCAGCAGCGGATAGCTGCTGGCAAGGGCGCAACCCAGGTTGGACAACGCGAACAACGCATAGACCGCCAGCAGCAGCTTGCGCCGGTCGAAGCGGTCGATATAGGTGGCGGCGAACAGGCCCGAGAGCCCCGAACACCATGAATAGGCCGATACCGCCGTCGCGAACGCCGCCGGCGTGATGCCGAAGGTGTGCATGATCTGCGGTCCTAACGGCATCATGATCATGAAGTCCATGATCACGGTGAACTGCGTCAGCGCGAGCAGCCAGAGCAGGCGCCGTTCGTGCTTGGTGCTGATGGAGTACATCGGCAAGTTCCTTGAATAGGTCAACGCCAGCCGTAAAGCTGGCGGCAGGCGCCGCGCAGGTTCAGTCGTCGAGATTTTCGTGAACCGCTTCGGCGCCCTGTTTCCAGTAGCTCGCGGCGCGGATGCGCGATTTGTCGACGCCACGCTCCGTGCACAGGTGATAGCGGACCGCGCGCATCGTCGCGGATTCGCCGGCCGCCCAGACGTAGCCTTCGCCGTCCGGCAGATACGTGTCGCGCACCGCTTGCAGCAGCGCGTCGCCGCGATACGGCGAATCGCTGCGATAGCACCAGACGGCATGCAGCTCGGCCTTGGTGTCGAATTCGATGCGCGCCGACGGATCGGCCACTTCAAGCACCGCGGCCACGCGCGTACCGGCAGGCAGTTCCTCCAGGCGCCGGGCAATTGACGGCAGGGCGGTCTCGTCGCCGATCAGCAGATGCCAGTCGAAGCCGGTCGGAATCACCAGCGAGCCGCGCGGGCCGCCTACGCCCAGATACTGTCCGACTTTCGCCTGGGCTGCCCACGTGGCGGCCGGGCCGGCTTCGTGCATGGCGAACTCGATATCGAGTTCGCGCGCTTCACGGTCGTAGCGACGCGGCGTGAAGTCGCGCGCCACCGGGCGCGGCTGATCGTCCGGGAACACCGGACCGTTTGGACCGGCGCTCGGCAACGCCGGCTTGTCGGCGCCCGGTGCGGGGAAGAAGACCTTGATGTGGTCGTCGAACGACGCCGATACGAAGTCGTGCAGATCGTCCCCGGTGAAGGTGACGCGAATCAGGTGAGGTGTCAGCGGTTGAACGCGCTTGACTTGCAGCAGACGGAATTTCAGGGGGTGACGTACGCGGGTGACCGCGAGATCGGACCTGGTCAGCATAAGTGTTCTCTCCAGTTATGTCGGGTGGCGCAAGGGATGCCGGCCGCCTGGGCTCAGACAATGTCCGCGCCCGTGCCGGCTTCGCTGCCTGTGTCGCCGGTGCCTGCGTTGCCTTCGATTTCAGCGGTGGCGCGTGCGAGGATGGCTGCGATCCGACGCTGTTCGGCAGCCGGCACGTTGTCGCGGCGGATCAAGGCATGCTTGAGCGCGCGGCGCGCTTCGATCAGCTCCGGCAGCCAGCCGCCTTCGCTGGGGTCCAACTGCTCTTCGCCGGCAAACGCGCGCCGCACCGAATCCATCTTGCGGGCGATATGGTTCAGCTTGGCGAGCATCAGTTCGACGCGCTCACGGTTGTCCGCGAGGTGCTGGCGGCCGGGTTCGGCCAGTTCGTAGCGCTTGCGGTTGCCTTCGAGCTGGACCGTGACGTAGCCCAGTTCTTCGAGGTAGGTCAACGCGGGATAGACCATTCCCGGGCTCGGAGTATAGAAGCCGTTCGAGCGCGCTTCGAGCGCCTTGATCAGCTCGTAGCCATGGCTTGGCTGGGCGTCCAGCAGGGCCAGCAGCAGCAGTTGCAGATCGTCCGAGCTGAATTTGCGGCCGCGCGGGAAGCCGTCGCCGTCGCCACCGCCGAAACCGCCAGGGCCACCGCCAAAGCCGCCGGGGCCACCGCCGAAACGGCCGCCGCGCTCACCGCCGCGATGGTGGTGATGGCGGCCAATTGCGTGCCACAGCGCATGCAGCGAGAAACGGTCGGGATAGGCAAAGCCGCGTCGCGTGCGATCGAAGTCTTCGAAGCCGCGTTCGTGGCGGCCGTGGCCATGACCGCGGCTGTCGCCGCGTTCGCCACGGCCTTCACGGTAGTACTCGCGGCCAATGGCGTGCAACAGCGCGTGCAGCGAAAAACGGTCGGTGGAATACTGGCCGTCGGTGTTGTGGTGACGGCGGGAATGATGGGAATGACGCATCTGGGTGCTCCGCTATGTCTTAAGATGTGTCGTAAGATATATATCTAAAGATAGTTTGTCAAATATGAAATGTGGGGAGGGATCGAGATTTCGATGAGACGATTGATGAAGACGCCTTTCAACGATGCACCACACACCAGACAGCAAAAGGGACGCCGGAGCGTCCCTTTTTTACATTGAAAACTCGGGCCAAACCGAGCGATATCAAACGGTCGCGGGCGTCAAGCTGTCCTCGACGCGCAGGAATGCCTGCACGGCACGCTTCGGCAGGGCCTTGCGACTCAGTTCCGACAAGTTTGCCAGCAGCGGGAAGTCGCCGTTGACCACCGTCAGATGGATGCCATTCAGGGCGAAGCAGCTTTGCGTTTCTGTGGCCGAGCAGTGCTCGGACAACTCGATCAATCTGTTTAGATTGCCATTGATTTTCAACCGTGCAGGAATCGACATAACAGCCATTTCTACTCTCCTAGATAGCCGCGTCATTGCGGCAAGCGCACTTTAAGTGGGGTGCCGCGATCTGACTAAGTCTGCTAAAGTAATTGCATGTCTGCTAAACAAAGGCCAGAGAGAGCGACGCTCTACGTGCGCATCCCGATAAAACTGAAAGAGCGGCTCCGCATGTCGGTGAGGCAGGGGCGCTCCCTTTCAGAGGAGGTAACGCGGCTCCTGGAGAATCAGCTTCTGTCGGATCTGGCTGCCCAGCGCCAATGGGATCAGGCGGTTCTGGAGCGTGACATGTTGGATACGCGTCTGCGTATGCTGGAGAATGTGATCCTGTCGATCACCGCTACCGATGACGACGAGGAGCGTTGGGCACATGTGCTTCGTTTGCACAAGCAGATCGAGGACGGCCGGGTGCGAAGACAGCAGATCGCCGAAGAAGCGGGATCTGGAATTGAGCCTCCCAGTGCAGAGCTCGAGCCAGAATGCGGAGCGGAGCAATCACGGTTCTTCGCTGGTCTCGGCGGGCAAGGCTTAATGCAATTGCCGGTGCAGCTTTCACTGTCTGATCGTCGACTGGTGAATTTGCGGGCGCATTTGAAACAGCGCGCTCGAGGAACCCGAAAACGCATAGCGGATGCGCTGGGATGGTCGTCTTCACAGATCAGCCAGATACTGTCTCCGCCCGACGCCAAGGGTCATCGAACCATTACCGATGAGGTCGCGCACGAGATCGAGGTGGCACTTCAACTGCAACCGCGTGCGCTTGATAACATCGAGACCAGGCAAGACGATGCCCGTTTTATTGAGGCGCTTTTGGAACTGGAGAAAGTTTCGCGCAGTATTCGTGAAACGCTTCGAGCAGTGAAGACCGAAGATTCTTCCAAGGCTTAGGTCTGCTCTGGACTTGTAGATGGGGCAGCGTTTACCTCAGGCTGGAAAACTCAAAAAATCGACCGCCTCGTGTAGGTAGTCAGCCACTACAGCGCTATCACACCTGCGCTCAGTGAAAATAAACCGAATGGAACGAAAGGCTCCTTTTTATCTGCGTTGGTAACGTCCAGATTGCCAAGGAATTGGCTGTGTCACGCGCGGCAACAAAGGGGCGCCCGAAGGCGCCCATCGCAGTGGACCTGAATTACTTTGCCTATCTCAAGCAATACCAGAATACGTTGCTGCCGTTTAGCTCGTGGCGGGGGCGATTGTCCGTTGTAGCGCCATACTTGCCGCATTGGCGACCGCATCCCGCAAGCTGCCTTCATGCATCGACGCCGATATAAGGGATAATTCAGCGGCCAGTGCAAAGCCGAAAGGTGACGGCCCGGGTAGCGGAATATGAATATGTGGATTGGGGGTTCCGCACACGTCGTCGATTATTTGGTCGATTTGAGCGTCCAGTTGATGCTCAACGGTGCCCCGCTGCCCATTGTTCTCCAGTCCGGCCGCGGCCACTTTTAAACCTAGGGCGGACACTATGCCGTATGCCGCCTCAGATGTCCTCCACGGGTTGGGGCCTGGGCCGACCCGCTCGGCCAAGTCGTAGTGCGTTTTTGGATGGTATCCTGAACTGGGTGGCCCCGCTTGGCCTGCGTAAATTGCGCGTAGACAGTCAGCAATCAAACGATCCAAATCCATGATCATTCCCTCGATTGGAAAAACAAAAACGGATTGGGTAGACCGAACGAATGGCTATCAAGAGACCGTGATGTGCCAATCGGAACGGTGGGGTAGGAAATACCAAAAATCGCTACCAAAATATCTTTGGTAGTCCGGATGAAAACTCGCGATTCGTTACATGCTTACTCCTTTCTCTCACCTTGTGGGCAGCAGCGGTCGGCGGAGACTTCTTGATACGCGAGGAGCAACAGTCATCGGTAATTTATAGACGAATTCCAGCCGCTTGCAATCTGTTGAGCTGAATCGCGGCGGTCGTGAATGGCCGCTATCGGAAATTGCGGGTGTCGCTTCAGGGTCGCGTGCAGCCGATCGCCGATAAGCAGGGGCCGGCCAGGAACGGACGCTTGATCGACCAAGCTGGTTTGCCGGCGACCCGCCTCGTACTTTGCTCGGATACACTCATGCCTCTGCCACACGCGCCGCAATAGCATGGACAGTCAGCTATCAAATATAGTTACGAGAAAACAATACCCATCCACGTCGAAGGCGGCCAAATGATCGACCACGTTTACATCTCAGTCACCGACATAGACAAGTCACTGGCGTTCTACTCTGAAACCTTGAAGCCACTCGGCTGGCGCATATTTGGCAACTACGACTCTGCTTCGGGCCCCGAGGGTGTCCCTGATCTTTACGGCATCGGTGACGATGTGTACGGCGAGGGAAAGGTGGTTGGATCAAGCATCTGGCTACGTCAACGCAAGCCAGGAGAGACCGGACTGTACCTCGGGATCGTTTGCGACACCAATGAACTGGTCGACGCCGCTTATGCAGCCGCAATTAAAGCCGGCGGCATCGACGAGGGGAAACCAGCAGATCGTACCTACTTCGCCCCCGGCTACTACGCCGCCAACGTCGCCGACTTCGACGGCAACCGTCTTGAGTTCGTACACAAAGCGTGGAACCCCAAGCGACACGAATAGCAATCCTCTTGATACAAGGGCGTCGTCTCTATTCGTACAAGCTTTGGACAATCCTGCACCGAATAAATGGCTGCTTTGCGGAAGTGCGATTGACCGAAACGGGTCGTGCACGGGCGCTTGATGAAGCCTGGACAGAACTCCCGCGAGTTCAGGGTTGGAGGTCGGCAGGCAAAAATTCTACCCGTTCCCCCGTCGACGGAAGCGCCTTCTGCTCGACTGCCTGCAAGATTCCGCGTTTGCCGAGTTCGAAAGCGAGCATGAGTTGCCTTGCACTCTCATTGGCGACACCGAGACTTTCACATACCGTGTTGGGGGGGGGCACGAACGCGCAGTATCCCCACCCGAACGCGTAGGCCGGAAACATTATCGTTGACTCCGGGGAAAGGATCGGCGGGGTAAAGTTTGTAATGGGCTGATCCGTGGCGTTCACCGTGTGGCGGATCATAGGAAAACCTGATTCTCATATATCGAACTTATAGAAACACTTTCTTTCTGGTTGCGCTGGTGCTGTCTCAATTCGGCCAAGAAGGGTCATGCGCCCGCACCTTCACTCGGACGTTCAGGTGTCGGCTTCACCTCAGGAAGTTGTCATTCGGTTCACCATAGGATGAGGCATGCGTCGGCCACCCCAGGCGTTCGCGCCTTGCTTCGGATCATAGTTTAATAATTGCCATCCTGACCGTCGGGGAACCTGCGCTATCGGCCACGACCGACGATGAAAACGAGTGACATTCACTGCCGCTTGGAATAACCTGTAAAAGCAATCGAAATTACAGCAATTCGTACTGGCTGAAAATGGAAATTCGGATGTGCATCAAGCTTCGTCTGTTTCGGGGGAAAGGATGTGCGCCGAATCTGATGCTTACTTTGAGCGGAGGTCAAGGAAGTGAACATTTTTCATCAAACTAATGATGAGCAAACGTTAATTTCATCTAAAATTATTCGTATCCCAATTATGGTTTCTATCTTTGCGCTCTCCTTTGTCGCATTGAATGCAATGGCGCAAGGTGCTTCCAGCGCATCTGGCGCAGCGATTAGCGCGTCGCCTCCGACATCGAGCACTACTATGGCCATTTGGCAGACCGTGATCAGCGCCGGCGGAGTTGTGTTTTCTGCCGTCTTGGCTTTCATAATCGGCCGTATAAATTCAGCCAACACCGTTATGCTAGCGCGTGATGCCGCGGCAAATGAACTAAATTCGGATTTAAGGAAACGTCATTCGGAGTTGGCATTTTCCATTTCCTCTGCCATCGATGGCAACCCAGAATTGGCGCGGAGATTTGCGGTTGGTATAGTAAAGGTGGTTGGAGACGATACATCGGGCAGCAGAAATATTGGAAAAATTCTATTCATACCGTTCAACTCGAGAGTAACCATCGGAAGGGACCCCAAAAATGATTTGGTTCTTTTTGACGATGAGAATCACATATCTCGCTGGCATTGCGGGCTCGTTTCGGACGGAGATACGGTGTATGTCGAAGATTTTAGTGCAATAAACTCAACGGAGTTGAATAATTCTCTCCTTGGAGGAGAAGGAAAATTAAAAGATGGCGATCATATTAATATTGCAGGATGCGTACTGAAATTTCAGGCGGTGCGTCGTCACGAACGCCTTTCAATGGCGGATGCAACAGTTCCACCCACTAAACCCGCATAGCGTGCCGTCGACAATCGCACCAGCAAATGCTCTGCTACCGTGAAGCCATTAGTTTGTCTCTGATGGCCGTTATAACCCGGAAGCAGCCGGCGCAAATCTCAGTATCTAAGACCGCTCCGGGTCGGCTGCGCCCGGAGCGAATATTCGGCATCAGTCAGGCTTGCGCCAGGCCAAATGAACCTTCGGGATATCCGCTCCGGCGGCCTCAAAAAATCGACCGCCCCGTATAGGTAGTCAACCACTCCAGCGCCATCACCCCGGCATGCGAATTACCGTTGCTATCCAACCCCGGCGACCACACACAGACCGCCATTTCCCCAGGCAGCACCGCGACGATGCCACCTCCGACGCCGCTCTTCGCCGGCAAGCCGACGCGAAAGACAAAGTCGCCCGCAGCATCGTAAGTGCCGCAGGTCAGCATGAGCGCCGACAGCCGCTTGGTTGAACTGCTGTCGAGGATACGCTCCCCGGTCGACGGCACGACGCCACCATTACTGAGGAATAGCGCTGCCTTCGCCAGTTCGACGCAACTCATCGAGATTGCGCACTGCCGGCAATACGCGTCGACTACCGCATGGACGGGCATCTCCATGTTGCCGAAGCTCGCCATGAAATGCGCCATCGCTTGGTTGCGATCCGCATGCTGCAACTCCGACTGCGCGACGCGCGAATCGTAGTCGATCGTCACCTCGCCGGTGAGCCGGCGCATAAACTCCACCAGCGCCGTCTCGGCCCGCACAAAGCGGCGGCACAGCACGTCGGTCACGACCAGCGCGCCGGCATTGATAAACGGATTGCGCGGTTTGCCTTGTTCGGCTTCGAGCTGCACCAGCGAGTTGAACGGCGTGCCCGACGGCTCGCGGCCGACCCGCTGCCATAGCGCGTCGCCAAGCAGCCGGAACGCCATCGTGCAGGCGAACAGCTTCGAGATACTCTGGATCGAAAAGCGGGTATCGGCTTCACCGGTACGGAAGACTTCGCCGCCTGTGGTGACGATGGCCATGCCGAAGCTGTCGGCTGGGACTTTTGCCAGTTCGGGAATGTAATCGGCAACGCGGCCGCTTCCCAGATAGGGCTGCAGGTCGCGGTGAATCTGTTCGAGGATGCCTTGGTAGTTCATGAGCAGGGTCGAGCGTGGGAGCCGCGATTTTACTGGCAAGCCGCTGCAAATGGCGAATCGGCCGGAGCATCGCCCGGCCGGTTCGGCTTGTCCGGGTGCTGCTCAATGCGCTCCGGCCGCGTCGCCTCCGCCGCCGCCCTTGGAGGGCCGCGTAATCCAGATCAACGGGATAATCAGAATAAAGATAATCGCCGACACGAAGAAAATGTCGTTCAGACCCATCATCGCAGCCTGCGTATTCACTGTGAAGTCGAACAGCGCGTGCGCCGAGTCAGTGTTCAGATGCAGCAGCGACTGGGTCGAATCGATCTGCTGGTTAAACAGCGGATTATCGATCGTGGCCCGCTCCGTCAAGCGTGCATGGTGCAGTACCGTGCGGTTATTCCACTCGTTGCCGGCAATCGAGGTCCCCACTGCGCCGCAAAACACCCGCGCAAAATTCGACAAACCGGCAGCCGCCGGGATTCTGTTCGGCGGCTGCCCGGACAGGATGATCGCGGTCAGCGGCACGAAGAACAGCGCCATCGGAATGCCTTGCAGCAGGGTCGGCAGCACCAGATGCCAGGTGTCGATCTCGATCACATACTTCGAGCGCATATAGAACACGATCGCAAAGCCGATAAACGCGAGCGTGGCGATCACCCGTGCGTCCGAGCGCGGCAGGACGCGGCCCATGACCGGCGCCAGAATCACCGCGAACACGCCAAGCGGCGCGGTCACGAGGCCGGCGTCCACCGAGCGGTAGTTCAGATACTCCTGCATCCATTGCGGCAGCAGCACCAGGTTGCCGAAGAACACCCCGTAGGCCACCGAGATCGCAATGGTGCCGCCCAGAAAGTTGCGCTGCGTGAAGAGGCGCAGGTCGACGATCGGATTCTCCTCGGTCAGCTCCCAAACAAGGAAAAACGCAAAGCTGATCAGCGCCGTAATGCCCAGCGTGACGATCACCGGCGATGAGAACCAGTCGAGGTCCTTGCCCTTGTCGAGCATCACCTGCAGCGAGGCGACCCAGGTGATCAGCAGGCCGAGGCCGACCACGTCGATGGGCGGCTTGCGGGTAGGCGTTTCGCGGGTGCGATAGATCATCCACGTGACGCCGGCAGCAAAAATGCCCACCGGGATATTGATGTAGAAAATCCACGACCAGCTATAGCTATCGGTAATCCAGCCTCCGAGCGCAGGCCCGGCAATCGGGCCGACCGTGGCGGTCATGGCCCATAAGGCAAGAGCGGTGGACGATTTCTCCTTGGGATACGAGCCGAGCAGAATCGCCTGCGAGAGCGGAATCAGCGGGCCGGCCACCGCGCCTTGCAGCACCCGTGCGAGCAGCAGGATGGGCAGCGTCGGGGCGATGCCGCACAGCCACGACGACAGTACGAACATCAGAATCGCACCGACGAACAGCTTGATCTGGCCAATGCGCTGCGTGAGCCAGCCGGTCAGCGGAATCGACACCGCATTGGCCGCCGCGAAGACGGTAATCACCCACGTGCCTTCATCCACCGAGACGCCCAGGTTGCCGGAGATGGTCGGAATCGCGACGTTGGCGATCGACGTGTCCAAAACGTTCATGAACGTGGCAAGTGCGACGGCGATCGTCGCCAGGACGAGCTGGCCGCCTTTCAGTGGCGGTGGCGGTGGCGGGGCCGATGCGGGCGCAGGGGCGGGCTGGCTCAATCGATTCTCCAGAGCAGGGTAATGAGGTATTGCGATTGCGAGGTGCGGGGTTGCTGAACGGCGGGCGGCGAGCCGCGGGTCCAGCGGCCGCAAAAAGGCTATCAGCAGCCTACCAGCATTCCCTCGGTAGGGTTGTCGACGGTGACAGCACGTGGCAGGAGTCAGCCGGGCCAAGTCGGCAAAAAGAAAAACGAAAGCGTATGCTCGCGGCTGTGAACAGGATGACGCCGCGTTTGCCGGGCGCTCTCCCATGCAGATACGGAATCGGAAAGAAAAGGAATCGAGATGGCCTGGAAACAATTCGAACACGGCTGGCGCCTCGCGCCCGCCGCTGCGCCGGCCGACAAGCCGGCGCGTGCGCTGGTCGTGCTGCTGCACGGCGTGGGCAGCAATGCGCAAGATCTTCTGCCGCTAGCCGATAGCTGGAGCAAGACGCTGCCCGATATCGCCTTTACCTCGCTCGACGGCAGCGAGCGTTTCGATGGCGGTTTCGGCGGCCGTCAATGGTTCAGCTTGCGCGATGTGAACGAGGCCAACCGGATCGGCCGCGTCGCCGACGCGTATCCGGCGCTGCGCCGCATGCTCGACGCCGAGCTGGCGCATTGGCAGCTTGCTTTCGATAAGCTTGCATTGGTGGGGTTCTCGCAAGGCTCGATAATGGCGCTCCATCATGCGGCGACCAGCCACGACGCGCCTGCCGCGGTGGTTGCCTACTCCGGCCGGCTCGCCTCGCCGATCACCACGGCCGCCCGCACGCCGTTGACGCTCGTGCACGGCGTCGAAGATCCGGTGATTCCGGTGCTCGAACTCGAGCGCGCGGCGCACGCTTTCAGCGACGCGGGCTTTGCCGTCGGTGCCTTTGCGCTGCCCGGTATCGGTCATACGATTTCGACCGAAGGCCTGATGCTGGGACGCGATGCGCTGGTGCGCGCATTCGGGGTGAAGGCGGTGTGAAAGATGCCGAAATAAAATCACCCTAAAGAATTTGATCTGCTTGCCGTTAATGGTTCATTAGCGTGAAAATCACGCGCGCCGCATCGGAGTCTCGCCACGCCTGCCAGGGCGTCCGGCGGATTGCCGCGCGGTACGGGGGAATCATCGCAGCGTCCCACAAGGACGATAACGACCAAGGCAGAGCCTTTATATGGCCAGATCGAAGCCGCACCATTCGTTGTTCAGGGGCTTGTTCCGTCACACCGTGGCGGTCGACCTTGGCACGGCCAATACGCTTATCTACACCGACGACGGCGGCATTGTGCTCAATCAGCCGTCCGTGGTGTGTTTCCAGAAGCGTCCCGACGCCGGGGACGGGCAGAAGCGGGTCGCCGCGGTGGGCAGCGAGGCCAAGCAGCTCCTCGGCCGCGCCCCCAACAATCTCGAGACTGTGCGGCCGATGCGCCATGGCGTGATCGCCAATTTTTCCGCGGCCGAACACATGATCCGGCAGTTCGTCGATATGGCGCGGCCGCGTCCGTTCTTCGGCCGCCGGGCGGCTTTCACCATCTGCGTGCCGGCCGGCGCAACCCAGGTAGAGCGGCGCGCCATCAAGGAAGCCGCCGTCGCGGCGGGCGCCTGGAAGGTCAGCCTGATCGGCGAATCGCTGGCTTCGGCGGTCGGCGCGGGTTTGCCGGTGACCTCGTCAACCGGCTCGATGGTGGTCGATATCGGCGGCGGCACGACGGAGGTCGGCGTCATCGCGCTGGGCGGCATGGCTTATAACGGCTCGATTCGCGTGGGCGGCGACCAGTTCGACTCGGCGATCATCAACTATGTGCGTAGCCTGTATGGGGTGGTGCTGGGCGAGCAGACCGCGGAGCACGTCAAAAAGACCATCGGTTCGGCCATGCGCGACGTGCCGATGGAGCGCATGAACGCGACCGGCCGCAGCGTCGACGACGGCCTGCCGCGCACGGTCGAGCTGAATAACCACGATATCGCCGATGCTATCGACGGGCCGCTGCGCCAGGTGATCGGCGCCGTGAAGGCGGGGCTCGAAAGCGCGCCTGCCGAGCTGGTGACGGATATCGCCGACACCGGCATCGTGCTGACCGGCGGCGGCGCGCTGCTGGCCAACCTCGGGCGGCGTCTGACTGCCGAACTCGGGCTCGCCGTGCGCGTGGCCGACGAGCCGCTCACGTGCGCGGTGCGCGGCGCCGGCGCCGCAGCGGGAGCAGGGCTGCTCGAAGAACTCGTGTACGAATAGACCTGACTCGCCTCCGGCAGCGACCGCCGGGCGGGCAGCGGCAAGCTGCAAACCGGCGCGCACCGCACGCAGCGGCTGGGCGCGCGTCACGACCTGTGTGACAATACCGCCTCATTCGCCGACCCTGGCGTCCCAACGGGGCGGCACGGTGCACTTCGTTCCACCTCACCTTAGAAGAACCGGCACGCCTGATGGCGCTCGCCGTGTTGTCCCCGAATCGACCCGTGACTGATCCCACTCCTGTTTTATCCCCGTCGTTTATCGAATTGTCGAGCGGCTTGCGCATGCCTTATGTCGTCGAAGGCGAGGGCGAACTGCTGCTGTTCGTGCATGGCTCGCTCTGCGATTACCGCTACTGGCAGCCGCAGCTCGATGGGCTGGCGAAGCACTACCGTTGCGTCGCCGTCAGCCTGACCCACTACTGGCCGGTGACCGACACGCAGGCCGACCTGCCGTTTAGCTGGAGCGATCACGCCGATGAACTGGCCGAATTCATCGAACGTTTCGGGGCAGGGCCGGCACACGTGGTGGGTCATTCACGCGGCGGCTGCGTGGCCTTCCATTTTGCGCGGCGTCACGCGCAGCATCTGCGCACCCTGACACTCGCCGACCCGGGCGGTCCGTTGCAGATCGCCGGACGGCCGGCTGCGGTTTTGCCGGAAACGGTCAATGCGTTGCGGGCGCGTGCCGCGCAGTTGATCGAGGAGGGGAATGTGGACGCGGGCCTGCAACTGTTCGTCGATTCAGTCAGCCGTCCTGGCTTCTGGGCGAGAAGCACACAGGCGTTCCGCATCATGGCGACCGACAACGCACACACGCTGGCGCGTCAGTTTCGCGATCCGCTTCCGGCGTATACGCCGGAGCAAACCGCAGAGGTGCGCTGTCCGGTACTGTTGATCGACGGCGAAAAGAGTCCCGACATGTTCAGGCGTACTGCGAATGCGCTGGCTTCGTGGTTGCCGGATGCACGGCGCGAGACCGTGCGCGGCGCGTCGCACGGGATGAATCTGGCGCACCCCGCAGCGTTCAATCGCTATATCGACGAATTTATCCGCAACATAGGCGCGGTAGATCAAGGCTGACCGGCCGGCTGGTGGACCGGCTCCGGTCGGCTCGCGGCATGGCCGCTGCCAGTGCTTAGTCTTTGCGGTGAGCGTCCGCGTCGAGCGCGACTTCGGCAGCTTCGCCAACGAGGCCGTGGTAGTACAGATGCACGCCGATCGCGAGCGAGTCGTTGCGGATTTCCTGGAAGGCCTTCCATGCCTTCACCGGGTCTTTGAACACCAGGTAATGCGCTTCATTGGCCACCAGACCCGCGACCTGATGCAGGCCATGGCCGTGCAGCTTCGCGACGAGTGCATCGAGGCTGTGATGCGTGCGCGCATCCGTGCGCGGGTACAGCATATGCAGCACTGCGACGTTTTGCGTCTTCAGTGCCGCCGACAACGCCACCACGATGTCCTGATGGTTCAAGGCGGTGACGATGCTGTCTTCGGTGTGGTTGTGATCCGGAAACAGCGTTTCGAGAGAGGCGTTCATCTGGTAATCCTGTTCTTCTGACTGGATAAAAAGACCCGCCGCAAACGGCGGGCCAAAGACTGCAATGTGTGTCGCAGGGGAAGCCAAACACGGTGTGAGTATCGCAGACCGAAAGCACTTATGCTGCGTAACCGTTGCAAAACATTGTTGCATGAAGCACGCCGCCTTTCATTTGGCTGGCAAAAACGGACGGGCGCATGAGCAGGCGCGATACACGCTGACCCGGTAATGGTTTGAAAGCAGGGTTGGAAAGCAGCGCGGTTTCAGATGAGAAGCACATTCCTGTTCGATTAACAACGAATGTTGCTGTGGTAGAGATGGATTGTTGCGGTCAATCGTCGCAATGAATTGACGCCGGAGCCGTAAAATGCAAAGCCTGAGCCGGAGCATGGCGAGCAACGACAGCACTCGTAGTCCGGCACGTGTGCGATGTGATAGCAAAAGGAACGCGTAGATGAACGACTCGAAGACACACGCAACGCTGAAGTTTTCCGACAGCGACCAGACCATTGATTTGCCGATCTACAAGGGCACGCTT
>NZ_JBWQQI010000026.1:0-113540 GCF_056619545.1 Paraburkholderia sp. SSBN10T
CCCCCCCCCCCCCCCCCCCCCCCCCCCCCCCCCCCTCCCCCCCTCCCCCCCCCCCCCCCCCCCCCCCCCCCCCCCCCCCCCCCCCCCCCCCCCCCCCCCCCCCCCCCCCGCACCGGAAAGGCGGGCAGGACGGCGCATGGGCGCCGGTTACCCGCAGCAGTGCGTAGTACGAAGCGGCGGCTCCGCAGTTTCGACCGCAAAGGGATGTCCAATATGAACGCGAGAACGCATTCATTGACTGAACGGGTGATCACTGACTACTTCGTGTTCGCGACGCTGGCTGACGAGCACGTTCAATGGTTGACCGATACGCTGGTGGCAGCGGGCGCGGTCGAACAGGTCACGCTCGATCCGTCGATGCTGACTCAGCGCATCGCGGCGCTCAACCCGTCGCTGGTGTTCGTCGATTTTTCCGGCGGCCGTGCCGCTGCAGCGAGCGCCGCCACGAGTGCGGCACGGGCTGCTTTTCCGGGGCTGCAGATCGTCGCGGTGGGCTCGATCGGCGAGCCGGAGAGTGCGCTCGCGGCGCTGCGGGTGGGCGTGCGCGATTTCATCGACCTGTCGGCGCCGGCGGAAGATGCGCTGCGCATCACGTGCCAGGTGATCGACAACCTGGTCGAACCGGTCAGCCGGCATGGCCACGTGACGGCACTGCTCGGCGCGCGGGTCGGCATGGGCGTGAGCACGCTGGCCGCCAATCTGTCGGCCATGCTGCACCGGCGCGACGCGGCGCAGGGACGGCAGACCGCGCTGTTCGATCTCGGCCTGCCCGCAGGCGACGGCTCCTTGCTGCTCAATACGCGCAGCGAATTCAATTTCGTCGAAGCCGTGCGCAATCTGCGCCGCTTCGACCAGACCTTCGTCCATACCGCGCTGTCGCATCATCCGAGCGGTCTCGCGCTGACCTCGCTGCCGCCGAATCTGGCCGATATGCGCGAGGTGTCCTATTCGAGCTCGATCAGCCTTCTGAACCGGCTGCGCGCGTTTTTCGACCAGCAGATCATCGATCTGGGCGGCTTTACCAACAGCGAGTTCATCGCGCACGTGGTGCAGGCCGCGGACGAAGCGTGGCTGCTCTGCGATCAGGGCGTGGCGTCGATCGTCTCGGCGGTCGGCGTGCTCGATGCGTTGCGTGAAGAGGGCGTCGACGTCAGTCAGGTGCGCTTGCTCGTCAACAAGTTCGATCCGGATCTGGGCCTCACGGCGGGGCAGATCGCCCAGCGCCTCGATATCCCCTTGCTCGGCACGCTGCCGGAGCGGCGCGTGCCGCTCGGACAGGCGGTCAATCAGGGGCAACTGCTGATCGACATGGCCGCCCGCGACCCGTATGTGCGCGCGCTCGAACCGCTCGTCGAGCGGCTGGGCGGAGCGGCGACGGCGGCGGCGCAGACGCGCCGCAAGTCCGCGCTCGGTGCGCTCAAGCGCTTCATTCCAACCTCCAACAAGCGGTCATAGACGATGGCTAAAGACATCGAATTTGCCGACGACTCGCCTTCGTTCGCGCATAGCCAGCAGTTCCAGGACATCAAGAACGCGGCGCACGAACATCTGCTCACGCGTATCGAGGAACTCGGCGCTGAGTTTGGCCGCTGGTCGCGCAATGCGATCAACCAGTTCGTCGACCTGGAAATGGACAGCTTCGTGCGGCTGCGGCGGATTCCGATCAACGAGAGCGAGGTGCGGCTGATCGCCGAGGCGCTGACCAAGGAACTGGCGGGCTTCGGTCCGATCGAGGACCTGCTCAACGATGCGGCGGTCGAAGACATCCTGATCAACGGCTACAACGACGTCTACGTATCGCGCCACGGCATCCTGACGAAGATTCCCGTGCGCTTTGCCGACAACGCGCACCTGCTGCGGATCGTGCGGCGCATTCTGGCGCCGATCGGCCGGCGCCTCGATGAATCGAATCCGATGGTCGACGCGCGGCTGCCGAACGGCGGGCGCGTGAACGTCGTGATCGAGCCGCTCTCGATCGATGGGCCGATCGTCTCGATCCGCAAATTCCGCAAAGACCCGTTGCGTCCCGACGACCTGCTCGGCAACGGCACCTACAACGCGGAAATCGGCGCGCTGCTCGAAGCGGCGGTGGCCGCGCGCTGCAACGTGCTGGTTTCGGGCGGGACGAGCTCGGGCAAAACCTCGCTGCTGAACGCGCTCGCGTTTCACATTCCCGAGGCCGAGCGGGTGGTGACCATCGAAGACACGGCCGAACTGTCGTTGAACCACCCGCATGTGGTGCGGCTCGAAAGCCGGCCGGGCGGCTTCGACGGCGCCGGCGTGGTGACGATTCGCGACCTGCTGCGCAATACCTTGCGGATGCGTCCGGACCGCATCATCGTCGGCGAAGTGCGCGGCGGCGAGGTGCTCGAAATGCTGCAGGCCATGAACACCGGCCACGACGGTTCGATGGGCACGGTGCACGCCAGCTCGCCGCGCGAGTGTCTGTACCGGCTGGAAATGCTGGCCGGTTTCGCGGGCTTTCAGGGCACCGAGTCGAGCCTGCGGCGGCAGATCGCCAATGCGATCGACTTCATCGTGCAGATCGGCCGGCTGTCCAACGGGCGTCGAAGGATTCTTTCGATCACCGAAGTAACGGGCCTGTCCGACAACATCATCGCGACCCAGGAGCTGTATCGCTATGAGCCGCTGATGGCGCAGGACGGCGAAGAGCTCGACCAGTGGGTCTCGCTCGGCATCCATCCGCATTCGCCGAAGCTCGCGCGCTTCAGGCAGGCGCTCGGCGGCGGCGCGCCGGAACAGCATGGACGGTTCAGCGGTTTTGGCGGGGGCTTCAATGTCTAGTGGCACCTTGCTCATCGCGGCGCTTGCGCTTCTATGCGCAGCCGGCGCGCTGCTGTTATGGCGGCGCGGCGCGCTACGCGAGGAGCAGGCGAGTACGGAGCGCTTTATCGACAGCCGCATGGCGCCGGCGGTACCGGGTGCGGTCGGCGCCGCTGGCGGCGCCCGCGCCGTGCCGTTGCGGCCGCAAGGGCTCGCGCATGCCGGAGTGGCCCCGCATGCTCCCGAAGCAGGCGCCGATGCGCGCGTGCGATGGGCTTACCTGAAGGCGCGGGTGGGCTTCCTGATCGGCAATACGATGAGCCGGGCCGGCATTTCGAATGCACGCACGCCGATGGTGATCGTAGCGGTGGTCTCGGTATGGTTGTGCCTTTGGGCGGCCCGCGAGGGCGGCTGGCCCGGCGCTGCCGTCACCTTGCTGGCCTGCCTGTGTTTTGTTGCGTTCATCGTATCGATGCGAACCCAGAAGCGCCGCCTCGAGATCGTGCGGCAATTGCCGTCGTTTCTGGACGGCATCGTGCGTCTGATCACCTTGGGCAACAGCGTGCCGGCGGCGTTCCAGGGCGCGCTGCAGACCACCGAAGGGCCGCTGCGCGAGTGCCTCGATTACGTCTCGCGGATGCTGCGCACCGGCGTCGAGATCGACCGCGCGCTATCGCAGGCAGCGGTGCTGTATGGCGCCCGCGAACTCGAACTGGTCGGCGCCGTGTTGCGCCTCTCCGTGAAGTACGGCGGTCGTGCGGACGTGATGCTCGACCGCATGGCCTCGTTCATGCGCGATCTCGAACAGGCCGAGCGCGAACTGTCCGCGATGTCCGCGGAGACCCGCCTGTCGGCCTGGATTCTCGCGTTGATGCCGGTCGGCATCGGCGGCTTTCTGATGCTGACCAATCCACGCTATTTCGGTGCGATGTGGTTCGATCCGGGTGGACGCCAACTGGTGTATCTCGCGTTTGGGCTGCAAATCGTCGGCGCCTTTTTACTTTACCGCTTGACGCGGCTGAGGAGCACCTGATGCGTGCCGATCTCGTTGCCGCACTTGCCTTGGTGCTTGCCGCTTTGGCGCTGCTATTGCTGGCAGCACTGGTGCTGGCAAAACTGGCGGCGTCGCGGCGCAGCGAGCGAACCCTGGCGCATGCGCTCGATGAACACGCCCAGCAGAGTGCAGCGCTCGCCGCCGCAAGTGCTGCGGCCCGACGTAGCGATGCCGTTGCGAATGCGGCGGAGAAGACCCCGAAGGTTGCTCGCGCCACCGGACTGAAAGCGCTGGTGGAGCGTTTTGCCCACACCGGCATTCGCTGGCTCGATACGCCGCTTGGCCGGCAACTGGTCGCGCTCGAAGACCGGCGCATGCTCGAGCAATGTGGCTTCGTCGACACGCGGGCGCGTGGACTGTTCCTGATTGCGCGCATCGGCTGCGCGGCCTGCCTGCCGTTGCTGGGCGGCACGCTCGCAGGCGGCCGCCTGGCGGGCCAGCAGTATTTCGCTCTGCTGATCTGCGCGCTGATCGCCGGCTTCATGCTGCCGAAAATATTCATTCAACGCCGCGCCGCCGCGCGCCGGCGCGGCGTGATCGACGAACTGCCGATGCTGGTCGACCTGCTGCGTTTGCTGCAAGGCGTCGGCTTGTCGATCGATCAAAGTCTGCAGGTGATGGTGGGCGATTTCCGCGGCGTGCTGCCGGTTCTGTCGAGCGAACTGGAAATCGCCCAGCGCCAGTTTGCGACGGGCCGCACCCGTGAACAGTCGCTGCAGCGGCTCGCCACGAGCTACGGCAACGAAGACTTGCGCGCGATCGTGCGCCTGCTGGTGCAGGTGGACCGCCACGGCGGCGCGGTGCAGGAACCGTTGAAGCAGTTCGGCGAGCGCCTGCGGGAAACCCGCCGCGCCATGCTGCGCGAGCGGATCGGCCGCCTCGCGGTGAAGATGACGGGCGTGATGATCATGACGCTGCTGCCGGCGCTGCTGATTGTGACGGCAGGGCCGGGCGTGCTGTCCGTCACGCACTCGCTCCACATGGTCAAACGGTAGGTAATGCGAATGATTGACGACGTGACCTCAAATCTCTTGGCGCGGCGCCTGTGCGCCGCGGGGCGAACGGCAGCGGCTGGGCGGCGGGCGCCGTTCATGCGCTTCAGCCGGCGCGCGGCCGCGCTGCTGGCGCTCGCGCTGCTCGGCGCTTGCGCCTCGAAGCTGTCGGGCTACGGCGTCGGACCGCAGGCCGAACGTGAGGCCGAGATCCAGCAGGCGACGCGCGATCCCGCGCCGGATACGCCGGCCATGTATCTCGACCTGATCGGACGGATGCAGGCGCAGGGCTTGTACTACGCATCGCTCGCGCACATCGACGCATTCGAAAAGCAATACGGCGCCCAGCCCGACACGATCCTGATGCGGGCGGACGCGCTGCGCATGACCGATCAGCCGGTAGCGGCGGCGGACGCCTACACGAAGTTGCTGCAGACGCCGCTTGCGGCGCGCGGCTACCGCGGGCTCGGCCTGCTTGCCGGCGCGGCGGGCGACTTTGGCCGGGCCGCCGGGCAACTGCAGGAAGCGGCCCGGCTCGCGCCGACCGATCCGCTGACCTTGTCGGATCTGGGCTATGCGAGGCTGCGCGAAGGTGACGTCGACGGCGCGCGGGTGCCGCTCATGAAAGCCGCGCAGCTCGATCAGGGCAATCAGAAGATCGTCAGCAACGTCGCGCTGTATCTGCTGGCCGATGGCGACGGAAAGCACGCGGCGGCGTTGATGGATCAGCAGAAGTTCAGCCCGGAAGTGCGCGCGGCGATTCGTCGCGACGCGGTGAAGGTAGCCGCGGCCGGGCGGGCGCAGAAACGCGCGGCGCAGCCACAACAGGATGCGCGGGCCGCGCCGGTCGCAAGTGCGCAGGGTCTCGAACCGGCGCCGAGATTGCTGCAGCGGTTCTCACAATAACAGGCGGTAGCAAGGGGGCGAACATGACGAAACAACGAATCAATCGAGGAAGCCGGCGCTTTGCCGGCCGCGCGTTTGCAGCGGCGCTGGTAGCGCTTGCGGCAGTGATGGCCGGCGGCATGGGCGTGGCTCGTGCGCAGACCGCAGCCGCGCAGCAGCCGGTGCCGAACAGCGAGATCGACCACGCCACGAACCAGTGGCGCGCGCTTCAGCGCGACAATACGGCCGCCGCACCCGCGCGGCCGATGCTCGGCGCAGAAGCGAACCTCGCGTACCAGCGTTATCTGGAGTCGTTCAACTCGAAGATTCCCGATTTCTACGGCTCGTCGATTGGTCAGTCGACCAGTGGCGGCTCACAGGGCGGCCTCGCGCCACAGAACTGATATGTCGGTCTGCGAACCATCTCGTTCTGCGATGCTGCGCCTTGCGCGCCTGCGCCGTCGCTCGGGCCGCGCAGGCTGCGCGCCGTTGCGCCGGCAGCGCGGCGTGACCATGGTGATGGCCGCGCTTTGCCTCGGGATCGCGGTGGCGGCGCTGGGGGCGATCGATATCGGCAATCTGTATTTCGCTCGCCGGGAGATGCAGCGTACCGCCGATCTGGCGGCGTCGGCGGGGGCGCAAACCATCAGCAACGGCGGCGGATGCGCGTCGGCGACGACCTCGGCACAGAACAATGCGTCGAGCGGCAACGGCCTGTCGAACAGCGCCACCGTGACGGTGGTGTGCGGGCGCTGGGATCCGTCGGCCAACGCCGGCCAATCCTACTTTTCGACTAGCGGGGCGCCGTTGAATGCGGTGCAGGTTACGGTCAGCGAGACGGTGCCTTATTTTTTCATGGGACCGGCGCGCGTGGTCCAAGCCGTCGGCACGGCGGAAGCCACCAATATTCGCTCGTTCTCGCTGACTACGTCGTTAGCGACCCTGTCGGGGGGACTCGTCAACGGTTTATTGAACGGCCTGTTCGGCAGCAGCCTGAATCTGAGCGTGCTGTCTTATCAGGGGCTGGCGACTACCCAGATCAAGCTCGGCGATCTGGCAGCCGCGATCGGCGTCGGTTCGGTGAGCCAGTTGCTGTCCACCAATATTTCGGTCAAAAACCTCGTTTCAGCGATGATCACCGCCGCGGGCCAGAGTACGACGCTGGGCGTCACCGCCGTTACCGATCTGGGCACGATTGAAGCGGCGATTCCGCCCGGCCTGAATGTCGCGCTCGGCTACAGCTCGACCGGTAACGGTTTGCTGGCGGTGGCGCTCGACGATCCGCAAGCGGCTGCCAGTGCCACCGTCAACCTGCTCGATGTGCTGCTGGTGGCCGCTGAGATCGCCCAGGGGCAGAGCGCCTTCAATCTCGGCGCAGCGCTCAATCTGAGCCCGCTGGCGAGCGTGACGGCGCAGGCGAAGATCATCCAGCCGCCGGTGATCGCGGTGGGTGAAGCAGGGCAGTACCCGAACGGCACGTGGCGCACGAGTGCGCATTCGGCGCAGGTGCAGGTCTATCTGAACGTGAGCCTCGTCAATCAGAGTCTGGGTTTGTCTTACCTGGGGCTTCCCGACCTCGTCAGCATCAGCCTGCTGAATTTGCCGATCTATATCGAGGCGGGCGATGGGACGGCCTATTTGCAGAGCACCCAGTGCACGACGCAAAAGGCCACCAGTCAGAGCACGATTGTCGCGACCACCGGCATCGCGGCGCTGTGCGTCGGCGCCGATGCGTCCAATAACTTTACGAACACGACCACGGCGACCACGTGCAACCAGCCGGCGCAAGTGACGAATGTGAGTGCGCTGGGGTATTCGCTGATCAACGTGTCGGTCGGCACCTCGTCGCCTTCGGGTCTGAATCTCAGCCTGCAGGCGGCCCCGACTACGATGGTGTTCAACGGCGTGCCCAATAGCAGCACCGCCTATCAGTCCACCAACACCAATGCTGTCGGTGCGGCAACCGCGGGCTTGCTGACTCAACTGGCGAGCGCCATGTCCACCTCGATCCATGCGAGCGTCGCCGGGGCCGATGTCAGCGGTCTGGTGGCGCCGTTGCTCAGTGGGGTGGTCGCGCTGTTAAGCCCCATCCTGACTTCCCTCGATGCGCTCCTCGTGCCCTTGTTGCAACTGCTGGGTGTCCAGATCGGCGTGAGCACGGTCCACGACCTCGGACTCGCCTGCGGTCAGGCCCAACTGGTTTACTGATTCTTCGCCAATGAGAACCACCGCCAAAATCGACGAACTCGATATCTACGTCTGGGAAGGCAAGGCCGACATCGTCGACCGGGTCGCGCGCTGCATGGCGAGCTTCGACGTCGAGGTGATCCGCGCCGACGATATCGCCATCTCCCCCGAGCGCACCGCGCTGCGGCCGTCGCTCGCCATCATCAGCGTCTCGGTGATCGACAGCGGCGCGTTGATCCTGCGCGACTGGCAAGCCGCCCACGGCATGCCGGTCGTGTGGGTCGGCGCCGCGCCGCGCGACCACGATCCGGCCATGTATCCGGCCGAGTATTCGCATATCCTGCCGCTCGACTTCACCTGCGCCGAGTTGCGCGGCATGGTCACCAAGCTGGTCCTGCAGTTGCGCGCTCACACGGCGCAGACGCTCGAGTCGAGCGCGCTGGTCGCCAACTCGGAATGCATGCAGGCGCTGCTGCACGAAGTCGACACCTTCGCCGACTGCGACACGAGCGTGCTGGTGCATGGCGAGACCGGCGTCGGCAAGGAGCGCATCGCCCAACTGCTGCACGAGAAGCACCGTCGCTATGGGCAAGGGCCGTTCGTGCCGGTGAACTGCGGCGCGATTCCCGACGGCCTGTTCGAGTCGCTCTTCTTCGGACACTCCAAGGGCTCGTTTACCGGCGCGGTGGTGGCCCACAAAGGCTACTTCGAGCAAGCCGACGGCGGCACGCTGTTCCTCGACGAAATCGGCGACCTGCCGCTCTACCAGCAGGTCAAACTGCTGCGTGTGCTGGAGGACAGCGCGGTCACGCGGATCGGCTCGGCCACGCCCGTCAAGCTCGACTTCCGGCTGGTCGCGGCGACCAACAAGCACCTGCCGCAACTCGTCAAGGACGGTACGTTCCGCGCCGATCTTTACTACCGGCTTGCAGTGATCGAGCTGAAAATCCCTTCGCTCGAAGAGCGCGGCGCGGTCGACAAGATCGCCATCTTCAAGGCCTTCATCGCCTCGGTGGTCGGCCCGGAACGTCTTGCCGCCTTGCCTGACATCCCATACTGGCTGGCCGACGCCGTGGCGGATACCTATTTCCCCGGCAACGTGCGCGAGCTGCGCAACCTCGCCGAGCGGATCGGCGTGACCGTGCGCCAGATCGGCGCGTGGGACGCGGCCCGTCTGCATCGCCTGCTGGCGCTTGCTCGCAGCAATCAGCCGGTGCCCGCCGAGAGCGCCGCGGAAGTCCTGGTGGACCGCAGCAAATGGGACATGGCGGAGCGCAGCCGGGTGCTCGCCGCCCTTGACGCAAACGGTTGGCGCCGCCAGGATACGGCGGGTACGTTGGGCATCAGCCGCAAGGTGTTATGGGAGAAAATGCGTAAGTATCAAATTTTCGACGAAGAGCCCGAAACCCGCGAAAGTGAGTAATAATGAGACAGACGTACTAAAACAAATACTGTTCAAGCAGGATTTACATGGACCACAAGTCGAAACTTCGACAGATTGCCTTGGGCGTTCTGATCGTGCTGGGGACCGTGCAGGGCGTTGAGGCGCAGACTCTGCCGGATAACGGGGCAAGCACCGCCGTCGTCTCGCAACCCGCTGCGACGACTGCCTTACCCTCGACGACGCAGGGCCAGCCGGGACAGGCTACGGCACTGACGCCCGACGAGGCGAAGCAATCCGCGGCCGGGAACGTCGCGGAACTGCAACAGATGATCCGGGGGTCGGATCTGACGGAACTGCGTACCACGTACAACGGCAGCTACGGGGCGAGCATGCTGTTCTACGCTAAGGAAATGACGTACTACGTCGCGCTGTTCCAGCAGAAGACTTTCTGGCGGGTCATCAAGACCGGGGACGAGACGCGCGCCGAGATGATCTACAAGGACTTTGTCCGCCAGACGCTGCAGTTGTCGGACATCGAGATTCGTCGTACCCGGCTCGAGGCGCAAAAAGCCTTCACGGAACGGATGATCGCCTTGTCGCAGGACCGCGCCAACCGTCTGCAGGCCGACCTCGACGTCGCGCATCAGCAACAGAGCATCGTCAACAGCCAGCAGGCGCAGACGCGCGCGGAAGCCACGGCGCTGGCGCAGCAGAAGACTGCCGCCCAGGCGCAGTTGCGTGAAGCGCAGCGTCAGGTGCAGGAACTGCAGCGCCAGTTGGATAGCGGCCTGCCGAACACGCACTAGGCGGCCGCCGGCGCACAGGAGCGGCGCCGCCCGGCAAGCACCCGACACGACCTCGCCCGGTTCGCCGCGCGGGGTTTTGTTGCTTCTGGCGGGGCATATGAGGCCCGCCGAGAGGGCTGCTTGCCCGCCTCGCCTCAAGGTGCGGGCGGTGTCCGCACAGGTGGTCGCCGTTATTCCGCGCCAAGCGGTTCTTCTTCGGCCTGGCCGGTCCGAGGCGAACCACGGCGCGAGACGCTTTCCCAGGTGGCCACCACGATCATCACAACGGTGGTGAGGCCGCCCGTCATCAACAGATCGGTATGGAACGCGAACGGCGCAACGAGCGCGAGCAGCGCCAGCCCGACCCAGTGCGAGAGCGGAAACCAGCCATACACGACCCGCTTGTACAAGCCGTTACCCGCGATGTAGATGGCCGGTCCGCCGAGCAGCAGCCACGCGGTCGGCCAGTCGATGCGTTGCGGCGGATGCAGGATCACGAGGTCGTCGGCGGCGGCCGAGACGATCACGCCGGCAATCAGGATCACGTGCACATAGTGGAAGTACGCCGCCATCAGGCCCGGTTCGGCCGAGCGTGCGATGGCGCGGCTGCCGGCGCTGCTGCTGGTGTCGAAATAGACCCACCACATCGCCACGCTGCCGGCAAAACACACCAGAAACGCGATGATGGAAGGCGCGCTCCATGCATTCAGATCCGAGAGCGTGCCGCCTGTCACCAGCACCGATTCGCCGAGGGCGAGAATCACAAACGCCTGACAGCGCTCGGCAATGTGCCCGCCCTCGGTGGTGCGCCAGTCGGCGCCGCTCGAGCGGCCGAGCACCGGCAACGGAAAGCCGAACATCGGCGAGATGTACTCGCACAGTACCGCCGCGCTCCAGCACGCGAGGCGCGGCAAGCCGTCGAGCACGCCGCCCGCGATCCACAAGACGCCCGAGATCGTCAGCCAGCCGCAGATACGCCTGAAGTTGGCGGTCAGCGCATGGTGGTGGCCCAGAAAAAACAGCACCACAAGACTGCGGCCGACCTGAATCGTCACGTAGCTGATCGCAAACACGAGGCCGCGCTCACCGTACGCAAGCGGCAGGCTGGCGGCCATCACCATGCCGGTCAGCATCACCGCGAACAGCAGCAGACGGACCTGGATCCTGTCCGGATCGAACCAGTTGGTGACCCAGCAGGTGTACTGCCAGCCGAGCCACACCGCAAACCAGAGCACCAGCGTCTCCAGCGCGCCGTACGCGCTCAGGTTATGAAACAGGCGGTGTGAAAGCTGCGTGACGGCGAATGCGTAGATCAGGTCGAAGAACAGTTCGACGTTGGTGACGCGGGCTTCTCGCCCGTCGCGTTCGCGCAGGAAACGCGCGGGGGTAGCGGTGTTGCTGGGCATGCTGTCGTTCCTTCTTGGCGGGAGCGGGCAGGGGCGGTGGGTTGCGAGGCAGACGCTTGCAGAGGCGCACGCCGGGCGGAACGGCGCGTACCGCTGCGCCGTTGACGCAGGTGGCGCTGGCGCCCGGCGTGCCGCTCAGACGTCGCCGCTAGCGGTGCTTCTTTTCTTTGTCGGAGGTATGCGGTTTCTGGGGATGATGAGGCCGTTCGTCCGGGGCCACGGCGATCGGGTCGCTGGCGGGGAAGGTTTCGTCGAGGGCCTCGTCGAGCCGGTCTTCGGCCGTTTCAACGGGGGACGGCGCGTTGTGCTTCGGCTTGGACATGTCGTGCTCCACATCGGGTATCGAGCAGTCAGGATAGCGCAATCCCGCGGCCACAGGCCACCTGGCCGTTTGGCCAGGTGTGTGCCTGGGTTCGCGCCGCGCGAAGCCACGTGGCGCCACAAAAATCCTTGAAATTACCGGGCGATGGCTCGTCTTGGGTGTGTCGCGGGAGACGGCCGGCACCGGCCGCATCCGGGCGGCGCACTGACGAGGTGGCGCAGCTATGGAATCGAAAGGGTCGCAGCGGGCGCAACGCTTCAATGCGTCACACGTCGTGGAGGCGGAACTGGAACATCTCGACTGGGCGACACGCCAACCGATGGTGCGCATGCTGAACGCCGGTTACTGGCGCCGCCGCGTGCTTGCGATCAAATGTGGGTATGAACTGACGCACCAGCAGGGGGTGCGCATCGAGCAGATCCTGCAGCGGCTAGGCGATCCGGTGGATTAGCCCGCCGCTGTCCGGCTTACTCGTTACCGCTGCTGCCGTTACCGTCGCCATTGCCGTTGCCGGTACCGAACAGGCGGCGCCGGCGCGTGACGACCACCGGGCCATCCGACGGCGCGCGCTCGGACGAGGGCGTACGTTCGGCCGACGGCGGGGCGCCATACGATTCGCGCGGTTCACGCGGCTCGCGGTGCTCACGCGGTTCGCGCGAGCCGTGCGGCCCACGCGTCGTATGTTCGCCGTGCGACGGGCGGCCGGTACGTGGTGCAGGACGCGTGCCGGTATCGAGCTGGATCGTCGAGATGGCGCGCTTGTAGATGCCTTGCAAGCCTACCGGCGTGCGCAGCATCACGAGGTACTGATCGAACGACTCGATGCACCCTGTCAGGCGAATGCCGTTGACAAGATAGATTTCGACGCGCTTTCGTTCTTTGCGCGCTGCGTTCATGAAGTCGTTTTGCGGATGCGATTCTGCGGATGCCATGGACAAGTCAAGTAAGAAGGACAGTTGCTCGCCGCGATTCTACCCTTTTCAGGACAAAGCGCGCGGCGTGAGCGATCTGCGTCCACTATAACGGCTTGCGCGTTGAGAAGCATCTGATAACTGGTCCCCGTAACGTTGAGTTACGAATCTGGCGGAAGTCTGGCGGGAGAAGGCTGGCCGGACGCCGCGCCACGGTCTGCGGAAGAAGCGCTGCGCGCCACCGGCGGATAGATGTAAGCTGACGGAATAAAAATGCGGCCCGCGTCGTTAACCTTGCATGGCGGCGTATTTCACGGCGCCTCGATGCGGCGTTGCCCGCGCCCGGGCGGCCGCGCGCCAGGCCCCGGACACGCCGGCCGTCGCGGCCAGCTTCACCTGCTGCGCGGCGATCCCACGATTCGGCGCACCGGCGATCCGGCCAGGCCTGGCGTCATCAGGAGACAACAAATGAAACTCCCCCGTCTGTTTTCGACCTCGTGCGTGCTTCTGGCGCTCGCGCTGGCGTCGCTCGGCGCGAGCGGCTGCAGCGTGCCCGGCGGCGCGGGTGCATCCGGCAGCGGTACCAGTAGCAGCGGCTCCAGTTCGAGCGGCGGCAGCGGCGGTTATTGACCGCCCGCGCGCGCCGTTCGCCGCGTGAATTTCGAAGCGGAAGTGATTTCGTGGCTCCCGCAGTTGCGCCGCTATGCGCGCGCGCTGACGGGCGATGCCGCATGGGCCGACGATCTGGTGCAGGACACCGCGGAGCGCGCGCTGGCGCGCTGGGCCGCATTCCGCCCGAACAGCAATCTGCGCGCGTGGCTGCTGACGATCCTGCGTCATCTCTACATCGATCAGTTGCGCGTGCGGCGCGAAATCGCCGTCGATGACGAAAGCGCGCCTTGGCACACGCTCGAGGCGCCGCACGGCGAAGTCGACGGACTGCTGCTGCGCGACTTGCAGCGCGCACTCTATTGTTTGCCGCTCGAGCAGCGGGAAGTGCTGCTGCTCGTGTGCGTCGAGGAGTTGACGTATCAGGAGGCATCGATCGCGCTCGGCGTGCCGCTCGGCACGATCATGTCGCGCCTGTCGCGCGCCCGTGAGCAGATGCGCGTGCTGCTGACCGAAGGCCCGACGCGCCAGCCCGCACCGTTGAAAGTAGTGAGAAATCCGTGATGAGCTACCACGACCACGATCCCGTCATGCGTGACTCGCTCGATCCGTCCGACTTGCGCGCCTTGTCGGCGTTCATCGACGACGAATTGCCGGATGGGACGCGCGCCGCCGTGCTCGAACATCTCGAGCGCGATCCACAGGCGGCGGCCCGGGTCGCCGCCTGGCGCGCGCAGAAAGCGGCCTTGCAGGCGCTATGCGGCACGCCTGCGCGGAGCGGGGCCAACGGGGCGTCCTTTATCGTGCTGCGCACGCCGCCGCCCTGGTGGCGTCGTGCCGGTCTCGCTGCCTGCTGGCTGGCCGCCGGCGCCGGCCTCGCGCTCGCACTCGGGCCGCTCGCGTCGCGGCTGTCGGGCGCCGGCGGCAACGACCCGATGAGCTTCGCCAGAAGTGCCGACGTCGCCTATGCCGTCTATACGCCCGAGCGGCGCCATCCGGTCGAAGTCGCGGCGAGCGAAGAAGAACATCTGATCAATTGGTTGTCGAAGCGGCTCAACCGACCGCTCTCCGTGCCGTCTCTGCAGGAGTACGGTTATTCGCTGGTGGGCGGCCGGCTGTTGCCGGGCGAAGCGGGGCCGGCGGCGCAGTTCATGTACGAGAACCCGTCCGGCGCGCGGCTCACGCTGTACGTAACGGGCATTCCGCGCGACGAGACCGCGTTTCGCCTGTTTCGCGACGGTAACCGGCGCACCTTCTACTGGGTCAGCGATCGCATGGGGTATGCGCTATCCGGGCCGATTTCGGAGAGCAAGCTGCGTTCGATCGCGCTCGACGTGTGCAGCGCGCTGGGCGGCAAACCGCAGTTGTGGGAATAGAGGGGGTGACGGTTGCGCCTGATTTGTATCTGGCTTTTACCCGCCTGGCGCCTGTCTGGCGCTTCTTCGCGCCTCGCCCGGCACGCGCTGAAACATGATGTAACGCAGAGCCGCCACGCTGGTATCCCGCCCTCGGAATAGCGCCACGCCGCGCTTCGTTTACTCAATGCAGGTTCACGTTTTTGCCGCTTCGCGCAGGCGGTCGCGTGGGCGGATGCGAGGCAAAGCGACGAGGTCTTCACGGCGCCGGCCGCGGGTGCGGCTGCTACACCGGAGCGTCGGGGCAGGGCAAGATCATGCGTAATATCGAAGCAGGCTGTGCGGCGCTATCTCTGTGTCTGGCGTGCGCAGCGCCGGTGGCGGCGCAGTCCACGGTGGACGGCGCAACCTATGCAGCACCGCCGTGCCAGACGATCGTGGGTCAGGCCGAGATCGACGGCACGATGCAGCAGATCACAGGGCTCGCGTGCCAGCAGCCGGACGGTAGCTGGCAGATGGTGGAAGGCGGCGATACGGCGGTGGCGGTGTATCCGGCTCCCGTCTATCCGTACTACGATCCATGGTATTGGGGTGGGGTCGTGACGGTCGGAGTCGGTGGATCGTTTATTTTCATCGACCGGTTTCATCACCATCATCCGATGGGCCAGGTTCGTTTCGGCCACCCAGGGTTCGGCGTGGGAGCCCGTCCGGGCGGCTGGCACGGCGGCGGCACTTGGCACGGCACGGGCGGCATGCATGGCGGCTGGGGCGGCGGGAATACGATGCACCGCTAGGGCCAGCGCGAGCCCGCTATTAGCGTGAACAGGCCCTGGCCAGCCTGCTGCGATTGGCCGGCGGCCCGCGCCGGCTGGACGTCACTGAAGGAGGCGCCTTGACACGCATCTTGCCGCCGAATCTTGCAGAAGCGCAGTTCGACCGGGCGCTCGCCGAGTGGCGCGCTGTGGTCGGTGAGCCGCATGTCGTGTCGTCCGCAGCGGAACTGGCGTCGTACCGCGATCCGTTCGCGCCCGGTCAGGCCGCGGCGTTTGCCGCGTCCGCCGCGCTGCGGCCGGATTCGGTCGAGCAGATTCGCGCGATCCTGCGCATCGCCAATCACTACCGCATTCCGCTGTGGACCGTCTCGACCGGCCGCAACTTCGCCTATGGCGGAGCCGCGCCGCGGCTCACAGGGTCCGTGGTCCTCGACCTGCAGCGCATGAATCGCATTATCGAGGTCAACGAAACCCTGGCATACGCACTCGTCGAGCCCGGCGTCACTTACTTCGACCTGTATGCCTATCTGCGCAGCAACGGCCATCGGCTCTGGGTCGACCCGCCGGCGGCCGGCTGGGGTAGCGTGATCGGCAACACGCTCGAGCGCGGCTTCGGCTACACGTCCTATGGCGACCACGCCGCGACCCAGTGCGGCATGGAAGTCATGCTCGCCAACGGCGAGGTCGTGCGCACAGGGATGGGCGCGATCGATATCGGTACTGCATGGCAGCTCTACCAGCCCGGTTACGGCCCGTCGTTCGATGCGATGTTCATGCAGTCCAACTACGGTGTGGTCACCAAGATGGGGGTGTGGCTGATGCCCGCGCCGCCGGCCTGTCTGCTTGGCGAAATCCAGTTTCGCCATGAACAGGACCTCGAAACGATTGTCGATATCCTGAGGCCGCTGAGGCTCGACGAAACGATCCGCAATCATGCGGTGATCGAAGGCGGGCTGCGTCGCGCCGCCGGCATTGCGCCGCGGGCGCAGTGGTACTCAGGCACGGGGCCGATGCCCGAACGCGCGCTTGCGGCGATGCTCGAGCAATTGCAGATCGGCCGCTGGAATCTGCATTTTGCGTTGTACGGCACGCCGGAGTTGATCGACGCGCGCTACGCGATCGTGCAGCGCGCGTTCTCGCAGGTGCCGCAGGCGAGGTTGCTGGCGAGCCGCTATAGCGGCGACGCGCAACCCTCCGCGGGCGGCGATCGCAACCTCACCGGGATTCCGGCGATGAGCGCATTCCGGATGCTCGACTGGCTCGGCGGCGCGGGCGCTCACGTGGATTTCTCGCCGCTGTGTCCTGCGACCGGGCGCGATGCGATGCGCCAGTACACGATGGTGAAGGCCCGTGCGGCCGAATACGGTTTCGATTACTACGGCGGCTTCACGGCGGGCGTGCGTCATCTCCACCATATTTTTGCGGCGATCTTCATTCGCGACGACCCCGCGCAAGCCGATCGGGCCGGCGATCTCGTGCGCGCGCTGATGAGCGATGCGCGGGCGGCCGGTTATGGCGAATATCGTGCGCATCTTGCCTATATGGACTTTGCGGCCGCGCAGTACAGTTTCAACGACGGCGCCTTGCTGCGGCTGTCGGAGACGATCAAGGACGCACTCGATCCAGCCGGCATTCTTTCGCCTGGCAAACAGGGCGTGTGGCCGGCGGCATGGCGTCACTGGCGGGGTTATACCTGATGCGCCGGGTTAAAGCGCGGGGGCGAGGCGGCAGTGCGATGACTGGCTTGAGCGTAGTGGATGTTCGACTGAATCGGGCAGGAGCCGGACAATGGACAGACGCAGTTTCGTGATGACCGGTGCATGGCTTTCGGCGGCAGGCGGCGTCTGGCCGAGGCTCGCGCATGCCGCCTGCACGCACTATACGCTGGCCGTGGTGGATGCAAGTTTTGGGGCAGGCCGCGCGTTGTCCGGCTTCGCGGCGCGCCGCGCGATACCGGTCTTCGAAACCGGCGACGACATCGGCACGCTCTGGTACGCGACGCTGGCGCCGAGACTTGCCGCGGCGCCGGGGCTCGTGATCGGCGTCACGCGCGCTTCCGATTACTTCGTGCTCGGCGAACTGGCGCTGCACTCGGCCTCGGCGCGCATGGTCGAGCACCGGCGCGCGTGGCGCACAGAACAGGGCACGCCGGTTGCATTTCTGATCGGACCTGCCGCGCTGGTCGACGCGCCGGGTCCGGCTATCCACGTCCGTTAGAACTGCTACGCCGGTAATGGCGGGCGAACTCACGTGCCTGGCGGGGCGCGTCCACGCCAGACCCGGCGCGCGTACGCTCAGGCACGCGTTTGCCTGGCGAGTTCCTCGTCGCGCAGCGCCCGTCGCAAGATCTTGCCGACATTGGTCTGCGGCAGCTCGCTGCGGAACTCCACCACCTTCGGCACCTTGTAGCCGGTCAGGTTCTTGCGGCAATATTCGATGACCTGCTCGGCCGTCAGCGCCGGATTGCGCGAGACGACGAACACCTTGACGCGCTCGCCCTGCGCGGGATCGGGAATGCCGATGGCCGCCACTTCGCGCACATCGGGGTGCATGGCGATCACGTCTTCGATCTCGTTCGGATAGACGTTGAAGCCCGAGACGAGAATCATGTCTTTCTTGCGATCGATCAGACGTATGAAGCCGCGCGAATCCATCACGCCGATATCGCCGGTCGCGAGCCAGCCGTCCTCGTCGAACACCTTGGCGGTTTCGTCGGGGCGGTTCCAGTAGCCCTTCATCACCTGCGGACCCTTGACGCACAATTCGCCCGCTTCGCCGATGTTGGCCCAACTGCCGTCATCCTTCCTGAAGCGCACCTGGGTGGAGGGCGCGGGCAGGCCGATCGAGCCTTCGCAATCGCGCAGGTTCTTCAGGTCCACCGGATTCATCGAGACGATCGGCGAGCATTCGGTCAGCCCATAGCCCTCGATGATCGGCCGGCCGGTGACCGCCTTGAAGCGTTCGGCGACGGCCTTTTGGGTGGCCATGCCGCCCGCCATCGCGAGTTTCAGATTCGAGAAGTCGCGCTTCCTGAACTCCTCGTTTTCGAGGAACGCGTTGTAGAGCGTGTTGACCGCGGTGATGCCGGTGAACTTCTCGTGACGGATGATCATCATCACGCGCTTCATGTCGCGTGGATTGGCGATCAGGATGTTGCGCCCGCCGAGTCCCATGAAGATCAGCGCGTTCACGGTCAGCGAATAGATGTGATAGAGCGGCAGCGGCGTGAGCACGGTTTCGATGTCGCCGCTCAACTGTCCCTGCGACCAGACCTTCGCCTGCAGCAGGTTGGCGATGATGTTCCGGTGCGTGAGCATCGCACCCTTGGCGACGCCGGTGGTGCCACCCGTGTATTGCAGGAAGGCGATGTCGCCATGCGTGAGGCGCACCGGCGTGAGCGGCCGCGTATAGCCGATGGCAAGTGCCTGGAGCAGGCGCACGGCTTGCGGCAGGTTGTATTTCGGCACCATCTTTTTCACGTGCCGCAACATAAAGTTCAGCAGCCGTCCCTTCAGGTTCAGCCCGTCGGCGAGCAGGTCGCCGAGGCCGGTGACGACCACGTTCTGCACGCGGGTGCCCGGCAACGCTTCCTCGACCGTCTTCGCGAAGTTCTCGAACACGATGATGGTCTGCGCGCCGCTGTCCTTCAACTGGTGTGCGAGTTCGCGCACCGTATACAGCGGGTTCACGTTGACCACCACGGCGCCGGCTTTCAGGATTCCGAACAGCGCGACCGGATACTGAAAGGTGTTGGGCAGCATGATCGCGACGCGCTCACCCGGCTTCACGCCGATGCCCTGCAGCCACGCCGCGAAGGCCGTGGCCTTGCGCGCCAGTTCGCCATAGGTGAGGCTGGCGCCGACGCTCACATAGGCGACGCGCTCGCGAAACTGCGTGGTGCATTCGTCGAAAAACTGCACGATCGACTCGTACTGGTGCACGTCGATCTCGTGCGGCACATCCGCGGGATAGGAGGCGTACCAGATACCGTCGGTGTCCGGCGCGGGCGGCGTCGCCTGGGTTGCGACGGCTGGCGTCGGCGGCGATTGGGTGGGCTGGTTCATGGCATGTCTCCTGAAGCGCAACGCTTCGTTTGTATCTGTTGTGTGTTGATGTGCGGCGATGCTATTGGCGTTGTGCGACAGCAAAGCGACGGGCCTGACGGCTAACGTTCGAGAATCGCCGCGACTCCCTGGCCGCCCGCCGCGCAGATCGAAATCAGGCCGCGTGCCGTGCCGGCCGGTTTGTCGAGCTGCGCGAGCATTTTCGCGAGCCCCGCGACGATCCGCCCGCCGGTTGCGGCAAACGGATGGCCGGTCGCAAGCGAACCGCCGTTGACGTTCAGTTTCGCACGATCGATGGCGCCGAGCGGTCCGGACAAACCCAGTTGTGTGCGGCAATACTCGTCGTCCTGCCATGCCGTGAGCGTACACAGCACCTGGGCGGCAAACGCCTCGTGAATTTCATAGAGATCGAAGTCCTGCAGGCTCAATCCGGCGCGCGCCAGCATGCGCGGCACGGCGTAGGCGGGCGCCATCAGCAGGCCTTCCTTCTTGTCGAAATAGTCGACTGCGGCGGTCTCCGACCAGCTCAGGTACGCGAGCACCGGCAGGCCACGCGCGGCCGCCCAGGCATCGCTCGCGAGCAGCACGGCCGAGGCGCCGTCGGTGAGCGGCGTCGAGTTGCCGGCGGTGAGCGTGCCGGCGTCGCGGTCGAACACCGGCTTCAGGCCCGCGAGCTTCTCCAGCGTCAGGTCCGCGCGCAGATTGTTGTCGCGGGCGAGCCCCTTGTAGGGCGTCATCAGGTCGTTGAGGAAGCCACGGGTGTAAGCGTCGGCGAGCTTGCGATGACTGTCGTAGGCCAGTACGTCCTGAGCCTCGCGCGAAATCGCCCAGCGCTTGGCCATCAGTTCGCAGTGTTCGCCCATCGAGAGGCCTGTGCGCGGCTCGCCGTTGCGCGGCAACAGCGGTTTGAAAAACATGCCGGGCCGCAGCCTGGTCAGCGCGCCGACCCGTTGGGCCGTGCTCTTGCCGCGATTCGCTTCGAGCAGGATCTGGCGCATCCGCTCGTTGACGGCGATCGGCGCGTCCGAAGTGGTATCGACGCCGCCGGCGATACCGGCCTCGATCTGGCCGAGCGCGATCTTGTTGGCGACCAGAATGGCGGCTTCGAGACCGGTGCCGCAGGCCTGCTGCACGTCGTAGGCGGGCGTCTCCCTGGCGAGCGTGGTCGAGAGCAGCGACTCGCGCGTCAGGTTGAAGTCGCGCGAATGCTTGATGACGGCACCGGCCGCCACTTCGCCGAGGCGCTCGCCGTGCAGGTTGAAGCGGTCGATCAACCCCTGCAGCGTGAAGGTCAGCATGTCCTGATTCGAGGCGCTCGCGTAGGCCGTATTCGAACGCGCAAACGGAATCCGGTTGCCGCCGACGATGGCGACGCGCCGTACAGCGGCAGGCGGGTGGGACATGCGTGACTCCTTTCAGGGTGAGGCAAATTGAGCGGTGGCGGCGTTGCGGTTCGCGCTCCGCTGCTCCGTGATGGGAGGCGCACGATACCTCATGACGGGGCGCCCGTTCATAGCGTGGTCCATTGAAAACGGCCGCGCAAATGCGGTTTGTCTCCGCCCGCGTCGCGCACTTCCAGTTCGCGCGTCGTGGTCGCTGCTACCGCAGCGGCTGCCGTCGCCGGCAGGGTGGTCCACAGCGAGGCGTCGCCCGGCAGCAGCATGGGCAGCTTGAATTCGGCGCTGACGAGCGCTTCGGCAAGCGGCTTGGGCGGTTGCAGTGCGGCCGCGCTGCGCGCGAGCGTCCACATGCCGTGCGCGATCGCGCGCGGAAAACCGAACGCCCTCGCCGACAGCATCGTCAGGTGGATCGGGTTGTAGTCGCCGGAGGCCAGCGCATAATCGCGCCCGAGTTGCGCGGGGAGCTGCCAGCGCGCGACGCGCTGCAGCGCTGCGCGTTCGATCTCGAGCGCGGCGAGCGCATCGCCTGTGGCCGCCACGCCGCGTTTCAGATAAACGCTGTCGCCGTCCCAAACGGCTTCGCCGCGACGATAGAGGCGCGTGTGCAGCACGAAGGCCTGCCCCTTGTCGTGCCGCAGCAGGGCGCCAAACTCGACTTCGACGCGCAGTATCTCGTTGTACGCGAGCGGCCGTCTGAGGCGCACGTGATTGGCCAGATGCACGAGACCGAGCGCGGGCCAGGGGAAGACCGGATCGGTCAGCATCAGCAGATGCAGCGGAAAGGCGAGCAGATGCGGAAAGGTCAGCGGCACACCGTGCTCGGGGATAAAGCCGCACACACGCGCATAGCGTTCGATCGCCGCCGGTTCGAGCGGCGCGGCGGGGCGCACCAGCCGCAACGCGGGCAACTGCGCAGGGCGGCCGCGCTTGAGCACGCCGGACAAGGCGCGCGCGTACAGTTTGGCCGGCGCCGGCAACTGTTCGAGCACCACCGTTTTCGGACGTGCCGCGCCGTAGGCATGACCGATGCCGGAGGGCTCTCGCATGCTCATGCTCCGATCAGGCTTTGACCGCAGACCCGCACCACCTGGCCGGTGACGCCCGCGGAACCGGGATGGGCGAGCCACGCGATGGTCTGGGCGACGTCCGCCGGTTGGCCGCCCTGGCTCATCGCGTTCATGCGGCGGCCGGCTTCGCGGATCGCCAGCGGGATTTTCGCGGTCATCTGGGTTTCGATGAAGCCCGGTGCGACCGCATTGATCGTGATGCGCCGTTCGCCAAGCGGCGCAGCCATGCTCTGCACCCGTCCGATCACACCGGCTTTCGAGGTCGCGTAGTTGGTCTGGCCAAGGTTGCCGGCAATGCCGCTGATCGACGACACGCAGACGATGCGGCCGCCGTCGCGCAGCGTGCCGGCTGCGAGCAGCGCGTCGTCGAGACGTTCCTGGGCCGACAGATTGATGTCGATCACGCTATGCCAGGCGGCCTCGGTCATTCGGGCGATGGTCTTGTCTTTGGTGATGCCGGCGTTGTGCACGACGATGTCGACGCCGAGTTCGTCGAGCGCGGCGGCGATCTGCGCGGGCGTTTCGGCCGCGGCGATATCGAAGGCGAGGGCGGTGCCGCCGAGCGGGCGGAGGGTCGCGTCGAGCGCGTCTTTGGCGGACGGGATATCGATGCCGATCACATGCGCGCCGTCGGCGGCGAGCGCGCTCGCGATCGCCGCGCCGATGCCGCGCGCCGCACCGGTCACGAGCGCGCGCTTGCCGGCGAGCGGCTGGGTCCAGTCGAAGGCGGCAGCGGTTTCAGGTGCGGCGGCAGTTGCAGCGCCGCCGGCGACGGCATCGACCGCTTCAGCCGTGTTCACGCCCGTAGCGGTGTCCACAGAGGCGGCGATGCGCACCACCTGACCCGACACATAGGCCGAGCGCGGCGACAGAAAAAAGCGCAACGTCGCTTCGGCGTCGTGCTCGGCGCCTTGCGCAATGTAGACGAGGTTCGCCGCGATGCCGCGCCGCGCTTCCTTGCCGAGCGAGCGCGTGAGGCCTTCGAGCGCGCGCTGCGCGGTCCATTGCCGCGAACTTGCGCAGGCTTCGGGCGGCCGCCCCAGCACGACGATCCGGCCGCATTTGCCGAGCGAGCGCAGCGTCTCGTGGAAGAAGGCAAACAGCGTATCGAGCTGGGTGCTGTCGCCGATCCCGCTGGCATCGAAGATCAGCGCGGCGAGCCGTCCGTGGGGCCCCGCTTCGGCAGGCTCGAAGCGGCCGGTCATCAGGCCGTGGCGGGCGGCCAGCGGCACCCACAACCCGGCGCTTTCATGCGCGACGCTGATGAAGCCGGTGCGCGCGATCACGCCGGCGAGGCTCTCGAGCAGATGCGGTTCGCGTCCTGCGCCGACGGCGACGAGCCCGTCGAACTCCGGCTGATCCGCGCGATAGCGCCGCAATACCTCGGGCTTCGGCAGGCCGATCGAACGCGCAAGGCGCGCACCGAAAGGCGAGTTGACGAAGTTCAGGTAGGTGTCGTTCATCTTCTGTTGCTCCGCTGGCCAGTCGGGATGGCGTCAGTTTGCACGGCGCGATGCTCAGGCGGCAAGCTGCATCGCTTTTTCGAGCGCCTCCTTGCGCCGCTGCAAGTCTTCGAGCATGCCGAAGTCCGGCGCGAAGTCGTCCACCTTCACCACCTCGGCGCCGTAGCGTGCATAGTCGTCGAGCACCTGCTGTTCGTCCGCGTCGATCAGGCCTTGCTGCTGCGCCTGCGCGGTCCACTCGGCGAGCTGCGCGAGGCTTTGCGGCATCGGCGTGAGCAGCCCTTGTCCGACCGCCTCGCGCAGCTTCTGGTCGATGGCATTGATGCGCGGAGTGAGCGCGAACAGCAGTTCGCCATAGCCAAGCGGGTCGATATCGGGATGCGGCACATACGAGTCGGACACCAGCCGCTCGCGCGCCGCCCCCGGCGTTTGCATGAGTTCGGCGATCGCGCTGCCGAGGCTGTCGGAAGGTGGGCGATGCGGCAGGCCGAACGGGAACGCCAGCAGCCGTACCAGGTTGGCGGCAAGCCGGTTCGGATAGTTGGCGAGGACGCCGTCGATCGCCTCCTGCGCTTGGTGCAGCGCATCCTCGACACCCCAGCGCACGAGCGGCAGATCGCTTTCCTGACGACCTTCGTCTTCGAAACGCTTGAGCGTGGCCGAAATCAGATAGAGCTGCGACAGCACATCGCCCAGGCGGCCGGAAATGCGCTCGCGCCGCTTCAGGTCGCCGCCGAGCACGAACATCGAGACGTCGGCGAGCAGGGCGAACACGGTGGCAATGCGGGTGGCCGCGCGATAGTAAGGAACCAGCGGCGCATAGGCGCGCTGCGGCTTGCTGATGAATGCGCCGGCGGTGATGCCGTAGACGAAACTGCGCATCAGGTTCGACAGCGTGAAGCTGATATGTCCGAAGAATGCGGCGTCGAAATCGCGCAGCGCCTGGTTGTGGTCGGCTTCGCGTGTCGCGGCCATTTCCTTCAGCACGTATGGATGGCAACGAAGCGCGCCCTGGCCGAAGATGATCAGGCAGCGCGTCAGAATGTTCGCGCCTTCCACCGTAATGGCAATCGGCACCTGCTGATAGGCGCGCGCGAGGAAGTTCGCGGGCCCCATGCAGATGCCCTTGCCGGCGGCCACATCCATGCCGTCGTTGATGACCTTGCGGGCGCGCTCGGTAATGTGATATTTCGCGATCGCCGAGATCACCGAGGGTTTTTCGCCAAGGTCGACCGCATGCGCGGACAGGCGCCGCGCCGCGTCCATCACATACAGGTTGCCGCCCATGCGGCCGAGCGCTTCCTGCACGCCTTCGAACTTGCCGACCGCGGTACGGAACTGGCGCCGTACCGCGGCATACGCGCCGGTGCCGCGCACCGCGATCTTCGCCATGCCGACATTCGACGACGGCAGCGAGATCGCCCGGCCGGCGGCGAGACATTCCATCAGCATGCGCCAGCCGTTGCCGACTTGCGCGCGTCCGCCGATCACCCAGTCGAGCGGAATGAACACGTCCTTGCCGGAGTTCGGGCCGTTCTGGAATACCGCATTGAGCGGCCAGTGGCGGCGGCCGATGTTGACGCCCGGGTGATTGGTCGGAATCAGCGCACAGGTAATGCCGGGTTCGTCGGCGGCGCCGAGCAGATGCTCCGGATCGAGCGCGCGAAAGGCGAGGCCGAGCACGGTCGCGATCGGTCCGAGCGTGATATAGCGCTTGTCCCAGGTCACGCGAAAGCCGAGCGTCTCGCGCCCTTCGAAGGTCCCCTTGCAGACGATGCCGAGATCGGGAATCGCCGCCGCGTCCGAACCTGCATACGGGCTCGTCAAGGCGAAGCAGGGAATCTCGACGCCGCTCGCGAGACGCGGCAGATAGTAGTTCTTCTGCGCTTCGGTACCGTAATGCATCAGCAGTTCAGCGGGGCCGAGCGAGTTCGGCACCATCACCGAGACCGCGGCCGCCGAGCAGCGCGTCGCCAGCTTCATGATGACCTGCGAATGCGCATACGCGGAGAACTGTTTGCCGCCGTACTGCTTCGGAATGATCATGCCGAGGAAGCCGCGCTCCTTGATGTACTGCCAGGTTTGCGGCGAGAGATCCTGCCAGACGGCGGTGGTTTCCCAGTCGTTGGCGAGGTCGCACAGCTCCTTGCATTCGACCTCGAGGAACGACTGTTCTTCGGCCGTGAGCGTGGCGGGGCCGTGACCGAGCAGGGTGTCCCAGTGCGGGCGTCCGGAGAACAATGCGGCATCCCACCAGACCGTGCCGGCTTCGATCGCGTCGCGCTCGGTGGGCGACATCTCCGGCAGGATCCGGCGAAAAATATCGAGCACCGGTCTGGCGAGCCACGCGCGCCGCAGCGGCTTCACCGTGAGCACGAGCGCCGGCAGTACGAACACGACCGCGAGTACGGCGCTGGCGAGCGGCCCCGCGGCGCCGCCCAGATGCGCGGCTGCGACCCAGAGAACCATAAAGGCAAGCCACCATGGGGCGCGGGCCTGAAGATAGACGAGCGCCGCGGCAGCAACGACAAGCACTAACAAGAACCACGACATGACGTCTCCTTCCAGCTTCAATAGGGCGTGCGGACGCATCCGCGGGATGCGGAAGGCTCGCATCGATATGTTTGACAGCACGAGCGGTGCCAACTGCACCGCGGCGGCGCGGCGCCGGGGCGGCGGCCTCTAGACCGCCCCAGGCGCGTCCGGCTCAGACCGCGCCGTGGACGACGTGCCGTAATGGAGCGCTCGGGTCGCCGCTGAGGCCGCCTATCAGGTCGCTCTTCAGAGCGCCGCCCAGACCGTTATTCAGGCCACTGAGGCGCGCCTCTGACTCCTGCGACGAGATGTCTGCCCCGGCTTCTGCCGGTGTGGCCGACAGGTGGTCGCACAGACCGTCGTGGCTGTCCGAAGCGCCGTCGGCGGCGTCGCCCAGCACCGCCGCGAAGGCAGCCAACTGGTTTGCGTCAGGCAGCGGCGCCTTGAGTGCGGCCACCATCAGCGACGCGAGCCGCGCGATCAGTTGCAGATCGTTCATCGACTTGCCCTGTGAGAACTCGGTGATCAGGCTGTCGGTGTCCGTGCCGGCCAGCACGCCTGAGAGCGCGCCGATGGCAAAGTGCAGGCGCCAGCCGAGTTCGTCGCGCGGCAGATGCGGCAGCGCGCGCTGGAAAGCCGCGAAGAACCGCTCCGCCACCGAGGCGTAGTGCCCGTTCAGAAAGTCGCGAATGAACGCCGACGGATCGGTGTAGGCACGCCCGAGCAGGCGCAGGAACGCTTTGCCGCCCACCTTCGGATCGCGCGAGAGGCGCAACGCCGGAATGAACATCGCGCCCAGCACGTGTTCGCACGTGAGACGCGCGCCAAGCATGGCGTCGAAGCGTTCGAGCAGCTTGACCCGCTCCAGATTGAGATGGTCGAGGCGGCGCGCGAGCATCGCGTGAATCAGCGCTTCCTTGCTGCCGAAGTGATAGTTGACCGCTGCGAGATTGACCTCGGCACGCGAGGTGATCTGGCGCAGCGACATGGCCTCATAGCCGCATTCGATGAATAGCGTTTCTGCGGCGTCGAGGATGCGGGACTTCGTGTCGCCGGTATGCCGGCCTGTCGTACGAACTGCCATGTTGCGTCTCCCAATGCCGGTTGCCCGGCCGCAAACAAGCGATTCAAATGCGCATTTGAAACGCGCGTTTTTTTCAGGATAAGAAGGATCTGGATCATCGGGCAAGGGCTCTGTGTGGACGGACTCCTCTAAAAAGGCACCGCTGCGGTGCGTCAATTGTTTCGGGCGCCGAATAAAAAAGGCCGTTCCGATCGAAATCGGAACGGCCTCGCGTTACTGCCTGGCGTGGCGGCCTGGGGCCGCCTATAAGTGTGTTTCGTTTACTGCGTACCTGCTTGATGCCGCCGACGTTAAACCTCGGCGACCTCTTTGGCAGATTGTGTCATATCTATGCCGCGGCGTTCACGGCTAAACAAAATCAGTACCGCAATCACAACAGCCACGGTGCCCGCGACCACGGCCATCGCCAGCGCGTAGTTGTTGCCGTTGGCGACGGCGAACGACGCCTGCATCGTCGCGTTGACCGCTGCGAGCAGATTGCCGAGCTGGTACACGAGGCCCGGGAAGGTTGCACGGATTTCGTCGGGCGAGATTTCGTTCAGGTGGACCGGGATCACACCCCATGCGCCTTGCACCGAGATCTGCATCAGGAACGCGCCGAGCGCGAGCAGGGGTGCGCTACCCGAGAACGCCCACAGCGGCAGCACCGGCAGCGCAATCAACGCAGCGATGAATATGGCGCGCTTGCGGCCGATCTTCTCCGACATCGAACCGAAGAACAGGCCGCCGACAATTGCGCCGATGTTTAGCGTGATCGTGATCAGCGAGACGGTATGCGGGTCGAAGTGATGCTGCTCGCGCAGGAAGGTCGGATACAGATCCTGGGTGCCGTGCGAGAAGAAGTTGAACGCGGTCATCAGGATGATGGCGTAGACCGAGAGCACCCAGTTCTGCTTGAGCGTGGCGAGCAGGCCCGGCCGGACCTTTTTCTCCATCGCTTTCCATGCCGGGGATTCCGGCACGTTTGCACGCACATACAGCACGAGCAGTGCGGGAATCACGCCGATGAAGAACATGCCGCGCCAGCCGATGTACTGGTACAGCACGCCGAATACCACCGAGGCAAGCAGATAGCCGCTCGGATAGCCGGCTTGCAACAGCCCGGAGACGAAGCCGCGTGCGCGCGTGGGCACGGTTTCCATCGTCAGGGCGGAACCGACGCCCCATTCGCCGCCCATCGCGATGCCGAACAGCGCGCGCAGCACGAGCAGGGTGGTGAGATTGGGCGAGAAGCCGGACAGCAGTTCAAGCAGCGAATAACAGGCGATGTTGACCATCAGTGTCGGCCGGCGGCCGAATTTGTCGGCCAGACGTCCGAAAATCAGCGCCCCGACGGGGCGCATGGCCAGCGTCAAGGTAATCCCGAATGCGACAGCAGGAATCTTCGTATTGAATTCGGCCGCGATATCTTTCAATACGAACACCATTAGAAAGAAATCGAATGCGTCGAGTGTCCACCCGAGATAGGCGGCGATGGTGACGTTTCTCTGTTCCCGAGTCCAGCTCATGTGTTTTTTCTCCAAGTCTCCGAACAACCCGTGCCTTACGGCGGGCCGCTCTTCGACCCGCGCGCCCCGTGGTGCGGGCTTCGACGGAGTGTACGCCGACCGTTAAGCATCTGCATGCTTGAAGTGCGCTTTCTTAGTACATGTCCCTAAGCGCGGGTGTCATCCGGGCGGGTTATAGGCTTTGAATGTTGGTATTTTGTAATGTTTAAGTCGGCTTGTTGTTTTATTGTTTGCCTGGTGTAATTTTATTGCCGGCAGGGGAGGCGATTGGCTTTTTCGCTGGCTGGTCAACGAGATAGGCCGCGTCCATGATCGGCAGTCGGGGAAAACAGGCGGGTGGATGTGCACTATGTAAGTTGGTTCAAGCCGTAAGGATCGGGCAGCGAGTCACGTCAAGGCGTCAATATATGCGGTCACCGCATTAGTCGAGTATAAAAATCAATTTGCCTCATGCTGCCGTGCGCAATAGGATGGCGTGATCTCGACATCTGCGTCTCTACCTCGTCACTCATTATGCCGCTCGCCTCGTCCGCCAGACCCACCTCACGCGAGCCGGCGGCTCGTCCGGAACAGGCGCGCAGCCCGCTTGCCGTATTCGTCGCCGTCACGATTCTGACCGGTATCGGCGCTGGGCTCGGCGGCATGCTGCTGGCGTTGCTGCTCCACTGGATCCAGCACATTGCGTTTGGCTACAGCGTCGACCATGTCATCAGCAGCGAGAGCTTTCTCGAAGGCGTAAGCGGTGCAGATCCACAGCGGCGCGTACTGGTGCTGATGGTCTGCGGGCTCGTCGCGGGGCTCGGCTGGTGGGCGCTGTATCGCTACGGACGTCCGCTCGTCAGCATCAAGAAAGCGGTCAAGTCGGACGACCCGCGGATGCCGGTGCTCAGCACCATCGTCCATGCATTGCTGCAGATCGTGACCGTCGCGCTGGGCTCGCCGCTCGGCCGCGAGGTGGCGCCGCGCGAGATCGGTTCGGTCTGGGCGGGCTGGCTGTCGCATCGCGCCGGGCTGACGCTCGCCGAGAGCCGGATCATGGTGGCATGCGGCGCCGGCGCGGGCCTTGCCGCGGTCTACAACGTGCCGCTGGGCGGCGCGGTGTTCGTGCTCGAAGTGCTGCTCGGAACCTTCGGCTGGGCAGCGCTGGTGCCGGCCGTGGCGACTTCGGCGATCGCCGCGGTGGTGGCGTGGCTCGGTCTGGGCAACGAGCATCAGTACTCGGTCCCGCAACTGTTGCTGAGCACGCCGCTCGTTGTCTGGTCGGCGCTGTGCGGTCCGATTTTCGGGCTGGCGGCGTGGGGTTTCACGCAACTGACCGCGCGCGCCCGGGCGCAGGCGCCGCAGGACTGGCGGCTGCCGGTTCTGGCGCTGCTGAACTTCGCCATCATCGGCGTGCTGGCGATCGAATTTCCGCAGTTGCTCGGCAATGGCAAGGGGCCGGCAGGGCTCTCGTTCAACAGCGACCTGACGATCGGACTGGCGGCGGTGCTGCTGGTGCTCAAGGTTGCAATCACGACGGGCAGCCTGCGTGCAGGCGCCGAAGGCGGCCTGCTGACGCCGGGGCTCGCGAACGGCGCGCTACTCGCGATCGTGCTCGGCGGCATATGGAACATGATCTGGCCGGGCACGTCCCCGGGTGCGTTCGCGATTGTCGGCGCGGCGGCGTTTCTGGCCGCATCGATGCAGATGCCGCTTACCGCGGTGGTGCTGATCCTCGAGTTCACACGTGTGAGTCACGATTTTCTGATCCCCATCCTGCTTGCGGTGGCCGGCTCGGTATCGACCTTCAAACTGCTGGCGACGGCGTGGGCGGCGCGGACTGTGCCGGGTGCGGGTGGGGTGACGCCGGCGGCGGCGCTGGCGCGCACTGGCGGTGGACCTCAAGGCGCGCAAGGCCGGTAGCGGCGGGAGTGTGTCTTCGCACAAGCGCCGGCTAGGCTTTCGCCCCGTCGAGCACCGTGAGATGCAGCTCACGGCGTTCGACAAAGCCCAATGCCCGGTAGAGCGCGATGGCAGAGTGGTTCGATGTGAGAACGTGCAGGAACGGCGTCTCGCCGCGCGCGCGGATGGCCGCGATCAGCAGCTTCATCAGTCCGCCCGCGTGGCCTTGCCCCCGAAAAGCGGCATCCACGCAGACCGCACTGATTTCGGTATATCCATCGAGCCTCATGCGCTCGCCCGCCATTGCGGCCAGCCGGCCCTGTCTGCGCGCGCCAAGATAATCGCCGAGTTCGATGGTGCGCGGACCGAACGGGCCAGGCTGCGTCGCGGTGGTCAGGGCGATCATCTCCGGCACATCGCCCTCGGCGAGCCTGACGTGCTCCCATGCGCTTGCTGGGTCGAGCGTGCCTTGCCAGATCATTTGCAGCAGCGTCGCACGCCTGATCACAGAGAACCCAGCCGGGGGCAGGATCTCGCCCGGGGTGACCAGGGCCGCCGGACCCTGCGCCTCGATCAGCCCACGCAAGGCTTCGAACGATGCCGGACCGACATCGGCCATGGCTGCAAAGGGCGCGACGGCGGCCGGAAACCGAAGCGCACGCTCATCCCCGAGTGCAAAGCGACGCTGTTTGCCGCTAAGCGCGTTCCATACGACCTGGTCGAGCGGATGCGCGCCGTTGATATCTTTTCTCGCTGCTGCTTCAGACATTGCCTGCTCCTGCATTGAAGGTATTCTGTCGCGCAGCATAGACTTAAACCGTCCGTGGCAGTAGCATCGCAAATGACATTTTTCGCATCATTTACGCCATGCGCATCTCTGTGTTTTGTCTGGACGGCGTGTTCGATACGGGCATGGCCGTGGTGCTCGACGCCCTCAGGATGGCGAACGGGCTGTCTGCGGTTGCGCGTCCCGGCGAGCCTGCGCCATTCGACGTTGAACTGGTCGGTCTGCGAACCCGGATCAAGACGGCGCTTGGCATGAGCGTCGCCGCGAAAAAGGCGAGCACCATGGCGCTGCCTGACTGGATCGTGGTGCCTGCGATCAGTGCTGGAACGCCCGAGGTTCTGGTGGCGTGTCTCGAACGTCCCGCCGTACGGAATGCCGGCGTGCAACTGCGCCATTGGCAACGACAAGGCGCCCGAATCGCCGCCGCTTGCATCGGCACCTTCCTCCTCGCCGAATCGGGTGTGCTCGACGGACAGGAGGCGACGACGACGTGGTGGCTCAGCCCGCTATTCCGCAGCCGCTACCCCGAGGTTCGCCTCGACAGGGACCGCATGCTCGTCCCTTCGGGACCGTTCGTCACCGCCGGCGCGGCGATGGGGCATCTGGATCTCGTGCTCTGGTTGATTCGGCAAGCGAGCCCGGAGTTGGCCTCGCTAGTGGCGCGATACATGCTGGTCGACGGGCGTGTATCTCAGGCGCCCTACATTATTCCCGATCACCTCGCGCATAGCGATCCGCTCATCGAACGATTCGAGCGATGGACACGCGCGAATCTGGCCACGGGGTTTTCGCTGCAAGAGGCGGCTGATGAACTCGCAACGAGTCCGAGGACGCTGCAAAGGCGTGCCGAAGCCGTGCTCGGCCAATCTCCGTTGTCCTACTTTCAGGATCGGCGGGTCGAACGTGCCAGGCATCTTATCGAAACAAGCTCGATGGATCTCGATTCGATTGCCGCCGAAGTGGGCTACGCAGACGGCGCAACGCTGCGAACGCTGCTTCGCCGGAGACTGGGGCGAGGGGTACGCGAACTCCGGTCGAGCTGATCTCTCCGGCGAGCGAGTCTGTTCGTGTAGGTCACCTTATCACGCGAGTCATGATTTCTAGCCATAAACGAGGTCAATGAGATGCCAGTTGTTAGCAGCCAGTAGAAGGAGCTTGCCGGGCACACGGCTTTGGCTATGGGCGTGGAAAAACCGCCGATTTCTCGATTCTGGGATGAGGACGGAAAGAGCAGCGTATATATTCTTGAGGCGGCAAATCGGCCGCAAGATGGGGTTACCGCATACGCGACCATCGGGCTGTCCGATCATCCGTTGATGTTTAAGGGGAGAGAATTTGACGCACGCGTTGAGCTGGTTGGCGCCTGTGGCTCGGCATTTCCTGGATTTGCCAATGTTCTCGCCACTGCCGCATTTTGTGTCGTCAATTCGGGATGGTTTTGTGCCCCGGGAATCATCTTTCCGGATGTGGTTTCGATGTACAACGCTTCAGTGACATTGAGCGATATCTATTTTGCTCACCCTTTCCTCTGGGCAGAGCAGCTCAAGTCCACGCTGATCGGAGACCGGCGGGTGGCATGGCTGCTCGCGGTACCGGTGTCGAAAGCGGAGAGTGCCTATGCCCAGAGCTACGGGCCGGAGCATCTGGAGGCACGACTCGAGGAAAAGGGTATTGATCTCTATGATCTGAATCGTGCCTCGGTGATCTGATCGTACCAGCCGGTCCGTCGTTCGCTATCCTGGAGTGGAGATGTCCTCGCAGCAGCCTGAACTCGAATTCATGGCGGCGAACGGCCCCGCCGGATTTTACGGGTAGCGGGTATCTAGTTTTCCCAAATAATCATGACCGCGTTGCCCCGCGAACAGGTCTCGCGCAAAAAGGCGCACAGCGGATCGTACAGCCAGGAGTCCCCAGCACCATACGGCCCATCATGCGGAAAAAGGTCGACGAAGAACTGTTTGCCGAGTTTCTCGAGCTGCGAGAGAAACGCCTTCGCCGACTCGCTACCGACGAAGCAAACGTTCGGATCATCGAATTCATCGTACTCCGCATGAAGATCGCCGACGAAGAACTTTGCTGCAGGGTGGTCGATGCTGTGAAGCTTCGATGCCCAAAAGCGTATCGAGTCCTCGGCGTCGAGTTGTGGTGCGTTCTCGATACCCAGTGTGTTTATCGCTTCATACCACTCTGCTTTCGACCGGCACGCGCCTAGCAACTGACTGGTGCTCTCACTCACCTCGTAAAGCTTTCCCCACCCCATACGCTAGCTCCCCTGACTCTGGTGGCACGTTAAGGTCTGCCCTCTTTGCCGCACTCTACGGCGCCGGTTGAATGAACTGCCGCGTTGGCGGCAATGCGGTATGCAAATGATACAGCCTGATAATCGCGCGCTACCGCCGCTTCGCGAAAGCGAGCCTCGTTCCAGGTCACGTTCGATCTGTGACACCGAAATGCCGTGTTCGGCGTTAAGGCCAGGCCAAGCAATGTCACGGTTCCAAAGCGCGTGGAGGCACTCGCTCAACACCACTACATTTTTGAGCGCTCGGAATGGGAACAATCGGAATCTGCTAGAGTCCGCTTTCGGAGAGGCCGCTTAAAGCGGCATGTTTCATGTCGCTTCGCAGGTGTGCAAGCGTCGTCGAGGCGAAACCCGTTAATGTCCTGAATCATGCTTTACTTCAGTATGTCTATTCGCTGCGCGCTATCCGACGTGCGTTGCCGCATGGCTACGCTGGGGCGCTGATGGAGCTTACGAGCCCGGAACAGTCAGTGCGTCGGAGTGCTTTGCGCTCGATGGTGGCGATCCTGTTTGCGTTTGAAGTGTTCTTGCCAGATTTATCGGAGGCACGAGCGATGGGCGTGTTCGATCGTTTGGCATAGGCATCAACATGAAATCAGCCTGATCACATATCGTGACTTCAATTAGCAAAACCAGCGTGCTCGCGTCGGATCAGCGAGCGTACGCCTTGAACTCGCTTGCATGGACGGGCTTGCCGATCGTCGATGCCTGCACAGAATTGGTCGATCTCTCGGTGCGCAACCTGGCGAGAGATATTTGCCGCCTCTAGAGTGGAGGGAATCAGAAGTGGAAGATCTCAATACAACCGTTCGTAATGAAATTGACACCCTGTTTATCCAGGCGAAAGGCAAACTCGAATCGGGGGACAAGTCCGGGGCAATCCAGGATGCGGAAGCTGCCTGGAAAACGTTGCCGGAGCCAAAGTTTGGCTGGGACGTTAGCAAGAGCTTCACGCATACCTTGGCAAAGATTTACCGCGATACGGGGCATTTCCAGAACGCCATCGCCTTGATGAATGAGCTCTTCGCATCCGGAACCGTAAAACCCTATCAGGATGGTCCCCGCTTTGTGACGGCAACGATCTATTTCGAAATGGGCGACAATGAAAACGCCATGAAATGGTTTGATGAAGCAAAGCAGATATCGAAAGGGCGTTGCTTTCAGGGCGAAGACAAGAAGTACCAGGCGTTTTACAAAAATCGGGTTGCCGGAAAGTAGCGCGAATTTCAGTATGCCTTGATGGTTGGCACGTTAGCATGAGCTACCGGCAGCCAGTCGCGCCTGGCTTGTCACACACGGTGGTTCAAGCCCGCGATTGATGCATGTGGATCGCCCGAAGGCAATTCGCGGAGGGAGTACGAATGGCTGATCTGGAGATTGCCGAAATCTGCTATGAGGACGGTGCGTTGAGATATCGCTACGCCAGATACCTGGCGCAGGATGGAAACAGGTGGATCAGACATGGTTTGTTTGTCGCGTACCATGAGAACGGGGTGATTGCTTCTGAAGGTACTTACGAGCATGGTGTGGAGCATGGCCCCTGGAAAGACTTTCATCCGAATGGCCAGCTTGCAGCGCTTGGCGACTACGATCACGGGACCCAGGTGGAACCGTGGCAGTACTGGAGCGTTGACGGGCAACCTGAAACCTGAGGAAGATCGCAAAGCTTTTCCACCTGGGCGCTGCTACCCAAGGCGCGCCACCAGGACTCAGGACGAGTCGTTTGGGGCCGTTATGAACGCGGTGAACGTCAAGGAATTTCCAGCGCGCGGATGCATGTAAGCGCACGATGGGCATCCATTGTTTGCATTGTAATGAACAGCATCGAGCACCGAAAAACGGAGAACCTGCCATGAGCAGCAAACGGGCAACGACAAACGCTGATTGGCCCGCTTCCGTTCAGCGCCTTTGCTGGTATCAACCAACCTTGCCCGCCAAAATCGGTGACGAAGGCTTCTGTGGCATGTGCTCGATGTGAGGACCTTTGCGTTCGGTATGCAATCAGACATCCTCGCGAGCTACGCAAAGCGATACAGGTCGCAGCGGAGAACATTGCGGATAAAACGCTCGTAGAGATGATTCCCGACAGCCCTATGGTCTCCGTCCCGTTTGACAAACTCGCGAAGGGCGCCGGATGGGACGACATCGTCGAGTACCATTTTCGCTGCCTTCATTGCGATGAGAAGTTCTGGTTACACGCAGAAACGTATCACGGCAGTGGCGGGTGCTGGGAGCCGACCGACTCCAGTTCGATACGCGAAAACATCACCAGCTAGCCGCGAGTGACCACGACGCGCATCGCATCGTCCGGTGCACGTTAGCCTTCCAGTCACCGAAGGCAAACTCCCGTCGCACGGAGAAATGATGAGGGAGGTTGCTGAGCACACCTGTCACGAAGAGGCTCGGGTGAATCGACTTCGGCGTGAAGCGTCGTTGTCAATGCAAATGCAGGGTCGTTGGGTATCTATCCGCGTGTGGAATATGCTCGTGTCCGACCGCCCGCGACATGCACGCAGCGCAACGGGAGAACGGGGAGGGCAAGCATGACAGGACACACAGCACATATGCAGGGGGCACGATACCCGGCGCGCGACTTACCGGCACGTGAGCGTTTCGAAGGCTGCCTTCTTGGCGGCGCGGTAGGCGATGCGCTGGGTGCGCCAGTGGAATTCATGTCGAGAGATGAGATCGTGCGCCGCTTCGGTCCTGACGGGATTACCGAATACGTGTGCGCCTATGGCCGTATCGGCGCAATCACGGACGACACGCAGATGACGCTCTTCACGGCCGAAGGTCTATTGCGTGCATGGGTCCGCGGTTGCCTGAAGGGAGTCTCGACGTATTCCGGCGTCACATCACATGCCTATCTTCGCTGGCTGCTCACACAGGGATTCAAGCCCACCAACAGGATAATGATCGAAACCGGCGAGATGGGTTGGCTCTTCCGACAGCCTGAACTCCATCATCGGCGCGCGCCGGGAAACACATGCCTTTCCGCGTTGCGTGAAACTGAATCGCTGGGACAGCCCGCGAAAAACAGCAGCAAAGGATGCGGTGGCGTAATGAGAGTGGCGCCCGTAGGACTGTTTGGTTCGCAGAACATGTCAGGGATGGAGGTTTTCGACCTCGGCACTGAGCTTGCGGCGCTAACGCATGGTCATCCCACAGGCTCGTTAACAGGTGGATGCCTGGCAGCTATGGTCCACGCGCTTGTTCAAGGCCAGAATCTGCAAGGGGCGTTGGAAATCGCGAAGCAGATTCTGATCGGGAAAGCTCAGCATGATGAAACACTTCATGCTATAGAAGCAGCCGAGCGCCTCGCGAAGTCGGCGTTGCCACGCGACGCTGCGATTGCCGAGCTCGGGGAGGGCTGGGTTGCAGAGGAAGCGCTGGCTATTTCTGTCTACTGTGCTTTGGTAGCGAAAGACTTTCGCGATGGCATCATCCTGGCTGTGAATCACGACGGCGACAGCGATTCAACCGGTTCAATCACCGGTAACCTGCTCGGAGCGATGCTTGGCGTGACCGCGATTCCGTCACATTGGCTTGATGGGTTGGAACTTCGACCTGTTATTGCGGAGCTTGCAGGGGATCTGTATCGATATCGCGAATGGGACATGAGCGACAGTTCACTCAATAATCATTTCGTACAACAGATCTGGGAGAAATATCCGGGATTTTAACTGCGGGAATCGCTCGATTGCGTCCGGAAGGCTTGACGGGGGCGCTCATGGTCACTCTGCACCCGACGAGCAACGCGGTCACGCATACATTGCAACTTTTATGAGTGGAGTCTCGGGTGTTGTATGTTTTTGTCGGCCGGCGACAGTAAATGTCGATCGGCTGTTTCGCGTTTAAGATACGAGGTTCGTGGAGTGGGCGGGCGCGGGTAACCGCGGCGGAAGTCGGGTAACTGCAGACACGTTCATTCGACGGGCTCCGTAAAACATCCACAACGAAAGTATGATGTCCTGGCCTGCAAACGTCCCTTGTCAACACCGGGTCCCAATGTCTGCCATACCTGCCTGAAGGAAAACATTCATGATTTCGGATGCTGCGACTCCATTTGCTGTCGGCCTCGTAAAAGCGCTGGTGAAGCTTGTGAAAGAGGTTGAACCTGATTGGCGGAATGCGTATATGAGAGTCTCACTGCGCGAGGGTGTTGTCGAAGCGAAAGCCTCATACGTGCATGCTTCCGGGGCAGAAATATTCGATGTGTTGCAGCACAAGGATTTCTTCCATTCAGCCACCAGGGAAGGACGCGAATTGATGGCTGCGCTCGGAAAGGAACGTGGCGTGTTCCTGCTCATCGTGGACTCGACTTTGAATTACGAGTTCAAATTCGAGCACGTAAATATGGATCGCTGGAGGATCAGCAAGATGCGTGGCGGAACAGGGGTGCCGGAGGGGCTGGAGTAAGGGGGCTGATTCACCTAAGTCTAACGACCGCCGGCCTGCTAGCCGTCCGTGTGGAGAGAGCATGGCATCTAACCAATTCGACATCGCTGCCGGGAAGCGGAAAGAGTTGCTTCTTGCATTTGAAAGGCTGCCTGCTACCACGATCTACGGCGTCGTCGGTACCAGTGGGCCAGGTGGCGGCAAAATACCACCAGAAACTTGTTGGTCACTGTACGTGAGACTGATTGCCTGGCGGCTACCGGATACCCCTGTTCAGCGAACCCCGTTGTCAGTAACCAGGCAGGTCACGGACGCCGAATTGAAGGATTGGCGAGCGGCTATCCAGGCGGAATCTGTTATTGCTTTTCGGGGCAAGCTTTGCGAACAAAGTCCCTTCGGTGATGCACGAGCGCTCTTGATAGCGTTGCTTGAGCGTCCGGGCGACGAGGAGCTTGAAGCGATCCTGTCTGAATACAGGAAGCCGGTGGAAATTAAAGATTCTGTGCTGGGCACGTTATCGCTGAACAGATCGACAGGGTGGTTCACGGGAAAAACCGATTGGCTTGGTCGGCAGGTAGATATCGCAGCCATCGTTGACGAAAACGGTGACGTGTCGGATTCGCTGCGAACTGCGAAGGGATTATTAGCGGACGTGGCGCGCTGGGCAGCCAAAGCAAGTGACTATGCTGCAGACAAATTGCTGGAAAATAAGAACAGCAACTGGCTCGGTGAGCGGGAATTGCCAGTTTCTCGTGAGGACTTCATCGGCCGAATGGGTCTCCGATCTATAACTGCTTATCCGGAGGGAAAATTCGAGCTTTGGCACGATGACGGTGAGATGTTTGGCGGGCACTCGATTCTGGTGTCGGGATCACTGGTCAACGGGATGACAGCAGTCGATATTCCGGGATGACGCGCTCAGACCGACGCGACAATGAGCGCTGCATCTTATTTCTCGGCGCCTACCTCTGCGATCCTGGAAATTGGCTCGAACCAGCTCGACCGGCGTCCCTCTTTCCAGTGAACCAAAGTTCCGTTGCGGAGCGAAACGTATCGTCACCGATCCGGTCCTCTTTTCCATGAGACCGTCGTATCGATGGGTCGACACCGCTTGTAATCTGAGTCCGAGCTAACCCCGTCAGTTCGCGAGCGCGTTGGAGGGATATCGCAGGATATGTGCTGAACGAGATGCGCTGTTGCTTCCCGGCGAAGCTGTAACGGAAGTGCCAACTCTTCACTCCGGTGTGCGCGACGAAGAGAAAGAGGCCGGCTAGGGGGGGCGGTGGACGTCAGAAAACAAAAAAGCCCGCAGTGGCGGGCTTCTTCGGGGTGCTTCTGGAACTTCATGGATCAGCTTGGATCCGTTAATGGTGCCCAGGAGAGGACTCGAACCTCCACGGTGTTGCCACCGCTAGGACCTGAACCTAGTGCGTCTACCAATTCCGCCACCTGGGCACGTTTTCAAACTAGACAGCCATTTTAACGGGAAGATTCAGCGTGTCAATGGGGTTTCAACATTCGCTTCATTCAACCGTTCGGATCTTCACGTATCGAAGCGCGTTCGATACCGACTACCCGTCCTGCCGATACCCCGCGGTTTTCACTCGAAGCAAGTTCAAACGAACAGCAGGGCCTCACACAAAAAGCAAAGCCGCTCGGAAGCGGCTTTGCTTTTGAATCTGGTGCCCAAGAGAGGACTCGAACCTCCACAGTGTTGCCACCGCTAGGACCTGAACCTAGTGCGTCTACCAATTTCGCCACCTGGGCAGGTGTCTGTAGAACAGAGACCGCCATTATAGCGACAGATTCGGGCCTGTCAAGCATTTTGAGAAACCCGCCGGACGAGGGCGGATTGCGCCCACGAGCGAGTATTGACGCGCCGCTTGGCGCGCAATACGGGTGTTAGAATGCCTCGCAGTAGTTCGTTGGCACGGTGCACAAGCCCGTCGGACTCAGCCTTGAACGAGCCAGACCCGAGCAGTCAATCGCAGGTGCAACAGAGCCGCGTCATAACGCCGACCGACGTCCATGCAACGAGAAAAAATCATCGACAAGCCCTTGAGCAAATATCCGTACCCGATTCCGAGCCGCGAGGAAATCCTCGGCGTGCTCCGCACGAGTGAAGCACCGCTTGCTGCGAACGACATCGCCGAAGCATTGTCGATCAAGCGCCAGGAGCGCGAGGGGTTTTTCAAGCGTCTCGCGGCCATGGAGCGCGACGGCCAGATCCGGCTCGATCAGCGCAATCTCTACCAGCTTACGCATCCCTCCAATTTCGTCGGCGGCCGGGTTCAGGGCCACCGTGACGGCTACGGTTTTCTCGTGCGCGACGACGGCCAGGACGATCTGTTCCTGCCCACCGGCGAGATGCAGAAAGTCATGCACAACGACCGCGTGCTCGCGCGGATCGTCGGCTACGACCGGCGCGGCCGGCCCGAAGGCCATATCGTCGAAGTCACGGATCGCGCCAACAAGCGTGTCATCGGCCGCCTGCTCAACGAGAACGGCGCGCTGATCGTCGCTCCCGAAGACAAGCGCATTGGCCACGACATTCTGATCACGCAGAACACCAAGAAGGCCAAGGTCGGCCAGGTGGTGGTGGTCGAGCTGACGGATTTCCCGAGCCGCCATTCGCAGCCGCTTGGCCGCGTGGTGGAAGTGCTGGGCGATATCGACGATCCGGGCATGGAAATCGAAATCGCCGTGCGCAAGTACGGCGTGCCGCACGAGTTCAGCCAGGCCGCGCTCGACGACGCCGCCAGGCTGCCGGATGAAGTGCGTCCCGCGGATATTCGCCATCGCGTCGATCTGCGCGACGTGCCGCTGGTCACCATCGACGGCGAAGACGCCCGCGACTTCGACGATGCGGTGTACTGCGAGCCGGTCGCCGTCGGCAAGGGCGAGGGCTTCCGCCTGATCGTGGCGATTGCCGACGTTTCGCACTATGTGCATCCGAAGAGCGGCCTCGACGTCGATGCGATCGAGCGCAGCACCTCGGTCTATTTCCCGCGCCGCGTGATTCCGATGCTGCCGGAGAAGCTTTCGAACGGCCTGTGCTCGCTGAACCCGCACGTCGACCGTTGCGTACTGGTGTGCGACATGGTGATCACGGCGCGCGGCGAAATCAAGGCGTACCAGTTCTATCCGGGCGTGATGCACTCGGCGGCGCGTCTGACCTATACCGAAGTCGCCGCGGTGCTGAAAAACACCAAGGGCCCGGAAGCCACCCGCCGCGCAGCCTTGCTGCCGCAACTGCAGAATCTGTATGGCGTGTACAAGTCGCTGTTCGCGGCCCGGCAAAAACGCGGCGCGATCGACTTCGACACCACCGAGACCTACATCGTCTGCAATGCGCAGGGCAAGATCGAGCAGATTATCCCGCGCACCCGCAACGACGCGCACAAGCTGATCGAAGAGTGCATGCTGGCGGCCAACGTCTGCGCAGCCGACTTCATGAAGCGCAACAAGCACGCGGGTCTGTACCGTGTGCACGCCGGACCGACCGCCGAAAAGCTCGAGAACCTGCGCACCTTCTTGCGCGGCATGGGCCTCACGCTCGGTGGCGGCGACTCGCCGCACGCGAGCGACTACGCGGCGTTGATGGCGCACATTCGCGACCGGCCCGACGCGCAGATGCTGCAGACCATGTTGCTGCGCTCGATGCAACAGGCTGTCTACAGCCCGGACAACATCGGTCACTTCGGCCTCGCGTATGAGGCGTACGCGCACTTTACGAGTCCGATTCGCCGCTATCCCGACCTGCTGACGCACCGCGCGATCTACGCGATCCTGCAAGGCCGCAAGTACAACCCGGAAGCGCCGCATGGCGTCGAGCTCAACACGGCGCTGTCGCCGCGCGCCCGCGCGATGCAGCAGGCCGACGACGAAAAGCGCAGCCGCAACCGTTCGAACACGGCGATCTGGGAAGAACTCGGCCTGCACTGTTCGGCCAACGAGCGCCGTGCGGACGAAGCCTCGCGCGACGTCGAAGCCTGGCTCAAGTGCTACTTCATGCGCGACAAGCTCGGCGAAGAGTACGGCGGCATGGTGAGCGGCGTGACCTCGTTCGGTATTTTCGTGCAGCTCGATGCGCTCTTCATCGAAGGTCTCGTGCACGTCACCGAGCTCGGCTCCGATTACTTCCAGTACGACGAGATCAAGAACGAACTGCGCGGCGAACGCACGGGCATTCGCTATCGTCTCTCAGACCGGGTGCGCGTGCAGGTCAGCCGCGTCGATCTGGACGCACGTAAGATCGACTTCCGTCTGGTGCGCGATACGCCGATCAAGTCGCCGGGCACGCGTGCGCCGCTCGCCGACAAGACTGCCGCCGAGGTGAGCGGTGCGCGGGTGCGCTCGCTGGCGCCAGCAGAAGCGGACGCCGGGGCGCGCCGCAAGAAGGCGGCGCCTGCACCGACGCTCGCCGTCAAGGAAGCGCGGGCGGCACGCGCCGCGGCCAGGAAGCACGGCGCCTCGGCCAAGTCCGCTTCGTCTGCGAAGTCACAGGCGCGCAAGAAGCGCTGAGCTCGCCCGCAAGTCGTCTATAGCAGGCTCGCTGCAGCGGGTTCGCCGCGCTCAACCGGTACAGGTTCATGTGCCGGTTGAGCGCGGTCTGCATTTTGGTTTGTCTTTATCCCAGTAGCGCATTCGTATCGCGGAGCGCTCAATCAAAGGTTGTCCAGTCATGTCACGTCTCAAGGTTCTATACGGTTTCCACGCAGTGACCGCTCGTCTGCGTCACGATGCGTCGACGGTCGAAGAGGTTTACTACGATGCGACGCGCAAAGATCGTCGCATGACGGAGTTCCTGCATGCGGCCAAGGAAGCGGGCGTGCGCCTGATCGCAGCGGACGAAACGCGTCTGTGGGGCCTCGCGCACACGGAGCGTCATCAGGGCGTGGTGGCGCGCGCAGGGGATTTGCCGCTCGCGCAGAATCTCGCGGAACTGCTGGACGGCATCAACGGTTCGCCGCTGATTCTGGTGCTCGACGGCGTGACCGATCCGCACAACCTTGGCGCGTGTCTGCGGGTCGCGGATGCGGCCGGCGCACATGCCGTGATTGCGCCGCGCGATCGCGCGGTCGGTCTGAATGCCACGGCCGCGAAAGTGGCAAGCGGCGCGGCCGATACGGTGCCGTACATCACCGTGACGAATCTCGCGCGCGCCCTGCGGGAGTTGAAGGACGCCGGCGTGTGGGTGGTGGGCACGGCAGGCGAGGCCACCACGAGCCTGTACGACACCAAGCTCGACGGTGCGGTCGCACTGGTGATGGGCGCGGAAGGCGAGGGCATGCGCCGTCTCACGCGCGATACCTGCGATGAAGTGATGCAGATTCCGATGGCCGGCAGCGTGGAAAGCCTGAACGTCTCGGTGGCGAGCGGCGTGTGCCTGTTCGAGGCAGTGCGGCAACGCTCGGTGAAAAAGTAGTCTGCCGGAGCCGTTGCGCGTAACGACGCCCCGTTGCCGGTCATTCGCTACGGGGCGCTATTGCGCTGCAAGGCGAGCACATCCGTTCGATAGATGGGCCACCAGCCGCCCACATCGGCGTGATCGATCGTGTGATAGCCCGGTAGCGGGACAAACGACAGGACATATCGATCGTCCTTGACCCAGTACCAGCTCTTGCCGGGCTTCGTGACGTACGCAGGGTCGTAGAGATAGAGTCCGTTGACTTCAAGACCGCCGTCGATCGATTCAGGTTTTACGCCCTGCGCAAACAATCTGTCGACGAGCTGCCAGCGGGCGCGATTCCAGCTCAGGTAATCGTGGGTACTGCTGATTGCGAATCCGCTTGTCAGAACGAGCGCGAGCCATGCAATCGTCCAGACTGCGCGCCCGCTGCGCCGATTGGGTGCAGCGCCCCGTTCCATGTGTTGCAAATCGAGCGGGAAAAGCGCCAGCAGCAGTGCGATCGGCACGAGCAGGTAACGGTCGTAAAAGCCGCCGATGATCAGCGGTCCCATATAGACAAGCGTGCCAACCAGCAAAAACACCTTGACTAGCGTCTCCGAGTTGTCCCAGGGTGCGGCTTCGCGGCGGATAAGGCGCCTGGCGATTCCGGCGAGATCGAGCAGCAATAACGTGCCGCCGATCACGCTGAGCACGGTGACGATTTGCCAGAAGACGAGCGGCAATTTGGGCGTCGCGGACGCCGGCAGCAAGACTGCGTCGCGCATCTCGACTGGACCCAGGCCGCGCCGCTGGATGATGTTCCAGCCAAGCGGCATCGAGTGATGGGTGAGAAATAGCGCCGCAATGCTCGCTACGGCGACGAGCCCGCCGCCGATCAGGACAATGCGCCCCGCCTTGCTGCGCATATGGCTGCGATACAACGCGGGAAGCCGCACGAACAAGACCGGAAACAAAAACCAGCCCAGATAGATGATCGCGTTGAACGAGTTGCGAGGCACAACCATCAGCCATTCGCGCGGATGGACCAAGGTCTGGAACAGGCTATGCGATTTCTCGTGAAAGGCTGCGGGAAGTACGCCTCGCATCGTGAGCCACGCTTCGAAGGCGACGAGAATTGCCACGCAGGCGAGCACTGAACCTGCAGACACCAGCAGCGGCGTCAGATGCCGTTGGCGCCGCCGGTCAATGAATAGCGTGGCGGTCATTGCAAGCGGCAGGAACAACGCCAGTTGCCGGATCATCAGGCTGACCAGTACGAGTGCAAGTGCGGCGGCAAAGTAGCCGATGCGCTGGGTTTGCAGGTAGCGGCAAAACAGAAAGACGGCGAACAGGGCGGACGCGGCGAACGTGATGTCCGTCATGAAGGTATTTGCCTGGCTCAAGTACAGCGGATTGAAGGCCAGGGCTGCCGTCGCCAGCGTGGATTTGCGCGAGTCGCAGCCGGTTAGCTGAAGGAGCCGGGCAAATGCCACCATGCCGAGCGCAGCGGCGACAAGCGTTGCCACCCGTAGAGCAGTAAACGAAAAACCGAATGGCAGACAGAAGAGCGCGCCCCATAGCACATGCGCGAGCAACGTCATCGACGTCCAGCCGGTCGGATGGAACTGGCCCGTTTCGAGCAGGCGCTGGACTGCGATCGCGTACGACCAGTCGTCGTTGAGCGGGAAGTTGCCGATGGGGTTGACCGCCGCGACGAACAGGAGCCAAACCAGGGCAACGAGCCATACTGAATCGATGCTGAAGCGGGACTGCTGTTTGAGTACGAGCGTATTCGCCATCGGGTTCACCGTAATCTGAATGCCACAGTTCGTTTTCGCCGGGACCGGTTTGCGCTTGCCGCGGGTGTTGCCAGGATCTGCTTGCTGAGTGCTGCGAGCGCCGGCGGCGATGCACCCTCAGTCGTCGATTCATTGATTGGCGTCTTGCCGATAGGCGTCTCGATTGCCGGACGATTGCCTGGACCGAGCGGGCAAATACAGCGGGCCGACAAGCGGAAGTTTTCTGCATGGTGCTCCCGGACGGCGTCGTGGAAAGTTGGCTAGCGCACACGCAGTGCGGTGTCAGGGTTCTGGCCCGCCGCTGCGCCGCGCCACTGGCTGCGTGACCATCCGCTTCGAGGCCCGCCTGTTGCGGTCTTGCCGATCGAGTGGCCGGATAATTCCCGGAGGTGCACGCGACTCCGGTAAACTTGAGCTTTTCCGCCTCCCTGCAATTTCCATGACTCAAGACGAACTCAAGCAACTGGTCGGCCAGGCCGCCGCCGACTACGTGAACGCGAACGTACCCGAAGGCGCCGTGATCGGCGTCGGCACGGGCTCGACCGCCAACTGTTTCATCGACGCGCTGGCTGCGACGAAGCATCGCTATCGCGGCGCGGTGTCCAGCTCGCTCGCCACGACCGCGCGCCTGCAGTCGCACGGCTTCAAGGTGCTCGATCTGAATGAAATCGAGTCGTTGCCGGTATATGTGGACGGCGCCGACGAGATCGACCACAGCGGCGCGATGATCAAGGGCGGCGGCGGGGCGCTGACGCGCGAGAAGATTGTGGCGTCGGTATCGGACGTGTTCGTCTGCATCGCCGATGCAACCAAGCGGGTCGACGTGCTCGGCCAGTTTCCGCTGCCGCTCGAGGTGGTGCCGATGGCGCGCACGGCGATCGGCCGGCGCGTGACAGCGTTGGGTGGGGTGCCGGTCGTGCGGGTGACGAAGGACGGTGCGCCGTTCATCACCGACAACGGCAATGAGATCATCGATATCAAAGGTCTGAAGATCGCCGATCCGCTGGGGCTCGAGGCCCAGATCAACGCGTGGCCGGGTGTCGTGACCGTGGGCCTGTTCGCACAGCGCGGCGCGAACCTGTGCCTGCTCGGCACGGATACCGGCGTTGAGACGATTCAATATGCGCCGCGCTAAGCGTTAGCGCATTTGACGGCATCGCGCGGCTCGCCTGGCTGCCGCGCTGCCGCTGGACTGGCTATCGCGATTCGATCGAGCCGCGTTCGCGCGCCACCTGCCTCGGGTTGGGGATGTCCTGCATCAGGGCGCGAAGCGCGGCATCCGTTAGACCATCGCGCTGGCGCCGTGCCGCAAAGATTCGGCCCCACGCCAGCCCCATGCCGAGGATCAGCATCGCCACGATGGTCCATCCGGCCACGTGCCCTGTAGGCGAACGCTCCATCAGTTGCACCGTCCACAAATCTGGAAAACGTCCCCGTTCGTCCGTCTGCGCAACCTGTGCATCGGCGCGGCCGAAGGTAAGCGGCTCGCCGCGCAGTCCATGAATGAAGCCGGCCCAGACGCCTTCAATTGCATAGGGCACGCTTGCATCCTCGAGTTCCGCACTGGGATACGCTGCCACGATCGACTGCCAGTCGATCATCGCCGGCGCCACATTGAAACCAATCGCAGCAATGACGATGGCTGCAGCCGCAAGGCGCGACCGGCTGCCGATCTCAACCAGACAGGGCCCAACGATCAGGAATACGATTGGCAGGCATGGCACCAGATACGGCGAGCCCCATCCGAACTCATCCCAACGATTCATCCTGGCGATCGTGAATGTATAGAGCAGCATGCCGAGCAGCATCGACTCGATCATGACGCGCTGAGACTTCCGAAGGCGGCGCCACGTCCACGGCAAAAACAGGCACGCGATGACAATCGGGGAAAAGACAAGCAAGCCGCGATTCGCGCCAATCAGAAGGCCGGTCAATCCATGCAGGATGCCGCCACTCAGGTCGTAGAAAGCCCCGGTAGAGGCGTGAAAAGGCGAGCCGGTGCGCCAGGCGTTGTACATCCACGTTGGTCCCGCGCAGAAGGCGAACACGGCGGCCAGTATCAAATACAGGCGCAAAGAGCCGCGCGTGCGCCAGGCGAGAAACACCAGCGCGACAAGGAGTGCCGGTGTGATCGAATAGTGAAACAGACAGACGATCGCCAGCGCGCAACCGGCGGCCACGAAGGCCCGGGTTCCTGCGCCCGGCCGCAGCAATCCGTGCGCGAAATAGAGGAACGCGCACATCGCCGCCGCACAGGGCGCCTCGTCCCATGCACCCTTTGCGTAGGGCAAGTAAAGACTTCCGGCGGCGAATGCGAACGTAATCAGGAAGGCCTGCTTGTCCGAATAGAACTCGCTAAAGAGCAGAAACATAAACAGACAACCGATTGCGCTCATCAGCGCATACGTGAGCGAGACCGCGAGTCTGGAAACGAACGGCGGATTGAGAAACTGGGCCGCCGCGCCCGCATGATCGAGCTGCGCTCCAAGCCATGCGCCCGGTAACATCAGAAGGATTGCGCCGATGTCGTGCGATTCGTAGTAACGGCCCTGTGGCGAGCGCACCCAATCATATTTATCCGGCGCGCTTGCGCTTCCCAACGCATGTTGCGTAACAAGCATGGTCGTCGCGGAAAGTTGCTGGCCGGCTGCCGGACTACTCATGCGACCGCTAGACACCAGTACGAAGAAGCTCAGGAAGAAAATGAGTACGGTGGATTTCGCTCTGGAAAATGGATGCGGCGTGTTTTGTTGGTCGAGCGCCATGGCGTGTGTCTCTTCAGGTCATATTCTGTTCTATGTGTTGCCGAACCGGATGAGCGACGCGACGTGAGTCTGCGTGTCACCCGGGGCAATGGTCCAGTCTGACTCTATTACTTGCGCTGCCGCAGCACTGTACGTTCGCGCACGATGCACGATGGCCCCGGCGGCCTGTACAGCAACCGCCGCCTGTTTTTGCGCAACAGCGGAATCAGGATGCTTTCGTGCGGGCGATTGCACTCACCATCTGGGACAGATAGCCGTCGAGAGAGAAGTCGCGCTGCGCGTCGACGAAGGCTTGATCGGCAATGCGTCTGGCCAGTTCGGGCGCGGCGCGCAGCGTTTCGATCGCGTCGACGAACGCCGTTATGTCCCCCGGCTTGACCAGCCAGCCGTTCTTGCGATGCCGGAGGATTTCCGTGACGCCGCCGGCAGCCGCCGCGATCACGGGCCGCGCGGCGGCCATGCCCTCGATGATCACCCGGCCGAACGGCTCGGGTTCCGTCGACGTGTGCAGGATCACGTCCATCGCCTTCATCCATGTCGGCATGTCGTCGCGAAAGCCCGCGAAGTGAACCCGATCGGCGATACCGAGCTGCTGCACGAGATGCCGCAGACCTTGTGCATAGGCGTGTTCGCCGAACAGATCAGCACCGACCAGCACGAGGTGGACGTCCGGTAGCCGCGCTACCGCGGCGAGCGCGATATGCTGGCCCTTCCATGGAGCGAGGCGCCCGAACAGTCCGGCCAGCCACGCATGTTCCGGCAGGCCGAGGCTGCGTCGCAAGCCCGCCATGTCGTCCGCGTTGACCTTGCTGAATTCGCCGGCATCGATGCCGTTGTGGACGACGGGGATCTCGGCGGAGCGCATCCCGGTCAGCGCAATCAGAGAGTCTGCGGTTGCGCGCGAATTCGCCACGACCTGATCGACCGCATGCCGCACGAGCCATTTGACGATGCCGAGCTGGACGCTGCCGAAGTGATCGCGCGTCAGGATGTCGTGCAGATGCCAGATCACGGGCCTGCGGTGCAGCGGCTTGCCGAGTGCGCCGAGCACCAGCGCCTTTTGCGTGTTGAGGAACAGGACGTCGAAACGGCGCGCCTGCACGGCGATTGCACGCATCGAACGGATCACGCCAGGTAGCGCGCGCAACCAGTTCAGCCCGACTGCCTGCCGGTCGATGTCCGACACATGCGCATTGCTGATCACCTTGACCTGCACGCCGGCGGCCTCGAGCCGTGTGCGAAAGGGGCCATCGGAAAGCAACACCACCTCGCCCCGGGCGCGGCACGTCGCCGCCAGCGGCAGCAAGGAAAATTCGGCGCCTCCGAGCTGGCCGCTCTGGTCGACGAAGAGCACGGTAGGCGCAACGCCGGCTTCCGCTTCTGCGGATTCGGCCGGCTCTGACCGGGTGAGCGAAAACGGACGGGTGAGTTCGGTTGAGTTCATCGTCATGCGCGTAGGAGAGCGAAGTCAGTGGGCTGCACCGGACAACATGAACCGGCGCGCGGCGTGCACTCATTATTCGTGGACTGTCGCGCCGCCAGTGTGGTCGCGCGCACGCACGGCGAGTGATGCTCCACTTACACTGGTTTCGATGGCCATGGGCCGTTCTACAGGTGGCGATATCATGAAAGTGGCGATCGTGCACGACTGGCTGGTCGCACCGGGTGGGGCGGAAAAAGTGCTTGAGCAAATCATTCAGTGCTTTCCCGACGCCGATCTGTTCAGTCTCGTCGATTTTCTCGAGGACCGTGCGCCGGTTTGCAACAAGCCGGTGACGACCTCGTTCATTCAGCGCCTGCCGTTCGCCCGCAGCCGCTATCGCGCCTATCTGCCGCTGATGCCGCTTGCCATCGAGCAACTCGATCTGTCCACCTACGATCTGATCATCACGAGTTCATACGCAGTCGCCAAAGGCGTCCTGGTCGGCCCCGATCAGACGCATGTCAGCTATGTGCATTCGCCGATGCGCTACGCGTGGGACCTGCAGCATCAATATCTGCGTGAGGCGAAGCTCACGAGCGGGCCGCGTTCGTGGGCAGCACGCGTCTTGTTGCACTATTTGCGCGGCTGGGATTCGCGTTCCGCGAATGGGGTCGACCGGCTGATCGCCAATTCGCAGTTTGTCGCGCGCCGGATGATGAAAACGTACCGGCGTGACGCGGCGGTCATTCCGCCGCCTGTCGATGTTCACAAATTCGATGTGTGCACACAGAAGGACGACTTCTATCTGACTGCTTCGAGGCTCGTGCCTTACAAACGGATTGATCTGATCGTTGACGCCTTCACCGCGACGCCGCACCGCAAGCTGGTCGTGATCGGCGACGGTCCGGAAATGGCGGCGATCCGCACGAAAGCCGGGCCCAACGTGACGGTGCTCGGATATCAACCATTCGCAATCCTCAAAGACTACATGCAAAGAGCGCGGGCGTTCGTGTTCGCGGCCGAAGAGGATTTCGGCATTGTCGTGCTCGAAGCGCAGGCGTGCGGGACACCGGTCATCGCGTACGGTAAAGGCGGAGCGCTCGAAACGGTGGTGCCGATCGGCGAGTCGCGGCCCACCGGCGTGCATTTTTCGCAGCAATCGGTGGCGGCCGTGCAGGACGCGGTGGAGCGTTTCGAGCGGCAGCGCTTTCTGATCACGCCGACGGCGTGCCGGGCGAATGCCGAGCGATTTTCGGCCGCAACCTTCCGCCACGCATTCATGATCGAAGTCACCCGAACGGTTGCCGCCGCGGCCTCGTCGCGGCGTATCGAGCGCGTGGCGGAAGATCTTGCCTGGCCGGGAGACACGGCGCAGGGAAATATCTGGGGCCGCTGAGCATCGCTGAGCGTCGATCAGGCGGCCCATGACGTGAAATTCGCAAGCTGAGATGAGAGTCGGCAGTTGGCGAATGGTATGGCATCCACAAGCAGAGAAAACAGACAGCCGCGTCACGTGAGGAAGGAGATGACGCACGTGCAATGCGGCACTTGAACAAGGACGAATAGAAAGACATGAACGCCGATCGCCTTTCGGGAAAATTCCCCGCCCTCGCTGAAACCTGGGCTATGTTGCAGCACCAGATTTCCATCAAGCCGATTCGCAATGAGAACGACTATCAGAGCATGGTGGAACTGGCGAAGGAACTGTCATTGCTCCTGAACGGTGACGAGAGTCCACTTGCTGATCTGTGCGGAATTGTCAGGGATCTGGTCGAGGCCTGGGAAGCCCGGCACGTGTGTCTTCCCAAGGCGGAACCTCGGGAAGTGCTGCGCCATCTGCTGGAGACGCACGGTCTCAAGCAAAAGGATCTGGCCGACATCGCATCGCCGACTGTGGTGAGCGATATTCTGGCCGGGCGTCGCGCGATCAGCAAGAATGTCGCGAAGGCCCTCGCCGCCCGCTTTCACGCCGATGTGAGCGTATTTCTGTAGCGTCGTTGCACACGGACGCTGCCGTTGCCGCTACACGCCGGTAAAAAAAGCCAGTAAAAAAAATGCCGCGCCAGGGTGTCCTGGCGCGGCATTTTCGCTGGCTCGTCGGCTTCGCTAGTGGGGAGTCCTGTCTTTGAACTCTCCGCCCGCCGTGTACGTGTAAGCGTACGCGTAGTCATAGGTGCCGTAGCGGCCGCCGCTCTTCAACGGCACCGCATTCAGCACGCCGCCGATCACCCGCGCCCGTGCGCGGCGCAGCTTCTTGAGCGACTCCTTGATCGCGCCTTCGGTATGCGCGCCCGCCCGCATCACCAGCACCGTCGATCCAGCGGCATTGGCAATGATGGCCGCGTCGGCCACCGCGAGCAGCGGGGGGCTATCGACGATCACCAGATCGAACTGTTCCTGGAAACGCTGCAGGACTTCGCTAAAGCGTGACGATGTGAGTATCTCCGACGGGTTCGGCGGATAGGCGCCCGCGGCGATGAAATGCAAGCCTGCCACACCGGTCGAGCGGGCGGCGACGGCGAGGTCGACCTGACCGGTCAACAGTTCGGTAAGTCCGCCTTCGGGCGAGCGGCCCAGGTATTGAGCCAGGCGTCCGCGGCGCAGATCCGCGTCGATCAGCAGCACACGCTTGCCCGATTCCGCGATCAGGGCGGCCAGGTTCGCGCACAGGAAGCTTTTGCCGTCCGACGGCGCCGGGCTCGTAAAGGCAACGACGCGGTTCGGTGCGTCGATCAGGCCGAATTGCAGGGTCGCGCGCAAGCCCCGCAGTCCTTCGACGGAGGTGTCGAACGGGTGGGTCTTCGTCAGCAGGGTGCGCAACGGTGCTTTTCCGGATGGCACGATCGTCTGCGTTCCTGACGGGTGGCGGACCGGCGGGGGCGGGGCGGCATACGTCACGCGCGGACGTACGAGGCGGGCGAGCGCGCTGGGCAGCGGCAGCAGGCCAGCACGTCCTGCGGCCGCGTCCGGCAGCGCGTTCCGGTTGGCGCTGATCAGCCGGTCGGCGCGCGACTGTTCCAGGCTGAAGGGAATCGAGCTGAAGATGGGTAACTGGAAGCGCCGCTCGATAAACTCCGGATCGTCGATGCCGGTAAAGAAGGTGCGCCGGCAGAACGCGAACAGGATGCCGGCGATAACCCCGAGCACGATGCCCGCCGAGATGATCAGCGCCGATTTGGGCCGCACCGGCGCCGAGGGCAGCAGCGCCTCGTCGACAATGTGCACGTTGCTGATGGTGCCGGCGCGTGAAATCGACAGCTCCTGGGTCTTGTTCAGCAATGCCACGTAAATCTCTTCCGCAACCTTGGCATCGCGCTGGAGCGACATGGCTTCCCGTTCCGAGCCCGGCAGGGTTTTGAAACGGCCCTCGAAGTTCTCCTTTTCGCGCGACAGCGCGGCGAGTTGCGCGTCGACGGTTTGAATTTCGGGACTGTCGGCGGTAAAGCGTTGCAGCAGTTGCGCCCGCGCAATGCGCAGTGCGGCGATCTGCTTCTCGTACTCGAGGCCGCCCGAGAGATAGATGCCGGATTCCTGGGTCGGCTGGAAAGAGCCCACTTTCGCCTGATAGGCCGACAGCGCGGTTTCGGAGCGAAGCACTTCGGCACGCAGGCGCGGCAGCTCGCTGTTGAGGAACGACAGCATCCGGCTCGCTTCTTCCTGAGCGCGCTCGGTACGCTGTTTCAGATACGACGCCGCCACGGCATTGGTGATCGCGGTGATCGCGTGCGGATCGGTGCCCATGTACGAAAGCTGGACCACACCGGTTTCACGTCCTTTCTCGGCGACCTGCAGACCGGATGCGAGTCCGGCTACCGCGTCGAGCTGGTTGAGGCGCAGCACATAGAACTCGGTGCCGGGACGGGCGATCAGGGTGCTCACCCGCATCGTAATGCCGCTGCCGCTGGCCTGTACGCCGGCGACGCCTGTCAGCAATAACTGGCCAAACGGATCGCGCAGCTCGTAGCGCTGGTTGCCGAGTGCGTACAGGGTCAATTGCCTGCCTTCCAGGGAGGCGGGTACGCTGATCGAATCGAGTGCGAACTGTTCGCCGCCCCATGCGTAGGAATCGAGGCCGAATGCGGCGCCCAGCGGACGGCCCGGATGGGCAAAGAACGCCGAGAGCTTGCCGAGGACCGGCATCGTCTTCGGCCAGGCAGCGAAATTCAGCTTGAATTGCTCGACCACCGGTTCGACCACCGCCCGGCTCTTGATGATCTCGATTTCAGCGTCGGTGTGCATGGCGCCCGCCGACGGCACGAGCGAAGCCAGCGCCTGCGAGTTCGAGTTGCCGCCCGGCGGGGTCGATTCGACCTGGATCAACGCGTCGGCGGAATAGATCGGCGTGCTGATCTTCGTATAGACGACCGACGCGAGGATCACCGCGCCTGCGATGCCGATTACCCACCAGATCTGATCGAGGATCAGGCGCACCATGTCCCGCATCACGGCTTCGTCTTCGCTGCCCGGCGCAGGGGAGTGTTCCAGCATGTCATAGGTACTCATTTTTTGACTCCGTGCATGGCGCGTGCTTATTTGGAGAGTTGCCACGTATAGAACAGGGTTTGCAGCGTCGGTGTGATCTGTGCCAGCGCGCGGTTAAAGCGTGCGGTACTCGCAACCTGGACATACACGACGTCTTTGGGCTGCAATTCGAATTTGGTCATCAGCATCAGCGCGTCGACCTGCGTCATGTCCAGTTGATACACGTCGGGAGTCAGCGTCTTGTCCGCGCCGCGGATCACGTAAACGAAGTGCGGGTCGCCCGTGGCGATGTCGAGGCTGCCGGCGCCGGTCAACGCGTCGGCCAGCGTGAGCTTGCCGCGGTTCATCGGCAGCGAGGTCGGTCTCGCGACTTCGCCGAGCACGAAGACGCGGCTGTTCGAGCGGTCGGGCACGTCGATAATGTCGCCGTCTTCGAGCAGCACGTTCTGCTGCGGGTCGCCCGTCTCGAGCAGCGCGGCCACGTCCACCCGGTTGCGCTTGCCGTTGCGGGTCACGCCGACGTCCTGCAGATCGGCGTCGGGAAGCGCGCCGCCCGCCCGGTTGATCGCATCGAGCACGGACAGCGGCGCTTCGGTGATCGACTCCAGGGCCGGGTTGCGGACATTGCCGGTCACCTGAACGGACTGACTGTTGAAGCCGGCTACGCGGACGTCGAGCTGCGGGTTGCGGATCGTCTTCGCGAGCCGCACGGTGAGTTCCTGCTGGATCTGTTCCGCAGTTTGTCCGAGCACCGTCACCCGGCCGACGCGCGGGAAGTAAATGGTCCCGTCGTTGGCCACGCGCACCGTCAGGCCACCTTCGGAGCCTGCGCCTGCTGCCAGCGGCGTGCCACCCTGGGCTTGCTGCGAGGCGCCGCCCGAAGGCGCCTCGCTGTTGTTGCCGAGGGCCGGAATCGGGGGCACCTGGCTTGTCCCGCTGGACATTCCACCGGTCAGTTCGGGATGATCCCAGACGATCACCGTGAGCTGATCGTTGATGCCGACCTTATAGTGATATTCCTTACGCGCCTGCCGCGTCAGACACACCAACGGACACACCGCTGGAACGGCGGCGGCGCGTACCTTGCGGAAATAACCGACGTCGATCATTTGCACCGGATACGCTGGCGCGGTCTCCTGGGGTGGGGCGGGCGGCTGCAGCCGCTTCGAGTCCAGATAAGGTCCTGGCGCGAGAGAGCACGCGCATAGCGATGTAGCCGCAATCCCCACGGCGATAGTTTTGACGTTCATGTTAGTGGTCCCTCGCGTGATCGAACACGCCAATTGCCTTCAGCGCCCCGCCTCCTGCCAGGCCCCGCGCAGTGCGCGCAGCCCTACCCACCATTTGCGAAGTGCCAGTGCAACGCCATCGCTGCCGAACGCCAACGACAAGGCGCGGGCAAGCCCCGGATCCGCGCGATTGCCGATCAACGTCGAATAAGCGACGAACGCCCATCTGCCGACAGGCGACAGGTACTCGCACATGATGAGCCGGAGGTTGAATGACGCGTTGTAAAACGCCGCGTCGTTAAATGTGTGTCGTTGGTCTTCGTCACCGCGCTGCGCCGGATAGTGCTCGACCAGCAGCGATGGGTCGTAAATCAGGGGCCAGCCGCGGCGCTCGATGTGGAGACTGAACGCCATTTCGCAGTGCACCTGAGCACCGCTGCCCCGCAATCGCGAATCGAATCGCAAGGTGCCGATCGCTTCGCGGCGAAACGCCATGTTCACGCCCTTGAGCACCTGGACCTCGCGCGGCGCGCCATGTCCGATATGGTGATTGCCGATGGCGCGGCCGTACCAGCGCACCAGTCCTACGGCGGTTTGCTCGCCCTGCAGGATGGCGCCGCGCTCGTGCACGATGTCGCGTCCGCCGATGCCGCCGAGCGCGCGGTCGGCTTCGAACGCGAGCGCGATACGCCGGACCCAGTCCGCGTGCGGCGCCGCGTCGTCATCGGTAAAACAGACGATCTCGCCCGTCGCCGTTTCGATGCCGAGGTTGTAGGCAGCGACGACGCCAGGCACATGCGTCAGCGCCACGCGCCGGCGCGCGTCGGGGCGCGCGGCATCGAGCTGGCGCAGCCAGTCGAGTGTGACGTGATCGTCGTGGCGCGCAATCACGACAACCTCGTCGGCGTGCCGCTGCTGGGCGTCGAGCGCCGCAAGGCAACGCGCCAGATCGATGGTGCGTCTGTAGGTCGGCACGATCACGGACACTTTCACGAGCGTTTCCCAAGAGGCCTGTTCAATAAGCATTGCGGCCGACAAAACCTTTGAAGACCGTGGCCAGCACGATCCTCATGTCGAACCAGAACGACCAGTTCTGCAGATAGAACAGGTCGAATTTCACGCGTGTTTCCATCTTCTCGACTTTGGTTGTCGCGCCGCGATAACCGTTGACCTGAGCCCAACCGGTGATGCCGGGCTTGACCCGGTAGCGCGACATGTAGCCGTACACCAGATCCTTGTAGAGATCGTCGTGTTCGAGCGCGTGCGGCCGTGGCCCGACCACCGACATCTGCCCGAGCAGGACGTTGAAGAATTGCGGCAACTCGTCGAGGCTCGTGCGCCGCAGGAACGCGCCCAGCTTCGTAATGCGCGCATCGCCCTTGCAGGCCTGCGTGAGCTGGCCTTGCGCTTCGCGGTGCACGGTCATGGAGCGAAATTTGTAGATCGGGAACGGCCGGCCGTCGGCGCCTTTGCGCATCTGGGTAAAGAACACGGGACCCGGCGAGCTGAGCTTGACCGCGATGCCGAGCACGATGAACAACGGCGCCAGCACGATCAGCGCGGCGAGTGCGAACAGGCGGTCGAAAATCAGCTTCGGCCACATCTGCGGTGGCGAAACCGGCGTGGCGCTGAGGCTGATGGTCGGCAGCCCGACGACATCGACCATCGCATGGTTGAAGAGCGACAGGCTCCGCACATCGGGAATGAAGCGCAGATTCACGAAGTCGTCGCGAAAAGCGCGCGTGAAGCGATAGATCGTATGTTCTTCCGACAGCGGCAGCGCGAGCCATACTTCGTCGATGTGCTCGCTGCGCACGGTGGCCACGAAGGTGTCGAGATGGGTCAACACAGGTAGGTGGCCCATACGTACACGGGCGGAGCCCGGGGCTTCGGCGCCGGTATCGAATACGCAGACAGGCGTAAAGCCTGCCTGCGGCGCCTGCTCGAGATGCGCGAGCAGCATGCGTGCAAAGCCCGGGGCGCCGACCAGCGCCACGGTCCGGTGATTCAGGCCGCGTCGCCGTGCGGTGCGCAGGCACAGATGCACGATGCACTTGGTGGCGATGATCAGCGCGCCGGAGATCAAGGTCGAGTAGCCGAACCAGAGGCGCGAGACGGCATCCATCCGGTGCAGCGTAAAGACGAGTATGAGGCCCGCGGCGACCACCACCAGCCACGCCGCCGCCACGCGGGCGAGCATCGCCGGCAGCGATTTGCCGCGCCAGGTTTCGTACACGCCGAAGCCCGGGAAAAGCAGCAGCACGAGCACACAATTGAACGCGATCAGCAGGCGTTGCGTGTCGGTGAGCGCGATCGGCGTCGAAAAGCGCATCCAGTGGGCGAGCAGCGCGCCCGCAATCACGAAGATTGCGTCCAGGCAGCGCGCAGTATTCCTGAACATGATGTCTACCTTATCGTTTTGGGTTCCTTCAACTGACCGTTTCGACCTGGTGCAGGCGCGGCAGCAAGCGGTCGAATTCACGCTTCACGAGGCCGTAGCATTCGCAAGCGCGCGATTCGAGTCCCTTGCGATCGAGTACCTTGATATGGCCGCGGCTGTGGTGGATGAGCCCTTCGCTATGCAGCTTGCCCGCGGCTTCGGTGATGCCCTCGCGGCGCACCCCCAGCATGTCCGCGATCAGTTGCTGCGTGACGGTCAGCTCGTTGGAGGCAACGCGGTCCACTTCGATCAGCAGCCAGCGGCACAGTTGCTTGTTCAACGAATGATGACGGTTGCAGGCGGCCGTCTGCGCGACCTGGGTGAGCAGCGCGTGCATATAGAGCAGCATCAGGCGGCGCAGGAAATCGGAGCGGGCGAAGTGCTGCTTCAGCGATTGGGCGCTCATGCGATAGGCGAACCCGGCGCATTGCACCTGCAAGCGGTTCGGCATCGTTTCGCCGCCCGTCAGCACCGGTACTCCGGTCATGCCCTCGCGTCCGACCGCGGCGATTTCGACCGAGCCGCCGTCTTCCATCGTCGAGAGCATCGAGATGATCGCCGTGGTCGGAAAATAGACGTGATGGATGCGCTGTCCGGAATCGCATAACAACTGCTCGTTGCGCAAATGGACCAGTTCGAGGTGGGGAGCTAGCGCCTGCCACTCGTGCGACGGTAGAGCGCCCAGCAGGTGATTACCGTGCAGATCGGATTGAAGGGTCAACATGATCGGTCCTCGTGCGAAGCCGCGCGTTACGCGACTCCCTTGTTTTGATCCGGTCGCTGCATCCTTAGGAGAACTGCCGCCTGGCTAGCGGCGATGGATGGACAGTGCCGGCCCCGTATGGCCTCTCGCGCAGACGCGGTTGTTAATTTGTGTGCGCTCACGCTTTGTGCTGCGTCCTCTCTTTAGCGAGGAGCGTGCCAACTAAGGGAAAACGAGCCCTGGTGCGCCGCAACGAAGCGGCCGGTAGTGCGTCATGAGGCAAAACGTGAGATTTTGTTTCAATTTTGTACCAGGCCAACTTCCCGTCCGAACCTGTGTCCGGGGTTTTAAACCTCTTGTAACGTATTGATAATATGGAATTTTATTGGTTTTGAGTGGATTGCCACGGCCCTTGTTCAAGTGTGAGACACCCTTTGCCTGCGCGTTTGACCATGCCGTCCAAGATGTGTCGATTTTGATTCAGATGTGTCTTGCCTCTTGCGTGCGCTGACGTACGGACCGGTTTTTTGTTGGGATAAAACCAGCCGGTGGACTCTCTATAGCGAACGCATACCGGCCCATTGATACGGGCTATCGCAAGGCGCTATGCGCCTTGCGAAGCGACGGCAGATAGAAACGCGGGGAATCAGTTGTAGAAGACCGCACTGCTGGCATTGATCGCGCGCACTTCGCCGCTGGGCGCGCGTTGTGTTTCGTTCGCGTTAACCGCTATGCGGGCAGGCGTGGGTGACAGCGGAATCAATTTGACGATTCGCGCCCGGTTCGGTGCGAGATGAAACCAGTCGTGCGCTGCGCGGTAATGCGCGTCGACGATGTGGACGAAGCGCGCAAAACGTTGCGCCTCGATGACAAGCTGCCAGCCGTCGGCCGTCGCTTCGGGTGTGACCGTGAGGCCGAGATCGTGGCGTTCGTGCACGTGGCGCTGCGGCAGATGAAACGCTTCAGCGTGGATCTGCCCGCTTGCCGCGTCGCGTAACGTGGCGATCGTGACGTCGTGGGCACGCGGGCCGAACCGGTAGGCGTGGGTGAAATCGAAAAACTGGCCCAGGCAATCGGCCGCGTTGAGCGTCTGGGTGTGCCGCGGTGCAAGCTCGACGGCGCGACTGGCGGCCGCGACCTTGACGGCGCCGTCGCGCAGGCAGACGAGTTCGAGTTGCAGTGAGAGGCGTTGCGCGCTCTCGTTGATCAGGTGCAGGTCGAGCCCGTTCAAACCCTCGTCCGTGATGACGAGCTGCGCCGGCTGCAGCGTTTGCGCAAGCGCATGCCATGCGCTCTTCGGCCGTCCGAGTGCGTCGACGAGGCCCCAGCCGGCACCGGGCCGCAGATCCTGAAACTGCCAGACCAGCGCGCCGCCGCACGACGAGCCGCCGCGGCGCCATTCGGCGAACACCTCGCTCATCACCTCGGCGACGACCGCGCGCGACAGATCGAGGTAGCGCTGCGGGTCCTCGTAACGCAGGCGCGCAGGATCGACGCCATACAAGGTCTGAAGATAGTGGTCGCGCACGTCGTCGAAGTCCCAGCCCGCGCCGGGGTCGCGCGGCACGGCGGCCTTCCAGCGTGGATCGTGGACGTTGAGGGTGCCGAGCGCCTCGTGCAGGGTGGCCTCGTCCGGCACATTGGCGAAGGCGAGGCACTCGGCTGCAAAGCGCACCTCGGCGCGCCGTACGTCCTCCAGAGGGCGCTGATAGGCGCCTACCCCGTAATAGTGGGTGACGCCGCTGCGCGTGGCGAACGGCAGGGTGCCGCCGGACGGCGAGTGGGCCACATAGGGCACGTCGGGCCGCTCGCGCTGGACGATGCCGGGCAACTGTTCCGTAAAAAGCGGTTGCGTGCGCATCGAAGGCGGCAGGCCGAACATCGCCGCTTGCTGATCGATTTCGCTGCCGCCGCAGAGCACCGCGAGCGACGCAAAGCGGCGCGTGCGGGCGAGGAACTGGCTGGCCTCCGTGGCCACGGAGGCTGTGAACGCGTCGTCGGTCGGGTAGTCGAAATTCGCAAAGGCGAAATCCTGCCAGATGAGCACGCCGTAACGGTCCGCGAGCGCGTAGAAGGCATCCGATTCGTACACCATCGTGCCACCGACGCGCAGCATGTTCATGCCCGCCGCAATGGCCAGTTCGAATGCCGCGGCAAGCTGGTCCGTGGTGCCGGTGAGGGTCGCGAGGTCGGCGCTGGTCCAGCAGGCCCCACGGCAGAACACCGGCATGCCGTTGATGCGCAGCGAGAAGCCTGCACCGTCGGCGCCGTGATCCACTTCGAGTACGCGAAAGCCGACACTGCCGAGCGCATGAGCGGGAGCGCTCTCGCTGCGCAGTTGCAGCGAGAGCGCGTGCAAGGTCGGCGCGCCATGCGTGTGCGGCCACCATAGCTCGACTTGCGGCACCCGCAGGCTGCCGGTCAGCGTGTGGGCATCGAGCCACTGCAGCGGCGCACGGGTGCCGCCACCATTGAGCCAGGCGGGTGGCGCATCGTCATGCGGATGGACGAAGCGCAGGGTCAGGGACACCACACCGTCGCCGTGCTCGACGCGGGTCTGCAGATCGACCGTATCGAACGCATCGGCGGTGTCCGCCAGCAGTTCGACCGGCCGCCACGGGCCCACGGCTTGCAACGGCGGGCACCAGCCCGGCATGTGGCCGAGCAGCGTGGTGCGCACGTTGCGCAAGGTGGCGGGCGAGACGAGGCGTGGCCGCCAGCGGGCCCGCGTGCGGCGCGCCGCGAGCGCCGGCGTCAACGAACGGAAGCAAAGCGCGAGCGTGGCGCTGCCGGCGAGCGTGATATCGAGGTCGTGCGAGACGAACATCGAGTCCGATTCGAGCAGCTTGCGGCCGTCGAGCCAGACTTCGGCGAGGGTCGCAAGGCCGTGCAGGCGCAGGCGCTGCGGGCCGTGGCCGCACAGCGTCACGCGATACCAGTGATCGTCGAACGCGAGCGCCGCCGGCTGGCCGGCGTCAAGCCGGCCGGCGGCCCGCAGGGCGCCCGCCACCGTGCCCGGCACCTGGGCGGCCAGCCAGCCTTCGGCCGGTAACGCGGCCGGTGATGTGCAGGCACCGGCTGCGGTGCTCAGGCATTCCCAGCCATACTCGAGCCGGCGTGGCCACACGTCCTGCGCAACGCTCTCGCAGGGCGTGTCAGGCGCCGGCTGAGCAACTGGCGCCGGCGCTGCACTCAGCGCGAGTTCAGGCAGATCGGGAGGCACGGCTCGCACGGCAACTCCTCGCGCGCGGCCGCGTCATAGCGCAAGTCCGGCGAGCGGCGGCAACGTCTTCTCATAAGCGCTTTCCAGCACGTCGAAGCAGTCGTCGCACAGATCGCGGCGCTTGCGCGTAATGGCCCGCACGAGCCGAAACTGCATCACCATGGCCTCCGAGGCAATGGTTTGCGCGGCGCCCGGAATCGAAGCGGGAATGTCGAAGCCCTGCGTCGTCAGCCACAACAGATACTTCGAGAGGAACTCGAAGTTGGCGCCGAGTTGCCGCATCAGATTGAACGAGTACGGATGAAAGAAGGCTTCGCCTCGCTCGAGCAGCATCTCCAGATGCGCCGGGAAGGCTGCCCGCCATTGCGAGAGCGGATTGTGCAACGGCCTGCGCCGCAGATGCTCGCACAGCAGTTCGGCGGACGCTTCCGCGAGCGCCATGCCTTCCAGCGCCGGGCGCGCCTGCTTGGCGAACTCCACGTACGGAAACAGCAGGTCCGGTTGCTGCGCGAACTGAGGCAGCTTGCGGAACACGCCGTCGTAATCCTCGCCGTCGAGGACGTGGTAGCCGGTGTTGTGGAAATAGCCGAGACGGCGCGCCGCCGGATCGATGAAGTCGATGCCGACGGTCGTCTTCGGATGTTCGCGGCGGTACGAGGTGGCCCGCGTGTTCGGCAGATAGTAGCCGTCCACCTCGACCAGCACGGTATGGCCGCGCAGCGTCTGGGCCAGCACGCGATCTTCGAGCGAGTCGTAGATCGCCAGCTCCTGGACCTGGGTGCCGTAGAGCCGGTCGAGATCCTCGAGCGGAAACTTGAAGAAGGTGAACTGATCGCCCTCGAAGTCCTGCGTCACCGTGAAGCCGAACGCGGCGCGCGGATCCAGCCCGAAGCCATGCAGCAGTTCGATCCACAGATCGACATAGCAATTGGTCTCCTGCCAGACCCTGTCGCCCTGATGCAGCAGGTGGGAGTCGTGCTTGCGCAGCGGGGCAGGGCCGCTGGAGGGCGAGTGGCAGGCGCCAGGCATACCGCTCAGGAGGCTCGAGGTCAATGGAGTCATGCGCTGTCTCTCCCCAGTGCGTGGGCGATGCGCGCCTTCGTATCGCCCCACAATACGGCGCGCACCTGGTCGGGCCAGCTGTTGACGTCGAAACCGTGGTGGCGGAAGAGGGCCAGCGTAATCCGCTCCATGCCGAAGCCGACGCACCCCGTGTGCGCGACCGAACCGTCTTCGCAGGCAATTTTCCAGATCGCTCCGAAGTGATCCATGTGGTAGTTGAACGACAGGCAAGCGGTCTTGCCGTCGGGGTTGGCCACCGGAATCAGCAGTTCGAACTTGAGCGCCTGGGCCCGCTGGCTATCGGCGACGATCTTGCCGCCGCGTCCGAAGAACGGATCGTTGGCGAGATCCACCTCGACCGGCAGGTTCAGCAGCGTGACCAGCGCCGAGCCGCGTTCGATCCACATCTGGCGGAACGCCATCACCTGTTCGGCCGTGCCGAGCCGCACATATTCGCGCTGGCGGAACATCTGCATGCGCGCCGGATCGAGCGAGGGCTCGTGGCGGAAGCAATACGACAGCACGTCGATGGTGCGCCCTTCGCCCGGCAGCGGCCCGCGCCGAGCCATCACCGGATAGATCGGATAGCACGCCGCCGGCGTGAGCACGAGGCGCGTGGGCTTTTGCTGCGCCATCCATTCTTCGCTGCGCGCGTCGTCGCTTTCCGCCATGGCGTCGTCGAGGGCGCGCAGCAGGCGCTGATGGCCCATGTCGTTGCCGCAGAACGAATGGATCGTGCCCGCCAGGTTCGGAAAGCTCTTCAGATATTCGCTGTCCTCGAAGTCGGTGCGCCGCATCGCCGGCGGAAAGCGCAGCACTTCCGGCTGCTGGTCCGCGCCAAGGTGCGTGATGGCCACATTCAGCCGCTCCACGACGTCTTCGAAGACCTGGCTGCGGCCATACAGGCCGTTTTCACCGGTATCGATCAGGATGCCATGCGCGAGCAGTTCATCGCGAAAGCCGGCGGCGCCCGCGCCGGGCTCGGCGGTGGCGGCGGCAAGCGCAGCGGTATCGGTCATCGTGTTCATCTCAGGCCCTTCCCGGTGTGGCCGGACGCTGCGCGAGCAGCAGGCTGGCGGTGTTCTGCGCGATCCGGTCGTTATTGATCATCAGCGGCGCCGAATGCAGGTCCCGCAGGTGGCGCCCGACGCTGTATTCCGTGCCGTTCTTGTAGCCCGCCATGCCGCAGATCATCAGCACTTCCTGCACCACCTGCAGCGCGGTGCTGGAGATGCTGGTTTTCAGGGTGTTCATGTCGGAGGCGAAGCCGAGCATGGCGGCGAGCGGCGCATCGGCCTGGCAGGCGCCATGTTTCGCCTGATGGGCAAGACGCGCGGTTTCGAGCGCGACGGACAGACGCGCCTGCATCATCTGCAGCAACCCGACTGCCTCGGCGAGGCGCAACCCGGCCGGTGGAATCGAGCCCGGCTTCGAGCGCGCCTGGGTGCGGAAGAAGGCTTTGGCGCGATTGACCGCGTCGCTGGCGATGCCGGTCCATACCGACGCCCACAGCGTGTGCGAGACCGGCAACATGGTCTGGTCGGCGATATCGGCGAAGGGGGTTGGCAGGATCTGTTCGGCGAGACCCGTGGCGACCAGCCGGAAGCCTTCGCTGCAGGTGCCGCGCATGCCCATCGAATCCCAGCCGCCGCGTTTTTCCAGTAGTGTCTCGTCGCGCAGCGCGACGATCAGCACCTGATCGGCCGCGGCGGATTCCGCGGTGCGGCGGGCGGTGACCAGAATGCCGTCGGCGTGCGCGCCGTAGGAGATGGTCGGCGCGAGTTTTTCGATGCGCAAACGTTCTCCCTCGAGTTCGACCGAACAGGCGCTGGTGCGCATGTTGCCGCCGATGGTTTCCTCGGAGGTGGCTGAAGCCAGCAGCCATTGATGTTCGACCAGCTTGCCGAGCAGCGCGCGATGCCACGCCGAGCCGCTGCCGTGTTCCTCGATGCAGGCCACCTGGATCTGGTGCATCGCATACACCATCGCCGTCGATGCGCAGCCGTGCGCCAGAATTTCGCAGATCGCGCCGATTTCGGCGAGCGACAGGCCGGCGCCGCCGAACTCGGTGGGCACCATGGCCGAGAGCAGCCGCTCGCGTCGCAACGCGTCGAATGCTTCAGTGGGGAAGCGCGCATCGCGGTCGACCGCATCCGCGTATTGTGCGGCGATGACAGCGGCGCGCTGCGCGGCTGCGCGCCAGCCTGGCTCGGGGTCGACCGCGGCGAGCTGGGCAGGCGCCGAAGCCTCCATGTCCCGCACGCTGTCGGGCGTGACCGCGTCATGCAGCAGGGGCGCGTTCATGCTGGCGCCTTCGCCTGTTGCAATTCGGTAACCGCCGCGGCCAGCGAATCGATGCTCGAAAAGAGCCGGCGCGTGAGCATGCGGTCCGGAATCTCAATGCCGAATTCGTCTTCGATGGCGAGCATCAGATGTACGGTCGCCAGCGACGACAGACCCGCTGCATAGAGGTCCGCGTCGTCTGCGAGGGTATCGGGCGGCACGTCGAGACGGGCCGATTCGGAAAGAATGCGTCGTAATGCTGTTTTCATTGAGAACCGCCTCCTCGCGGATTATTTCTTGAACCCCTGAGCCCCGTTACGTTGTTGCTGCCATTGCCTTTGCACGAGCCTGGCGGGCGAACCCCGCTCTGCCTGAACGTATTAGACGAATTGCGATGCACCGTCGTCAGTGCGATGCCGCACGGAAATACAAGGGATGCGGACGGTAACGTGTGGTCATGGCAGCGGGCAAACCCGGATGGACCTTGCCCGCCAAATGAACGCTGGGAGTTCTGATGAACTGGAAAACGCTGGAATTCGAGCAACTGACGGCGCGCGAGATGTACCTGATCCTGCGGGCACGCAGTGCGGTGTTTATCGTCGAACAGTCGCATGTCTATCTCGACGCCGACGGACGCGACGAAGCGGCATTGCACGTCTTTGCGGTCGAAGACATGTCGCGGCCCATGCCGATCCAGGCCTACGCACGGATGCAGCCGGGCGATGCCGAAGATCCGGAGGTGGTGCTCGACAAGGTGCTGACGAGCCCGGCGCGGCGCGGCGACGGCACGGCCGGGATGCTGATCGAGCGGGTGCTGCAGGCAAGCCTGGAGCGCTGGCCGGGAAGGGCCGTGCGGGTAGCGGCGCCGCTCGAACTACGCGGCTTCTATGAGCAGTTTGGTTTTCGCAAGACCGAGGGGCCGTTTCTCGAACACGGGGTGCCGTTTATCGGCTTGACGCGTCCGCCCTATGGCAGCAAGCCATTGGCCGGCAGCCAGCGCCGGGAACGCAACGGCCTTGCACTCGTCAATACGTTCGAATTGCTGTGATGACGAGTGCGCTCACTACGATGTTTCGCGCCACGCGGCTATCGCGGGATGAGCCGCCGGCGCCGCCCGTCGGGCGCCCGGCCGCAAGCGCTGAGGCTGCCGGCAGGCGCACGCGGGGCGCCACCTTGCGGCGGCCCACGCTGCCGCCGCTCGCGTTGTTCGCCGTGACGCTCCTGCTGGTGCTGGTGCACCAGGGGCGTCTGATCGAAATTTTCTATCCGCTCGGGTCGTTTCTGATTGCGCTCTGGTACTTCCGGCGCTCGCCCGCCCATTACCTGGGCTTTATCTGCTGGCTGTTTTTCCTGTCTCCCGAGGTCCGGCGCCTGGCGGACTTCGTCAACGGCTCGTTCAATCCGAAAAGCCCGGTGATGGTGGCGCCTTTGCTGGCGGTGGCGCTGTCGGGATTCGCGCTGTTCACGAATTTCCGCGCACTGGGCCAGCGCAGGGCGGTGCCGCTCGTGCTGATCGTACTCGCGCTGTTCTATTCGTTCGTGGTCGGCATGGCGCAAGTCGGGCCTGCCGCCGCGGCCTTCACCCTCGTCAACTGGCTGTTTCCCGTGCTGGTGGCGTTTCAACTGGTCGTGACGTGGCGGGAATATCCGGCTTATCACCGGGTCTTGCTCAAGACCTTTGTCTATGGCGGCTTTCTCATGGGCGTGTATGGCGTGATCCAGTATCTATCGCCGCCGCCGTGGGACGCATTCTGGCTGATCGCCTCGCAGATGGAATCCGAAGGGCATCCCGTGCCGTTCGGGATGCGCGTGAGCAGCACGATGAATTCTTCCGGCCCGTTCGCGGTGACGATCATGTCGCTGTTGCTGATGTCGCTCGCCACGCGGGCGAAGATGCGCGTCGCGACGGGTCTGGTGGCGATCCCGGCACTGATGTTTACCGCGGTGCGCAGTGCGTGGGGTGGTCTGGTGATCGGCCTCGTTTATCCGCTGGCGATGCTGGATGGCCGCAGCCGGCTAAGGCTGATCGGTGGCGTGCTGGCCTTCGGGATGCTGTGTGCGCCGCTGGCGATGGTCGACCAGATTTCAGAAAACTTCATGCAGCGGTTCGACACCATCCAGAACATCAGCCAGGACAACAGTTATCAGGTACGCGCCGAGTTCTACAAGCAATTCATGTCCGTGGCGTTGACGGACATCGCCGGACAAGGTCTCGGCACGACCGGCCAGGGGACCAAGCTGTCGGCCGACGATACGACGCAACTGGCCGTCGTATTCGACAGCGGGCTGATGGAAGTGCCCTACGTGATGGGGTGGCCGGGCACGCTGCTGTACACGACGGGCATCGCGATGCTGCTTTGGCGGGCCTGGCGCGCGAGCCGCCTGCGCAGCAAGGATCGCTTCGCGATTTCAGGTGTGGGCGTGGCGCTCGCCATGTTCGCCACGATGGTATTCGTCAATACTTTGATCGGACTGCCTGGTATGTTCTTTTTCGTCGGTGTAACGATGCCGGTTATCGCCCTGCGCTATTCGCGCGAGGGCCGCATCGCGGTGCCGCGCACAGCCGCGCGGCGCGAGGAGCCGTGATGGGCGGCAAGGTATTGCGCATCCTGATCGTGACGCACGTCGTCACGAAGAACGACGGCCAGGGTCGCGTCAACTACGAGATTGCCCGCGCGGCGCTCGCGGCGGGGCATGAAGTGACGCTGCTCGCGTCACAGGCCGCGCCGGAGCTGGCCGGCCATCCGCGAGCCCGCTTCGAAATGATCGGGGTGAGCCGCTTGCCGACGCGTCTGCTCAAATATCAGGTGTTCGCCTGGCGCAGCGGCGCGTGGATCCGCGCGCATCGCGAAGCGTTCGATGTGATTCATGTGAACGGGTTCATCGCATGGGCCCGCGCCGACGTGAATGCGGTGCACTTCGTCCACGACGGCTGGTATCGCTGCGGCTTCTATCCATTTCGCTTTTTCGGCGGTCCGTACCACGCCTATCAGGTCATCTACACGCGGCTCAATACGTGGTGCGAGAGGTGGGCTTTGCGCCGCGCCGAGGTCGTCGTGCCGGTGTCGGAGAAAGTCGGCGCCGAGGTGCGCGCGCTCGGCATCGACGCCGCGAGGCTGCAGGTGATCCACAACGGGGTCGATATCGACGAGTTTTCGCCCGGCGAGTCGCAGCGCGAGCGTTTCGGCCTGCCGCAGGCGCCGTTCATGCTGCTTTTCGCCGGCGATCTGCGCGTGTCGCGCAAGAACCTCGATACGGTGCTGCACGCGCTCGCAGCAACGCCTGAACATGTGCATCTGGTGGTCGCCGGGATTCTGCGTAACAGCCCGTATCCCGCGTTGGCCGAATCGCTCGGCCTGGCGCAGCGCGTGCATTTCACCGATCTGGTCAAGGACATGCCCGCACTGATGCGTTCGGTCGACGCTTTCGTCTTTCCGTCGCGCTATGAAGCGATGAGTCTGGTCCTGCTCGAAGCGCTGGCGGCGGCTCTGCCGGTCGTTACGGTGCGTACGGCCGGCGGCGCGGAAGTGATCGACGGCGACTGCGGCGTCGTGCTCGAACAGCCTGACGACGCCGACGCTCTGGCGGAGGCGATCATGCGCCTCGCCGCCGATCCCGCTCATGCGCGACAGATGGGGCAGGCCGCGCGTGAGCTCGCTGGAAATTTCGGCTGGCAGACAATGGCAAGCCGCTATTTGTCGCTTTACGAACGGCTCGCCGCAAGGCGTGCGCTCAGCACTGCTGCCGCGACGCGTGCAGTGGTCTCGGCGGAATCATGAGCACACCGATCGATTCGCTGCAGATCGGCATGCACTGGTTCGACGAACGGCCCGGTGGCCTCGATCGCATGTTCATGGCGCTGATCGAGTCCCTCCCGGCGCAGGGCGTGAGCGTGCGCGGCCTGGTGGCGGGCACGCCTCGCGTGCTCGACGCCTCCGGCGGGCGGGTCCAGCCGTTCGCCGAAGCGCATGCGGGGCTCGGCTCGCGCCTTTGGCAAGTGCGCGTGCAGTCCGGCAAGCTCAGGCGTGCCCGTGTGCCGGACGTGGTCGCCACGCATTTCGCGCTCTACGCGGCGCCCACCGTCGGGGTCTTTCGCGGTGTGCCCCGGGTCGTCCATTTTCACGGCCCCTGGGCCTCCGAGTCGGGCGCGGAAGGGCGTGGCCGGTTCTCGCGCGCCACGCGTCATCTGCTCGAACGCATGGTCTATCGCGGCGGCACGCGGCACATTGTGCTCTCGCATGCCTTTGGGCGCATTCTGCGAACCGCATATGGGGTGCGCGAGGAAAACATCCGCGTGGTGCCGGGCTGCGTCGACGTGGACCGCTTCGATATCGGGGTGACCCGCCGTCAGGCACGCCAGCGCCTCGGCTTGCCGTTGGACCGGCCGTTGCTGTTCTGCGTGCGGCGCCTCGTGACGCGCATGGGTCTGGAGGACCTGATCGATGCGATGTTCCTCGTCAAGCAGGCCGTGCCGGACGCATTGCTGACGATCGCCGGCAAGGGGCCGCTCGAGCCGCAGTTGCAGGCCCGCATCGCCGCGCGCGGACTCGAGTCCCATGTGCGTCTTGCCGGGTTCGTGCCCGACGCCGATTTACCGCTCTGGTATGCCTCGGCGGACGTGACGGTGGTGCCGAGCGTGGCGCTCGAAGGCTTCGGGCTCACGACGATCGAATCGCTCGCCGCCGGCACACCGGTGCTGGTGACGCCGGTGGGCGGCTTGCCGGAGGCAGTCGCGCCGCTTTCGCCCGATCTGGTGGTGTCGTCCACCGGATACGACGCGCTGGGCAGCGGCATCGCGGACGCCCTGCTGGGCACGCGCGTGTTGCCGGGGCCGCAGGCCTGCCGCAACTACGCGCGTCAGCATTTCGCGCAACCTGTCGTAGCGGCACAGGTCGCACGCGTCTATCGCGAAGCGATAGACGCGTACTGACGGCACTGCGCGGCCATGCGAAGCAATTCGCGGCGCACCTTCGAGCGGATTGTCTGCGTGCTTGCGCTGTCGTTGCCCGTGCTCGCTTTTTACGCCGGGCTGGATGCGGGTGGGGTGTCGGTAGGTTCGCCCGGAGAGGCGCAAGCATCGCCGGCTGCCGCTGCTCCCGGCGCTTTCGTCTCCGACGCGTTTGCTGGACAGCAGCCGGTGGCTGCCCAACCGGGGTTGTCCTATCGCACCTCGTGGATCGGCAATACGTGGGGTTATGCGAACGAGCGCTGGGTGCAGATCGACGTGCAGGCGCTGGCCGTCACCCCGCAAGGCGATGTGTACACCAATGCGCCGTGGGATGAGGGTGGCGGTGAGATCGGCCACTATCGTGATGGGCAGTTGATCGGGTACGCGGGGCAATCGCACGGCTGGGGCATGCTGGGCGGCGACGCGATTGCCGTCAACGACGACTATGTGTTCGTCGCCCAGATCGTCGGCAGTGTCGGCAATGAAATGGCCGCTGAGAAGCACCTGCCGCCTGAAGGCGTGACCTGGTACGGGGTGTCGCGGCGCAGCCGGGCGGATTTTCGCCGGAGCGTGTCCTTCGAAGGCGAGCAGTACTGGCCAGGCAATCCACTCGCATTTCGTCTGATCGTACAGACCTCGAGCCCCGATGACTACGCGATCAGGGGGCTCGCGGCGGACGCCACGCGCCTGTTCGTATCGAATCTGCACGACAACCGTGTCGAAATCTTCGATGCCCGCTCGATGCAGCCGGTCGGAAGCTTCCCGGTGCAGGCGCCGGGCAAGATCGCCATCGCTCCCGATGGCTCACTCTGGATCATTGAGCGCATCCGCACAGACGGCACGCGGCGTGTTACGCATCATGCGCGTAATGGTGCGTTGCTGGATGAGCTGGCCTTGCCGCCCGGCACCGTACCGGTCGACCTGGCGCTCGACGCGCATGGCCGCCTGCTGATTGCCGATAACGGACCACGTCAGCAGGTTTTGATCTTTGCCGCTTCGCCGGGGCGATCCGCGAACGATGTGGCGAAGCCCGTTCACGCGACTCTTGAGGACGCTTCGATGCAGTTGTCCGCTACCTTGGGCGAGTCGGGCGGCATCTATGCCGGGCGGTCAGGCGCGCCCGGCGCGCTGCGCTTTAACGGACTGACCGGCGTCGGCATCGACCAGAAGGGCAATATCTACGTATCGATGAACGGCGCCGGGCCGCGCGGTTTCGACTCGGGGCCGTGCAATTGCGACGGCACGCTGATCGAAAGCTATACGCCCGACGGCAAGCGGCGTTTCAGCCTGCAATCGCTGCTGTTCGTGGACGGCGCCGAATTCGCCGCGGGCGATCCGCCTTCGGTCTATAGCGGCACAAAGCGGTTCACGCTCGATCTGACGCGCTCGCCGGGGCAGGAGTGGGCGTACGCCGGCTATACCGCCGACCGCTTCCGTTACCCATACGATCCGTTCTTCAATCTCAAGCAGGGTCAGCGCGGCATGCCGCTGGTGCGCGATGTCGACGGCAGGCGTTTGCTCTATACGATCGACATGACGTCCACGTATTTGCGCATCTACCGCTTTGCTGCGGATCGGGAAACGGCGATTCCAGCAGGCTTGTTCGCCCAGTCGCATATCAAGGGCGCCTGGCCGCCGAACCAGCCGGCGCAGGGCGAGTGGATCTGGCGCGACACCGCTGGGCGCGGCAAGTTCGAGCCGCGCGACTTCGATCAGAAGCCTGACGGCGGCGATGCGCCGCCCCTGACCGGATGGTGGGTCGACAGCCGTGCGGACATCTGGCAAGGCACCGAGACCCAGGGTATCCGGCGCTTCCCGCTGCAGGGTTTCGATGCCACCGGCAACCCGGTCTACCGCTACGCAAAGACGCAGACTTATGCGATGCCTTCGATCTTCAACCGCATCGCACGACTAAATTACTTCCCCGCCGACGACACGATGTTCCTCTCAGGGGCGACGCCCGAGCATCCATTCGTCGAGTACAACTGGAATGGAACCGGCTCGACCCTCGCCCGCTTCGATCACTGGAAGAGCGGCAAGCCCGTGCTGCGCTATGTGATCGCGTTGCCGGATCAGGGACCGCCGCAGCCGCTTTCGTTGAATGGTTTTGTCGTCGAGGGCGACTACATCTTCGCTGTCGAAACCCATACCGGCTTTGTGCGTGTCTACGACCGCGCCACCGGGCAGGATCTCGGGCGTCTCAAGCCGGGGCCGGAGGTGGGCGAGGCAAGCGGCACGGTGGACGTGTCGATGCCCGTGACGGCGCACCGGCTCGCGAGCGGCGAATACCTGGTGTTCGTCGAGGAAGACTGGCATGGCAAGGCGTTGATGTATCGCTTCACGCCTGCCGCCCGCTCGTCCCTCGCGGATTCTCTTCACTCTCACTGACCTCGCGCAGGCCATCCATGAAAATCGTCCATCTCGCGAATCATGCGCAGAACGTCGGCAACGGCATCGTCAATATGATGGTCGATCTGGCCTGCATGCAGGCGCGTGCCGGTCACGAGGTGACGGTCGCGTCGTCGGGCGGCGGCTTCGAGGCGTTGCTCGCGCAGCACGGTGTACGACATGTGCTGTTGCCGCAATCGCGTCAACTGTCGCGCCTGCCGGCCATGTTGCTGGGTTTCAACCGTCTGCTCAAACGGTGCGATCCCGATGTCGTGCACGCGCACATGATGACCGGTGCGCTGATCGCGCGCTTCGGCGCCATGCGGCGGCGCTATGTCGTGGTGACGACCGTACACAACGAGTTCCAGAAGAGCGCCTCGCTGATGCGCTTCGGCGACCGGGTGGTGGCCGTCAGCAAGGCGGTCGGGGCGTCGATGGCGTTGCGCGGCGTGTCGCACGAACGTCTCTCGGTGGTGCGCAACGGCACCATCGGCACGCCGCGTTTTGCGGACCTGCCGTTGCCCGCCTCGCCGCGTCTTGCGCGGCCGAGTATCGTCACCGTGGCCGGGATGTACGAGCGCAAGGGCATTCAGGATCTGTTGCGGGCCTTTGCGCGTTTGCACGAGCGTTTCCCATCGGCTGCGTTGTATCTCGTCGGCGACGGCCCGGACCGGCCGGCAATGGAGGCGCTCGCCGCGGAGCTGGGCCTTGCCGGGCGCGCGCACTTTACGGGCTTCGTTGCCAATCCTCGTGCGCATCTGGCCGAAGCCGACGTGTTCGTCCTCGCCTCGCACAAGGAGCCCGGCGGGTTGGTGCTGTGCGAGGCGCGTGAGGCGGGTTGCGCCATCGTGGCGACCAGCGTCGACGGCAACCCCGAAATGCTCGACGACGGCGAAGCCGGCCTGCTGGTGCCGCCGGCGTGTCCCGAAGCGTTGGCGGACGCGATCGGTCTGCTGCTGACCGACCAGAGCGCGCATGCGACGCTGGTCGCCCGGGCGCGGCACAACCTCGAAAGCTTCCATGTGCAACAGGTGTGCGATGCGTATCTGTCGATCTACGTGAATGCACTCGAAGCAGCTCGGCCGGGCCGGCACGCGTTGGCCGGCACTGAGCGTGTCGTGTCGCCGGATGGTGCGGCACGATGACGACCATGCCGAACTTCAGCGGCTCCCCCGTGGATATAAAAGCCGCGGCGCGCGCTTCAGGTCCCGACGAGCGAGCGGTCGGCTTCGCGGTATGCATCACGACGATGAATCGCGCGGACACGCTCGCTAGCTGCCTCGCGAATCTCGCGCTTTGCGTGCCGCCTGCGACTTGCATCGTCGTCAGCGACGACTCGCCGGAGGCGGCGACGCGCGAGGCGAATCGGGCTGTTGTCGCGCGGCATCCCGGGGTCGTCTGGCTACCAGGTCCGCGTCGAGGCGTGTGCGCGAACCGCAACAACGCGGTGCGCTTTTGCCTCACGGACGAGCCCCTGTGCGAGTACGTATCGTTTGTCGACGACGACGTGCAGATCGCTCACGACTTCTTTGCGGTCGCGCGTGATCATCTGGCCGCGTTACCGGCAGAGCGCTGTCATACCGCGATCCTGACGGGCGGCTCGTCGAGCGGCACGGAACATGACGGGTGTCATTCCGTACGGTTGTCGTTCGCCGGCTATTTCATGGCCTCGGACGAACCTCAGTGCGTCAACATTCACGCTGCGGTGTTTCCACTGGCGCTCTTTAGAGAGGAGGGCTGGGATGAAAACATCTTCTTCGGCGTCGAAGATGCGGAACTGTCGTTGCGGGCGCTCAAGCGCGGCTATTCGATCGAGCTGGTGCCGGCGCTGCGCGCCCGCGACACGCTGCCCGGCGCCGGCGTAATCGACAATGCGCCACAAGGGACGCGCCAGCTCTCGCGCTACCAGTTGCATTGCGAGGCCGCGCGGCTCTATGTCGGCGTGAAGCGCTATCGCGTGATCGATCCGAGCCCGGTGAAATACGTTGCATTCATGACGCTGTATTTCGTTCATCTCACGCTGTATCTCGCCAGACGCGGTGCGCTTGCGTCGTTGCTGCCGATTGTCAGGCTGTCGAATGTCAGGCGCGCAGCTAACTCCCAATAAGACTAACCTTCCCATACGCCCAACCAACCGATGAATATCCTGTTCACGATTCACCACAACCTGAGCCGCAACGCGGGAGCGCCTGGGGTGACGCTCAAGCTCGCCGAGGCAATGCGCGCGCGCGGCCATGAAGTAGCGATTCTGTCGCATGACGACGTCAAAGGTATCACCGGACTGGCGCGCACGATGTTCTTCCCGTGGTTCGTGCTGCTGCATGTCATCGCGCATCCCGAGTACGATGTGCTCGACATGTCGTCGGGGGACGGCTGGTTGATCAACCTTGCGAGGCGCACGTTCGGCTGGCGTCAGCGGCAGTTGTCGGTGACGCGCAGCCACGGCATGGAGCCTGTCGTCCACGAGCTGTTTCTCGAAGGCTGCCGCTCCGGCAACGTGGCGAAATCGTGGAAGTACAGTTTCTACCACGGTGGACTTCGGCTGTGGGAATGTACGAAATCGTTTCAGTGGGCCGATGTCGCGATGCTGCTCAACGACACCGAGTGCGCGTTCGCCGTAGCGAAGCTGAACCTTGGCGAAAGCCGCGTCGTACAGATCGACAACGGCATTGACGAAACGTTTACGTCGATCGCCCACAAGGCGCTCAGTGACGCGGGCAAGCAGGCAGCGGTCCCGCTCAATCTGGCGTTTATCGGCCGCGCCAATTACTGGAAAGGCATTGCTACGCTGGCGACGGCTGCGACGGCGCTGTTCGAACGCAACCACGAGATCACGCTGACGTTGTTCGGCACCGGCGAGCCCGCTGAGCAGACGCTCGCGCGCTTTCCGGAAAGCACGCGCGAGCGGATCACCGTCGTTCCGGTGTTCGATAATGCCAGGCTGCCCGAACTGCTTGCGCGCTGTCACATACTCACTTTCCCTTCGATCTACGAAGGGTTTCCGTTATCGCCGCTTGAAGCGATGGCGTGTGGCCTCGTACCTGTGGTGTCGGATATCGGCGGTTTGCGTGCTTACGTGCGCAATGGCGATAACGGCGTGATCGTCCCTCCCGGCGACCCGGCGGCGCTCAGCGAAGCGGTGCAGGCTTTGCTGGACGACCCGGCGCGCTGGACGGCGTTGCAGCGTCGCGCGAGAGAAACGGCGCTCGAGTATAGTTGGTCGAGAGTCGCGGATCGCTTCGAGCTGCTCTACAAATCACATCTGCGACGGACCGCGCGCGTTGTGGCGTGACGGAAAAGTCTTGCTGAAACGCCGGTTGTTTTCACGCACGACCGAGAGAACAGGCGGTTGTGCGTGCCGCGCGGCTAAACGGCGCTTCTCGCTCCTTGCACCGCGGCCGGCAACCCACGTTCGCAAGCCCGTTATCAGCGTGGACAGGCTCTAACTAGCCTTGAGGGAAATGCGCCCCCAGATCTGGCGCACGATCTTGCGGAGTTCGCTCGATTCATGCAGCGACCACCCGAGATTGGCCAGCGTGAGCGCGAGGCCCACGCAGATCAGTGCCGGCAGGGTCGTCAACACGCAAGCGAGCAGCGCCGCAGTCACGAGAAACGCGACGTGCGCAAGCATATTGCGCACGATCGGGCGAACGTGCAGGCGCGCGAAATAGAGAAAAGCGCCGTAATCGAAGGCCGCCTTGACCACCACGACACCGCCGGCGCCGATGATGCCGAACGTGCGGATCGAAAACCACAGCGCTGCGATGAAGAACGGAAGCTGGAGCCAACTGACGCGCGCGACGTCGGCAGGGTTGGACTGCGCCTGGATGAGAATGCCGAGGATGCTCGATTGTCCGGCGAGCCAGACGCCGACGATCAGGACGCGTCCGACCGGCGCGGACGCAGCCGCCATTTGCGGACCCAGCCACAGGTTGAGGAACGGTTCGAGTGCGAACAGGGCGACTATCATGCAGGGCGTAAATATGCCGTTCAGAAATCCCAGCGCGCTGCGCGCCAGATTATCGGCGTCCTCGCGCGAGCAGGCCGACAGTCGCGGGAACAGGGTGCGCAACATCGCACCCGGCAGAATGTTCAGGCGCGTGACCAGATTTTGCGGTGTCGCGTAGTAGGCGACGAAGCGGGCGCCCATGATCGAGCCGACGAGCACACGGTCCAGCGTTTGGGAGATCATGCCCGCGCCGGAAAACAGCAGTAGCCAGCGGCCATAGCGGAACAACTCGACGATCGCGCTCCACTCGGGCATGCCGGGCCGCCTGATACCCAGGGCGCGGAACGTCGCCACGCCAAGCAGGACCCCGGCAACAATACGTGCACAGACGGCGGCCGGGATCACCACGGCGAGCGAGGGGGAAAAGCAATAGATCGCGGCGAGCGGCAGCACCTGAAACAGTACGGTGCCGATGGTCTGGCAGGTGTTGTAGCTGGCGAATCGCTCCACGGCGGTGATCGCGCCGGCAAACACCCACGTCACGTTGGCGAGCGGCACGGCAATCGCGATCCACGGCAGGCTTGCCAGTACCTCACGTTGAAACCGCGGGTCGATCTGTACACCGTGCGACACGTACACAAACGCACCGAAGTAGATGATCAGGCCACCCACCACGCCAGTCATCAGATTGAGCGCGCAGGCGCTCCAGAAAATGCGCTCGACCGAGCCATCGTTGCGCTCGCGCACGCGCGCGATCTGGTTTTCGGTAGCCAGACTCGTCCCGAGATCGAGCACGCTGAAATAGCCGATCAACGCCCAGACGAGATTGATCACACCATACCGTTCCACGCCCATCAGATGCAGGTAGGCCGGCACCGTGGCGAGGGAGATGAAGGTCGGCGCGACCGAACCCGCAAAATTGATGACGACGTTCCTGACGAGGCTTTTTTCCATTGCTAGCTTTCCGGCAGGTCCGGTTGAGGGGAACGATGTAGCGGATAGGGCGAAATGTGCCGCCTGCGCGGCGGCGTGTCGGTGCGCCGCCGCACTCAGGGCTGCCGCCGGTTCGCCGGATTCGGCCCTATGCTGTACCGGTTGCGCGGGACGGCGCGGTTGTGGAACGTCTGCGCTGTGCCTTGACAAACGCGCGGCGCAGCTTTTCCGAAGGTTCGTCGACGTAACGATAGATGAGCCACGACACTGCCGCGACGGCAACCACCATCAGCACAATCCAGGGCAGCCGTGCCGCGCGCGACAGGTGCAGACAATGTTGCAGGAAGATAGGCAGCGCCGCGCCGTGGACGAGATAGACCTCGTAGGAGAGATTGCCGAGCACGCGGTCGGTGCGCTTGCCGGTCTGTCTGGCGGTTGCCATTGCATAAGGCACGAGCAGGAAAGCGAGCAACCCGTTCGCCTGTGCGTTGTACTGGGTGAGCGGGCCCGAAAAACTGCCCCAGAGAAAGAATTCGCGTGCATGGGGCAGGCAAATGCAACCGCACAGCAGCAATGTTGCGCCGAACAGGCTGGCGTGCGCCTGCCTTGGCGCCGGACGCCAGCCGTGGTGTGCCGTCAGCAATCCGCACAGGAAGAACGCGAGGTAGAGCGGCAGCGTGCCGGTCGCGGGACGCAGCCCGTAGACCGTAAACAGCAGCGTCAGCCCTGCCGCTGCGAAACCGTATAGCGCGAGACGGCCGATCGAGCGGTGCGAGGTGCGATCGAGCAGCCAGATCAGCAGCGGGGCGACCAGATAGAACTGCAGTTCGATATCGAGCGACCACACCGTGGGAATCAGGTTATCGGGTGTACGCAGTTGTGCGTAGCCGAGCAGAACCAGATGCGACACGTAGAAATTGAGCGCCGCGGGCGACCAGTCGCCGGGAAACTGGAACGTCAGCCATCCGAGCGGATGCACACAGAGCGCGAGGATGACCAGCGTTGCGTAGAGCGCCGGAAACAGCCGCCAGACGCGCGAGATCAGAAACGTCGTATAGGGACGATCGAGCGACGCGTACTCCGTGTGCCACATCTGATAAATCCAGTAGCCGCTCAGGGCGAAAAACAGATAGACGGCCGCGGCGCCTAGCGCGAGCGGCAATACATGGCTGACCAAGACCGTGCAGGCGAGTGCCAGACGGAATGCGCCGGGGGCAATGACGAGCCTGGGTGCGTGCATCGGGTGTCCTCGAAGGGGCTTCAGGTTGCCGTTTCCGGTAGCGAATCGGTCAACCAGCGCGTAAACGTTTCCGCGCCGCAGCGGTTCAGATGCAGGTAGTCGACGAACAGGGCATCGTCGAGCGCCAGCCTGGTCTGCCCGTAGATAAACGGAATGCCTTGCTGTTTCGCCAAGGTCTCGATCGGCTGCCAGAAATTCGGCAGCGACGGGCCGAACTGCGCGCGTGCCACCGCGGCTACCGGTGTCGATACGATGATGAAATGCGCACCGTCCTGTTTGATCTGCGCGGACAGTTGGGCGAGGGCGGCAAGCGCAGCCGGGCGCGGCGGAACGACAGGATGGTTGCGATACGCATAGACGCGTTCGTCGGAAAGCGCATGTTTGCCGCACGACAGCAGCACCGAGCCGCCGTGATCGAAGTCCAGTGAATCGACGTTGCCTGGATGACCGCGATCGCGCCATCCGGCGGTGATCCTGCTGGTGTAGTAGTACAGATCCGGCGACTGCACGTAAGGCTCGAGTCGGGCGCCGGACAAATAGCGTTCGAACGTTTGCCAGTCGATGCCTTTGTCCCAATGCCATTCGAAATCGACATAAGTGGTCGCGAGAATCACCGTGCGGAATTTGCAGCGTTGCGACAGATGTGCATAGAGCGTCGGGAGATCTTCGGTGTTGAGGCCCCACGAGGCGGCATTGATGATGTTCGACGTCTTCAGGCTGTGGGCGAGTTGCCGGTCGTCTACGTCGTTTAGCGCTACCGACGAACCGATCACCAGCACGTCGCAGCGTGACGGCGTCAGGCGCTCACGCAGCCACGAGGTTTTTTCATTGAATGCTTCGCTTGCCGACAGACGTGGACCGGGCACATGGATGCCGGCGGCAAACGATACGACGACCGCTGCGACGCATAACAGCAACGGGGCGAAGAAGCCAATGAAGAAAGTTCGGGCGTGCATGATTCAGAACTGGAAGTAGAGAAACTCGGCCTTGCGGGCGAGGAACAGCAGGCAACAGATGAAGGTCACACCGCAACCGAGTCCGCTTGCCAACGCAAGCGAATGCGCCGGACGCGCGGCTAGCGGACGACCGGCTCGCGTGAGGCGCGCGACGATCTGTTGCGAGTTCGGGCAGCCCCACACGATGACCGTGCTCGCGGCCAGCAGCAGCACGCATTTCTTCGCCTCGGCAATGCCGTATGGCTGCAGAACGCCCCACGGTTCGGCGAACGTGACAAGCGACGCGTAGTGTCCCGCGAGCTTCGTGAACAACGGCTGCAACTGCATCGGCACGGCGATTCCATGCAACCCGGCCATGCCGCCGAGCACAACGAAGGCCGCGTGAAACGAAGGCGCGCGGAAAAATACCCAGGCAGCCATGACGGCAATGCAGGTGAGCATGGCGCTTACCACGCGATAGCTTCTGCGAGCCTCCCAGCGAGCCCGTGCATCGCCCGTTGCAAAGCGCCATGCATGGTTGACGCACAGAAACAGTCCATGCAGGCCGCCCCAGATCACGAAGGTCCAGTTCGCCCCGTGCCACAGGCCGCCGAGCACCATGGTGATCATCAGGTTCAGATAGCGGTGTGCGGCGCCGTCGCGGTTGCCGCCGAGCGGAATGTACAGGTAATCGCGCAGGAAGCGCGACAACGTCATATGCCAGCGCCGCCAGAACTCGACAATGTTGGCCGACTTGTACGGAGAATTGAAATTGAGCGGCAGGACGATGTTGAACATCCTCGAGATGCCGATTGCCATATCCGTATAACCGGAAAAGTCGAAGTAAAGCTGAAACGTGTACGCAAGTGCGCCGGTCCATGCAGCCAGCAGATTGAGCGTGACACCGTGATCGGCGGCATTGAAAACCGGCGACACGTAAGGACTGAGGTTATCGGCGAGCAGGATTTTCTTGGCGAGGCCTATCGTCAGAAACAGCACACCGGTGGCGACGTTGGCCGGTACGATCCGGTAGCAATCGCGGCTCGCGAATTGCGGCATCATTTCCTTGTGATGCAGCACCGGTCCTGCGATCAGATGCGGAAAGTACGTCACGAACAGCGTGTAGTGAACAAAGTTGAATTCGGTAGCGATGCCGCGATAAGCATCGACGAGGAACGCAATCTGTGTGAACGTGAAGAACGAAATGCCCAGTGGCAGCACGATATTCAAGCCGCTGAGATGTGCGCCGAACGTATGGTCGAGCGTGGCGATGAAGAAATTGCTGTACTTGTACAGCGCGAGCAAGCCGAGGTTGCAGGCGATCGCCAGCGTGAGCAGCCGCTTGCCGACGGCTGTTTGCCGATGACGCGACAGTTCCCTGCCGGCGAGATAGTTACCGCTTACCGACAGCATCAACAGCAGCACGAAGTGCGGATTCCACCAGCCATAAAAGAATAGCGACGCGAGCGCTAGCCAGCCGGCGGCGAGTAAGCGGCTATGGCGTCCGATCATAAAAAACATCAGAAAGACGGCCGGTAGAAAGGCGAACAGAAATTCGTAGCTGTTGAAGAGCATGTTCGACTCGCACTAGGTGACAAAACCGCGACTCGCGCGACAGGGTTGACGGTGCCCAGATGGTGCACCCGTGCAGGGCCGGAATGTGTGCGGGGCCGTACAGATTTGCATCTCCAGGATTGGTTAAATGCGCTTAAGGTTTGGCGGCCCTCTTTGAAGGGCCACCCCGGCTACCGTGCGTTGACGCCGCACAACGAACCGGGTCGCGCTCATGTGGGCGGAGCGCAAGGGCAGAGCGACCCCACGAGGAGATTCAATGAGACCTGTCGTCTTCGACGGCTGTTTCGGCTGGCTGCATTCGGCGACAGGCAACAGGGGCGTCGTCCTGTGCAGTCCGTTCGGATATGACGCGCTTTGCACGCATCGTGGCTGGCGCAAGTTCGCGGAGCGGATTGCCGCAGCCGGGATGCCGGTGCTGCGTTTCGATTATCCCGGTGCGGGCGATTCGGCGGGGGCGGAAAACGATCCGCGGCGGCTCGATGCATGGCTCGACAGCATTGCTGCCGCGACCCGCCGGTTGCGCGAATGGACCGGAGTGGAGAGCGTATCGCTGGTCGGTCTGCGTCTCGGCGCATCGCTCGCGGCGCTGGCTGCCGAGCGTCTTGGCGACATCGACGCGCTGGTATTGCTGGCGCCCGCGATCACCGGGCGCAATTATTTGCGGGAGTTGCGCGCGCATCGCCAGAGCTGGCTCAGTACGCCGGCCGGTATGAACGCCGAGCCGATTGCGGAGGACGAGGCGTATGTCGAAGCATTCGGTTTCGGCATTCACGGCGACGACATCGAACAATTGGCTGCGCTCGATCTGCGTTGCGATACGCGAGTACCGGCGCGGCGCGTGTTGCTGCTCGATTCCAGCGACCGCAACCGCGCCGGCGCGCTTGCCGAACATTACCGGGCGAACGGCGTGACGGTCGAGCGGCAAAGCTTCGACGAATGCGATCGCTTCATGATCGAAGCGCTGTATAGCGAAGAGCCGGTCGACGCGTTTTCGCGCGTGACGCAGTGGCTGGCGGAAGACCTGGAAGAGCGGCGGCCAGTCACGGCAAGCAACGACGTCAATGCGCCCAGCGTTCCCGAACTTGCGCTAACCGTGCCCGATGCCGTCGAGCGGCCGGTCGTGTTCGGCCGATACTTCGGCATTTACTGCGAGCCGGCTGCACCACGGGCCGGCGCGCCTGCGATGTTGTTCTTCAACACCGGCGCGAGTCATCACATCGGCGATGGACGCATCTTCGTGCTGTTTGCACGGCGTCTCGCGGCGCTTGGCATTGCATCGTTGCGCATGGACCTGGGCGGCCTCGGCGACGCCATGCCGGTTGCAGAGACCATCACGCTGGATACGATCTACTCGGATGCCTCCTGTGACGATGCGGCTGCCGGCGCCGACTGGCTGGTCGCGCAAGGCCATGCGCGAGTCGTCACGTTCGGCGTATGCGGTGGTGCGTTCGTGGGCCTGCATGCGTGTGTTCGTCATCCGCAGATCGTGGGCGCTTTCGGCCTGAATCTGCAGAAATTCGTCTGGGATGGCGCGGCCCGCGATCCGGGCGTTCATCAGTTCGCGTCGTCCAAGGTCTACTGGCGCTCCGCCCTGGCTAGCGAGAAATGGTTGCAGGCACTGCGCGGGCAGAGCCATCCGTTGCGCGTCGCCAACGTGCTGGGCAAGCGCGTCGCACGACGCTGCTGGCACGCCGCGACCAACTGGATCGAGCACCGTACCGGCTGGGCCTTGACCACTAACGAAGTCCGTGCGGTGGTGCGGGCCGTGCACGCCAAAGGCGCACACTTGAGGCTTGCCTATGGCGAGTTCGACGTCGGACTGGACGAGGCGCGGGTGCAGTTCGGCGCACGCCTCGGCGCGCTGCGCCGGTATCCGCGAGTCCGCGCGGTGACCTTGCCCAGGCTCGACCATGCGTTGTTTACCCGGCCGGCGCGCGAAGCGGCGATGGCCGATGCGCAGCGCTGGCTGTTCGAAGAAGTGCTTCGCGCAGGTGCGCTGCAGCCGGCCGCAGCAGTCACTCCGGTTGCAACCGCGCCGGCGTCGTTCCTGAGTCGCTCCGCCAGTGCGCCATCTGGCGGAACATCGAGTTCCTGAACCCGGCGCGACCACACCCTTGACGGAGTACGCTCGTGAACAGTCAGTCCGAGTTGGACCGTATCAACCGCAGTGCCTGGAACTCGCACGATGCCGTTCGTGAGTTCACGCTCGACAAGACGTTTACCGATCTCGGCGAGCAGGCTGCCTTCGAATGGATCTCCCCGCGTTGCGCGGGGTCGCCGCTGCTCGATATCGGCATTGGCGCGGGACGCACGATTCCATTGATGACCTCGATTTCGAGCGCGTACACCGGCGTCGACTATACGGAGAAGCTGCTGGAACTCGCGCGAGCGCGTCATCCTGGCCTCGATCTTCGGCATATGGATGCCCGCAACATGTCGGCGCTGCCGTCCGATCACTATGGCCTGGTCGCGTTTAGCTGGAACGGCATCGACTGTGTCGACTACGTGGGACGGGTGCAGATCCTGAAGGAGATGTGCCGCGTCGTGCGGCCCGGCGGCTACCTCCTGTTTTCGTCGCACAACCGGGACGGTCCGGGGTACCGGGAGAATGTCTGGCAATTGCTGCCGCGTTTGACGTTCAATCCGCTCAAGCTCGGCTGGCGTACCTTGCGCTCGGCGCAGCGTCTGCCGGTGGCGAGTTTCAATTATCTGCGGCATGCCAGGTTGAATCGCGACTACGAGGGGTATTCGATCAGGACGGCTGCGGCACATAACTTCGGCATTGTGATCGTCTACACCACGTTGTCCGAGCAGCGTCGCCAACTGGCTGAACTGGGCCTGCAAACCGATGTGGTGTTCGGCAGTTGCGAAGGAGACCGTATTGCCGACGATGCACAGACCAGCGACGCGTGGTGGCTGCACTTTATCGCCCGCAAGCCGGGCACGGCATGACCGTGCGCCGGATCTCCACCAACAGGACAAAAGAGGCGCTGCCATGAACCGCGTTGTCGAACCGTTCATACCCGAAGCAGATGGCGTGTGCGCCCCCGAAACGCCGGCTCGTGTCACCGTTCAGCCCGTGATTCTCGCGGGCGGCTCCGGCACGCGCCTCTGGCCGCTGTCGCGCGAGCGTTATCCGAAGCAGCTCATCGGGCTGATCGGCGATCAATCGCTGCTCGAGGCGACCTTGAGCCGGCTCGACAAGCTGTTCGCCGCACCAACCGGGGCGGCGGCCCAAGCGAGCTTGCGCGAGGCCATGACGCTGGTCGTGTGCTGTGAGGATCTGCGCCTGCAGACCGCCGAGCGGCTCGCAAGAACCGGCAGGCCGGTGCGCCTGCTGCTCGAGCCGGTGCCGCGCAACACCGCACCTGCGCTCACCGTGGCCGCGCTCGCGGCACGAGCGGCGGCGGCCGTGGGCGACGACCCGGTCATCGTAGCCTTGCCTGCCGACCATCTGATTACCGATCATGCCGCTTTCGCCGATGCGTTGAAGCAGGCGGTCAGGCATGCGGCGGGCGGTGCGATCGTCACGCTGGGCGTGCCGCCGCAACGCGCCGAAACCGGCTATGGCTATATCCGCACCGGTGCTGAACTCGATCGGCACGGCGCCCGCGCAATCGAGCGCTTCGTCGAGAAGCCCGATCAGGAACTGGCGGAGCACTACGTCGCATCCGGCGAGTACTGGTGGAACAGCGGGATGTTCGTGGTGCGCGCCTCGGTGTGGCTCGCGGCGCTCGCCCACTGCCGGCCGGCAATGGCGGAAGCCTGCACGGCGGCGTTCGAGCGCGCGGTGACGGACGCCGACGCAAACCTGCACCTCGAGCGCGCGGCGTTCGCCGCTTGCCCGGCCGATTCGATCGACTATGCGGTGATGGAGCGTATCGCCACCGATGCGCGTCTGCCCGGGGTGGTGGTCCCGCTGGCGGCGGGCTGGTCCGACGTCGGCGCCTGGGACGCAGTCTGGCAGGCCTGCGGCAAAGACACGGACGGCAACGTCGCGCGTGGCCGGGTGCTGTTCGAAGGCTCCACGGACAGCTTTGCGCATTCCGACGGCCGGCTCGTGGCATGCGTCGGCGTGACGGGGGTGGTGGTCGTCGAAACGGCCGACGCCGTGCTGGTCGCGGCAAAGGACCGCGTGCAGGACGTCCGGGCGATTGTCAGCCGACTGAAAGCGGAGCGCGGCACGGAAGTGCATGAGCATCGCAAGGTGCAACGGCCGTGGGGTTTCTACGATTCGATCGACCGTGGCGAGCGCTTTCAGGTGAAGCGCATCGTGGTGCAACCGGGTGGCCGACTCTCGTTGCAGATGCATCATCACCGCGCCGAGCACTGGGTGGTGGTGCGCGGCACGGCGCGCGTCACGCGCGGCGACGAGTGTTTCCTGTTGTCGGAGAATCAGTCGACCTACATTCCGCTTGGCGTGACACACCGGCTCGAAAACCCGGGCAAGACACCGCTCGAAATCATCGAGGTGCAATCGGGTTGCTATCTCGGCGAGGACGACATCGTGCGCTTCGACGATCAATATGGCCGGACAGAGGAGGGGGGCGATGAACGCGAGGGTCTTTCCAGTCGGTGAGCCGGCCGCTGCTGAGGGCATGCCGCCTGGGTGCGGCGAGGGCTTCGACGAGCGTTGCTTCCGGCGCGCGCTGGGGCGCTTTGCCACCGGCGTGGTGGTGATTTCGGCCGGCAGCGGTGAGCACTTGCATGCGATGACCGCCAATGCCTTCATGTCCGGCTCGCTCAAGCCGCCCTTGATCGTGGTCTCGGTCGGGCATCGCGCCCGCATGCACCAACGTCTGATGGAGAGCAGCCTGTTCGGGGTGAGCGTGCTGTCCGACGCGCAGGAATCGCATAGCCGCCACTTTGCCGGCGATGCGCAGGCGGCGCTCGCGCCGCGCTTTGCCGCCGTCGACGGCCTGCCCGATGTGGTGCTGCTCGAACACGCGGTGGCCCGCTTCGCCGCGCGTCTGGTCGACCGTCATCCGTGCGGCGACCACACGTTGTTTATCGGCGAGGTGCTGGTCTTTTCGCTCGATGAACACGACCCGCTGGTCTTTTTTGGCGGACGCTACGGCTCGGTTGCAAGGAGCCACTGCTAGGCGCCTGCGATCGCGCACTCATCGCAGCGCGCCATGCAAAGTACAGCGATGAGTGCGCTGCCGGACACAACCCGTTGCAGATACGCCAATTGTCGACTTTGCGTGCGTCGTCGCACTATGCAATCTGCTGGGCTCACGCACGCTTGATACGCAAGCTTCCAGGCTCGCATGGGGCCGCGCGTTACATGAACGAAACAATTCTTCAGAGGGATAACCCTGTCAGGACGTTTCCCAACTGGCGCATCTGCATTGAAGCAAGCAACGTATCGATTAATACAACAAAACAACTATACAAAACGACACACGAGGGCCGCTTGATAAACAGGCTACGCGGGGGGATCACCCGCTTCGGGGAGAGTGTCATGGAACAGGGAAGCAAGGATCGTTCGTTGGTCAGCAAGGTCATGGACGGGCTCGTCACGGGCATCGTCGAGGAGAAGTATGGCGCGGTGCTGCCACCGCAAGATGTGCTGTCCAAAGAGTTCGACGTGAGTCGAACGGTGATGCGTGAAGCGCTGTCGATGCTGCTTGCGCGCGACATGCTCGATGTGCGGCCGAAGATAGGCACGCGCATCAGGCCAATGCGCGACTGGCGGATGATCGACGAGGATGTCGTGAGCTGGCGCTTTCGTGCGAAGCCCGATCCGATGTTCCTGCGCGACGTCATCGAATTTCGCGTCCTGATCGAACCGCGGGCGTGCGCCCAGGCGGCCGCGCGCGGTAGTGCAGCCGACATCGCGGCGATTCGCGACGCGTTCGACGCGTTCCGTTCCATCCGGCCGGGCGAACCGGGCTACCAGAGCGCCGACGAACTGCTGCATACGCGGATCGTCGTGGCGAGCGGCAATCAGTTCTTCCAGCAGATGGCGGCGATCATTCGCGGCGCGCTGGCGGCCGTCAATCCGATCGTGATGACCAAGGCCGGCGCCTGGGAGGCCGTGGTGGCGAACCACGGGCGCGTCGTGGAGGCGATCGAGCGGCGCGATGCGGCGGCCGCGGAAGCCGCGTCGCTGGCGCTGATCGACTACACCACGGAAGAGATGGGCGGCGTGTTTGCGGTCGAGCGGCCGGTACACGGCTGAGGGCGCCTGAGTTCGGGACCGGCTTGAGCCGCCAGGCTCAAGGGTCGGCGCCCTGCATGACGGGACAGGCATCGCCATGGGCAGGCACGCGAAGGTGTGCCGACCTGAGCGACAATGATGCTTCGTCTCAACTGCATCGGAACTCGAACGTTCAATGAACCATTCCCTGGAAGCCGCCCCTGCGGGGAGCGCGCTCGAACAAGCTGTCTCCTCTGAACCTGCCGTGATTCGTTGGGGCATCGTCGGTACGGGCCGCATTGCGCGCCGCTTTGCGCAGGCGCTCGCGCACGTGCCCGGGGCGCGCCTGTCGGCCGTCTGGTCGCGCCGCGCCGAACCGGCCGCGGCGTTCGCGGAGGAATTCGGCGGCACGGCATGTGAGAGCTTCGCGGCGCTGCTCGCAAGCGGCATCGATGCGCTTTACATTGCCACGCTGCAGGACAGCCATGCCGACTACGCGATCGCCGCGCTCGAAGCAGGCCTGCATGTGCTGTGCGAGAAGCCGGCCACCATCAATGCGGCCCAGCTCGAACGCGTGCTGGCAGCGGCACGCCGCTCGCAACGGCTGTTCATGGAGGCGATGAAGCCGCCGTTCTATCCGCTGTATCGCGCCTTGCGCGCGCATCTCGCCGCCGACCCGGTTGGCCCGATCGGCCTCGTGCGGGCCGGCTGCTCGGCTGCGAACGTGCCGCCCGAGCATCCCTCGTTTTCGTTCGAACATGCCGGCGGGGCGCTGCTCGATATCGGCATCTACGAGATCTTTCTGGCCGTCGACTGGCTCGGCGCGCCGCTCGAGGTGCAGACCTTGGGACGCCTCGGGCCGACCGGCGTCGATACATTCGCGAGCCTCAATAGCCAGCATGAGCATGGCATCGCGCAACTGTTCTGCGGGCTCGATCTGTACGGCAAGGGCGATGCGCTCCTGCTCGCGCCCGGCGGCCACGTGACGATCCACGAGAACTGGTGGAACCCGGTCCGCGCCACGGTCCGCTATGCCGATGGGCGGGTGGTCGAGCTAAACGAGCCGTTCGAAGGCGGCGGCCTCAACTACGAGACCGCGCACTTCTGCGACCTGATCCGTGCCGGGCAACTGGAGAGCCCGGTGATGCCGCATGCGAAATCCCTGCAGATGATCCGGATGAGCGATGCGGCGCGGGCCGCGCTGGGGCTGCGCTTCGCCGGAGAGTGAGGCGCCGGCGGGGCGCCTGGCATAGACGGCACCGAGCGCGGTGAACGTCCGCAGTGGCTGGAGGGGCGTATCGGGCCGCCGGGGCGCCCGCAGCCAGGACGCCCGCTGCGTGCGGCGGTGGTACGATTTGCGCGGGCGGGCCGCAGTGGCGCCGCCGAAGCTTTCGATTACCTTCCGCTGGAGCCGTCTGCGATGCGCATGCTTGGAAAACTATGGCGCGACAACAAGAGCCTTGTCGCGTTTCTCGTGCTGATGGTGCTGTTCCGCAGCGCTATCGCCGACTGGAACGTCGTGCCGAGCGGCTCGATGCTGCCGACCATTCGCGAAGGCGACCGCATCCTCGTCGACAAGATGGCCTACGATCTGCGCGTGCCGCTGACGCACATCGCGATTGCGCATCTGCATGACCCGCAACGTGGCGACATTGTGACGATCGATTCGTCGGCCGCCCACGAACTGATCGTCAAGCGCCTGATCGGCCTGCCCGGCGACCGCGTGGCGATGCGCGACAACGTGCTGTACGTGAACGGCGTGCGTGCCGATTATCAACCGCTCAGGTTCGGTCCGCTGCCGGGCGACGCTGCAACGCCCGGCGAGTATCTGACCGAGCGTTTCGACGGCGTTGTGCATACGGTGCGCCTGTCGCCGCAGTCGCCGAGTCCGCGCAATTCGTTTGGGCCGGTGATCGTGCCGCCGGGCGAGTATCTGATGCTCGGCGACAATCGCGACAACAGTGCGGACTCGCGCTACTTCGGCTTTTTCCCGCGTGGCGAGCTGATGGGCCGCACGCGCCGCGTCGCGTTCTCGCTCGACCCTGATCGTTACTACGAGCCGCGCTTTAACCGCTTCGGCGTCCGGCTCGATGCGCCGCTGGCGGCGCGCTAGGCACGCTGCGCTCGCGCGCCCTGACTGTGCGGGAGCGCAGCGCTCACGCCGGCCCGGGGTTCGCGCCTGGCCGTGCGCGGCTCAGTGCCGCGTGGGCAGTGCAAGACGTTGTTCGTACCAGTGCTGGATCCATTCGAGCACCTGGCACAGCACCCAGTAGATCGCAGCGGCCGTGAGGTACAGCGGCAGCGGCTGATAGGTCGATGCGATCACTTCCTGCGCGCTTCTCAGCAACTCGGTCACCGTGATCACCGACACCAGCGAGGTGTCCTTGATGAGGCTGATCAGACTGTTCGAGAGGCTCGGCACGGCAATGCGCAGCGCCTGCGGTGCAATCACATAACGCAAGGTCTGGCGCCGCGACAGGCCCAGGCTATAGGCGGCCAACCACTGGCCGCTATGCACGCCGAGGATCGCGCCGCGCATGCTCTCCGACAGATAAGCCGCGACGTTCGCCGATAGCGCGATCACGCCCGCAGGCGTCGGATCGAGCGAGATGCCGAGGCTCGGCAAGCCGTAGTAAATCACGAAGATCTGCACCAGCAGCGGCGTGCCGCGCATGAGGCTCACGTAGATGCGCGCGATCCAGTTCAACACCCGGTTGTGGCTGATCCCCATCACGGCGAGCACGCTGGCAGCCAGCAGCCCGAAGATCATCGACAAAACCGCGAACTTGACCGTCAGGACAGCGCCCTGAGCGAGCACAGGAAGCGATTGGACGAGCAGGGAAGTGGTGGACATGGGCGGTGAGTGTTGTGCGCGGCAAAGCGCACATCATAAACGGGTCGTGAGGTGGGGATGCGATTGCACGCTTGCGGGGACGGCGCAGTCTCGCGCCTCGCAAAGAAAAAAGCGGCATCGCGAGGATGCCGCCTTGTGTCCCTTGGCGGGTCTTTCAGCCGGCGCGATCAGTTTGCGATGGGCTTGGTCACGTCGATGCCGAACCACTTGTCGGAGATCTTCGCGAAGGTACCGTCGGCTTCGAGCTGGCTCATTGCGTCGTCGATCGCCTTGGCGAACTTCGGATTGCCCTTCTTGAACGGAATGCCCGACGGCGTGCCGGTGCCGACCATCGCGCCGGTGCGCAGCGGCAGCGGCGAGGTCTTCAGCAGATAGGCGAGCATCAGACGGTCGTTGAGCGCAGCGTCGAGACGGCCGGCGGCGAGATCCGCCAGGTACTCGGGCGCGCCCGGATAGGTCTTGACGTCGATGCCCGGCACCGATTTCGCCATGTCCATGTAGTTCGTGCCGAGACCCACGCCGAGCTTTTTGCCCTTCAGGTCTTCGAGCGACTTGAACTCGCGCGTGTCGTCCTTACGCTGGATCAGTTGCGCGGCGGAGAAGGTGTAGCCGGGCGAGAAATCGAGTACCTGTTTGCGGGCATCGGTGATGCCGACCTGGTTGACGATCACATCGAACTTGCCGGCCTGCAGGCCGGCGATGATGCCGCTCCATTCGGTGGTCACGAACACCGGCTTCACGCCGAGCTTCGCCGCGACCGCCTTGGCGATATCGACGTCGAAGCCGACCAGCTCACCGGACGGCGCCTTCGAATCGAACGGCGGGAACGTGCCTTCGAGGCCGATGCGCAACGTGCCGCTTTGCTTGACCTGATCGAGCAGGTCTTCCGCGTGGGCAGCCACGGCGGTGAACGAGGCGCCGATCAGACCCGCCACCAGGATTTTTTTCAGCAAGGCAAATTTCATCGTGTTCCTTTATTCGTGCTTATTGCCCGGGGAGGGCAGTTTTAACAGCGGAAAGCATAACAAAGCAGACTATCAGCACTTAAATACTGTTTGTTTATGCCTATATAACTCGGCCTGGCCTTGGCCAGGGCGGGCGCGGCCTCTCCCAGTCTACGCCAGTGCCTGCGCGCATTCGGCCACCAGCGCCGGCCCGCGGTAGATGAAGCCGGTGTAGAGCTGCACCAGCGCGGCGCCGGCCTCGAGCTTGGCGCGGGCATCCGCCCCGGAGAAGATGCCGCCGACGCCGATGATCGGCACCGTCTCGCCGACCTCGGCGCGCAGCTTGCGGATCACTTCATTGGACGCGTCGAACACCGGCTTGCCCGACAGGCCGCCGGTTTCCTCGGCATGCGGCAGCCCTGTGACGGCGGCGCGCGAGAGCGTCGTATTGGTGGCGATCACGCCTTCAAAACGGTGGCGCAGCAGCGTATCGGCAATCGACTTGATCTGCTCGTCGTCGAGGTCGGGGGCGATCTTCAGCGCGAGCGGCACCAGCTTGCCGTGCAGGTCGGCGAGGCGCTGCTGCTTGTCCTTGAGCGCGGCGAGCAGGGCGTCGAGTTCGCCGGCGCCTTGCAACTGGCGCAAGTTCTTGGTGTTCGGCGACGAGATGTTGACCGTCACGTAGCTCGCGAACGGATAGACGCGTTCGAGACAGTAGAGATAGTCTTCGGCGGCGCGCTCGATCGGCGTGTCGGCGTTCTTGCCGATATTCAGCCCAAGCGTGCCGCGATAGCGCGCGGCCTGCACGTTCTTGACGAACTGGTCGACCCCGGCGTTGTTGAAGCCCATCCGGTTGATCACGGCGTTCGCCTGCGGCAGCCGGAAGATGCGCGGCCGCGGATTGCCGGGCTGGGGGCGCGGCGTGACCGTGCCGACCTCGATGAAGCCGAAGCCTAGCGCGGCCAGCCCGTCGATGCATGCGCCGTCTTTGTCCAGTCCGGCGGCGAGCCCCACCGGGTTGCGGAAGGTCAGTCCCATCACGGTGCGCGGCGCGTCGGGCACGCGCGGAGCAAACGTGCCCGCGATGCCGGTGCGGCCGACCGCGCCGAGCAGGCGCAAGGTCAGGTGGTGAGCGTCTTCCGCGTCCATGCGAAAGAGTTGGGCGCGTACGAGCGGGTAGAGGGAACTGAACACGGGACGAAAGCCGTCGGCTTGAAAATGGGAACCCGCTATTTTACCGGCTTTAACGAGCCGGCAGGGAGCGGCAGCAGGGGCGGCCAGGACCTGTGCGGCCCCTGGCGTTTGCCCCGCCGTGCGTGCGTCAGCGTTGCAGCCGGACCGGGCCGCGCCGGCCCAGGATGGCGGCGTCGACCGGCGGCAGTTCGGGATTGTGCGGATCGAGCGTTTTCCACGTGCTGTCGATGAGGCCTTCCAGCGGGCGAAAATTGGCCTTGTACGCCATTTTCTGGCTCTCGCGGATCCAGTAGCCGAGGTAGACGTAAGGCAGCCGCAGGCTGCGCGCCTGTTCGATCTGCCAGTAGATGTTGTAGGTGCCGAAGCTGCTGTGCGCCAGATCCGGCTCGAAGAAGGTGTAGACCGACGAGAGCCCGTCGCCGAGGATGTCGATCATGCTGATCATGCGCAGCAGGCCGGGGGCGTCGGGGTGTTCGGCCAGCGGTTCGCGGAATTCGACGAGGCGCGAGTTGATCCGGCTTTGCAGCAGAAACTGTTCGTACTGGTCGCGGCTGTCGCGATCCATGCCGCCGCCGGCGTGCCGCGCCGACTGGTAGCGCATATAGAGCGCGTAGTGCTCTTCGTCGTAGTGCAGCGGGGCGACCGTGGCGATCAGGCCGCCGTGCTTTTTCCACACCTTGCGTTGCGTGCGGTTCGGCTGGAACTGGTCGACCGGCACGCGCACCGGCACGCAGGCGCGGCAGCCGTCGCAATACGGGCGGTAGGTGAACACGCCCGAGCGCCGGAAGCCGGCCTTGACGAGGTCGGTGTACACATCGGAGTTGATCAGGTGGCTTGGCGTGGCGACTTGCGAGCGCGCCACGCGCCCCTCCAGATAGCTGCAGGGGTAGGGCGCCGTTGCATAGAATTGCAGCGCGGAAAGCGGTGAAAGAGGCAGCTCGTTGGGGTGCGTCACGTTGGCAGCTCTCGAAGCGTCTTTGGGTCTTTCAAACCCGTTTCAATGGCAGCGCGGCCCCGGTGTGGCCGTTTCATCATGCGTGCCGGACCGGGCATTAGTGACAAGTATATTGCGGAGCGCCGTGATTTGTTTCTTTGGGTGAGGCCCGATGGCACAAAAACCTTTGGCTTTTGTTACGCCGTGACGACAGTGCGCATTTTGGGTTGGTGCGGCATGGTGGGAATCCGTTGGGCGGCAGCCCGCTCGACATCGGGTAAACGGGGCCGGAATTAAGGGTGCGATACCGGCGTGCATTCGCCCCGGGATCTTGTGTGTCACGAACCCGCCACGCCGGATTTCGACAGGAGCTCCTCCAGCGCGGTCTTGTCGAAGCACCAGGGGATGGGCTCAGCATCGACCGTCGAGCGGACATGCGCAATGAACGTCTTGCGCGCGATCTCGCGGCCGCCCAGCGAAGCCAGATGCGAGGTGTTCTGCTGGCAGTCGATCAGTTCTATCCCGTGACGCCGCAAGTGTCCGACGAGCGCGGCGAGCGCCATTTTCGACGCATCGGATACCTCGGCAAACATCGATTCGCCGAAGAACATCCGCCCGAACGACACACCGTACAGGCCGCCCACGCGCTCTCCCTCGAACCACGTTTCAATGCTGTGCGCATCGCCCGTGCGATGCAGCGACGAATAGGCTTCCACGACGTCGGCGGTAATCCACGTGCCGCGCTGGCCGCGGCGCGGCGCCTGGGCGCAGGCGCGCATCACGGCCGCGAAATCGTGGTCGACGCGGATTTCCCATGCGTCCTCGCGCAGCACTTTCTTCAAGGTCTTGCGCAGCGAGGGTGAAACCTTGAATTCCGCCGGACGCAGGATCATGCGTGGATCGGGGCTCCACCAGAGCACCGGCTGACCGTCCGAATACCACGGGAAGATGCCGCGCCGGTAGGCGTCGATCAGGCGCGACGGCAGCAGGTCCGCGCTGGCGGCGAGCAGGCCCGGTGCGCCGCTCGCCGCGCCGAGCGCGCGCTCGACGGCAGGGAACGGATCGTCGGGTCCGAGCCAGGGAACCATGCGTGTGCCGTTCAGCCTTCGCGCAGCGAGCGGAAGATGTCGCCGGTGTGCAGGCCGTAGCTACCCGAGCGGCGGTCGGCGAAGAAGAAGCGCAGGGTCTGGCCGACGGTCGGAAAAGCGATGTCGTCCCACGGAATCTCGTGCTCCTCGAACAGCCTCACTTCGAGGCTTTCCTCGCCCGCGTCGAGGTCGAGATCGAGCAGCCGTGCGAGATAAAACAGATGCACCTGATGTACATGTGGCACATTGAGCAGCGAGAACAGGCTCTGCACCTCGACGCGTGCGCCGGCTTCTTCCAAGGTTTCGCGGGACGCCCCTTCGGAGGTGGTCTCGCCCATTTCCATGAAACCCGCGGGCAGGGTCCAGTAGCCGTAGCGCGGTTCGATCGCGCGGCGGCATAGCAGCACCTTGTCGTCCCAGACCGGGATGGTGCCGACCACATTGCGCGGATTCTGATAGTGCACGGTACCGCAACTGGCGCAGACGAAGCGCTCGCGATTGTCGCCCGGCGGAATGCTCAGGCTGACCGGGTGACCGCAGACAGAACAGAATTTCATAGGAAGGGGACGAAGAATGGTGATAGGAGTTTATCACCAGGGCGAGCTTTCCAGACGGCGGCCTGTGCGGCAGAGCGGAGCCGCAGCGCAGGGAGGGGGTGAAAACCTGGCCGAACGGCTAATTCGACGGAAGCGCTTAGCAACGTCATGACAATTGCGTTAGGATTGCTACTCGGTTAGCCCGCCCGGATTGGGGCATTGGAAAAACTGTGGGAGCAAGACGTCATGCGCAAGAAAAACATCTTCTACCGGCTTCGGATTATCACCAACTGTGCAGCGGTCGGTGCACTCACGGCCAGCATTTTCTTCGGCTGGATTGACCGGTCAGTCGACCTGCATACGGTGGGCGCCGTGATCGGCGCAGGTGCTGCGTCGCTTAAAGTATTTGACATCATCTGAACGCGCCTTTTTATTGGCATGTTTCTGTTCGGACTACAGATTGATGGAAATTGGGTTGATGACTTTTCCTACTTGATTGCAGTGGCGTGGTCGTGGGCTCGCTATGTCAAACGCTTGCGCACGCCGGTGCGAGGCTCGGCAAAGGGAGTGCATCCCGTGCGGGCCTTTTTCTGCAAAGCTACTGCAGCGGATTTTTCCTGCGGCATTTGCATTTTTCCACTGTGCGGGCTGGCAGTGTCGGTGTTCTCGGATCAGTTGCTGCACGCGCTGCTCTCGGGTAACCGCCTGATTCTGAGTGCGGCAGGCGTGACGGCGCTGTTCGCGATGGTGGAGGATTTTTAGCGCGCTACGCAGGACGAGAGCGTGGATAAGAACGACGTTAGTTTCGGCCCGGCTCTGCACAATCAATCTCAAGATGCGCACGAGCAGCGCATTCATGCGCGCTCAGGGCTTTATCGAATGGGATTCGGCGATGGGCATACGCGCGGATCGTCTGGCGACGTGTGCCGTATTCCTTCGCAATGGAGGCAACGCTCACGCTTTCGCTGAGTTTTTTCAGCACCTCCGCCCGGTGCCGCTCGGACAATGCGAACGGTCGCCCCATTGCTTTACCTTCGGCCTTCGCGCGTGCAATGCCGGCATTCGTACGCTCGAGTCGTAGATCGCGTTCAAACTCTGCAACGGCGTTTAACACCTGCATCGTCATTCGGACCAGCGGCGCTTGTCAGATCGACGCCGCCTGGCGCCAGACAATGAACCCGCACGCCAGCCCCTGCAGTACCGCCGACGCTGCAGTGCGACCGAAAACGTCAACATCAGTCCGCGTAACTCAGGAGCGGTCGCCCGTTCAGTGGTTGCTGATCCCGTGCATTGTGCGCGTACAGACGTTTGAACGCCGCGATGTCGGAGCTTGATAGATCGACCGGACGGCTCAGGACGTACCATTCGACGTTCTCGGAGAGCGGTGGAGTCGTGAGCGAACCGAGGTAGTGGTAATAGGGTTTGCTGTTGGCGGGCAGAAGCGCCGCCGCATTGAATGAGGCAAGCGGCGTCGTGACGTGGCGTTTCGCTGCGCGGATAATGGCTGCGAACTGTTCATTCTCTGCTCCTTCCTTGTACAGCACCGCTACCACCGCCAGTCGTCCGTCCTGAGCCTTGAAGACGAAGTGTCCCTCGACCGGATAGTGTTTTCCGTCAATGGTATGTTCGGCTGGTGCATGAAAGTGTGCCTGGATAAGCGCAAAGTGGCGGCCCCGGATCGTTGCACTGCTGTTCTCCGGTATGACCTGAACGGTATGGCCGTTATCGACGACGCTCGCACCCTCGCTGGTGGTGTGCATGGTGATCGCATCGTTTTCGTCCGATGGCTGATCGGCGGAAACGACGTCGCGGAGGCGAATGTCGATTGGCGATTGGGAATCGCCTGCCTCGACATGCCAGCTTTTCTGTTGATCATAGGTGAAGTCATGAGCGTTATTCTGCGTGTCGGTATTGGTTTCTTGCAGAGCGTATGCACGCGTGCCAGTCATCAACATCGGCAGCGTAATGCTGGCCAGGACCAGCGCCAGTCTGAATCCGCGCGGTTTCTGTTTTGCTTTCAAGTTTTTCTGCCTCTTTGTAGTTGTGAAAATGTGGATCCGGCCATGCCAGTGTGTCGAATAGTGAGCGAGGGCGTTGGACGAGCAACGCTCTTCACGTCGCCGGCAAAGTTACTTTGGTTACGTTGGGTTGGTGAATAGGAATAGTTCGAAATTTTGCGGCATCGCGACTGTGATGGCAGGGCAATCGCATGAAGCTCGCAAGCGGACCAACGTGGCGCGATATGAATCATTGGCTCAGGCCTTGAGTCGGCGGCTCTTCAGTCCGACCTTTGCGGAGATATCGCGTTTGAGCAGATTCATGGCGATACGGCGCAGGATCGCGAAGTTCTGGGCAGCGTTCTGAACCCGAATGCGACACAGGTCCTCGCCGAAGGCCATATCGAGTACCCAGTACATGCTGTTCTCAACGCGCCAGCGAGAACGTACTGCACGAGCGATCCGGCATGCGTTGGCGGGCAGCAGCGAGCAGGACATCCTGATCGGGCATTTTCAGGCAACCGCGCAGCGCTTCGCGGGAACGGAAGGATCAGTTCTCGTGCTTCATGACACGAGCGCATTTTCTCGTACGTAGCTACACCAACAGATTAGCCGGTGACGGGGAACATACTGTGGCCGATGAAATGTCGGAGGTGCGATTGAAGGGAGTGCATCGGATCGAATTTCGCGACTCAAAAGGCCGCCCTCACCAGGCGCTTCTGGAGATCAGATATCGGCGCCTCACGATCTGGCTGCCTGTCGCAAAGCAACGGCACTATACGAGGGTCGTCCCGTTGCTGCGGGAGCGATTCCGTCAAAGCCGAGATCACGACGATCAAGCTCATCGACAAAGACGTCGACTACGCGCACTGGATTGTCGTCGAGATACTCGGGCAGCATGCTTACGGTCTTCGCCTTCGACGAATCGCTTCATGTGCCCGCCCGACCTAAATGCGTTAATTCAGTTGAGGCGATCAGCGCACGTTTTCACACAAGCTGGGTCGATCTGAGCCGATCAGCATAGGGCGCGGACGCCCAGCTTAGAGAACAACGAGAGATCGCAGTCGTATTGGCTCGCCGGTGGGGCGGGTCCGCGCAAAGCGAGCGGACAACAAAAAACCCGCACAGGGCGGGTTCTATGACGACGAAATCTTTTTGCAGAAAATTCTGCCAGATTTTCCTTAACGGTAAAATGGAGACGACATCCACAAAGACACAAAACGGCTGAAAGCCTTGCTGCTTTTGGTTGCGGGGGTAGGATTTGAACCTACGACCTTCGGGTTATGAGCCCGACGAGCTGCCAGACTGCTCCACCCCGCGTCCGTCGAAGAAAAGATTATAGGACACCCGGCCGGCTCGTGCAATACCTTTTTAAGAACAGACTTCAATATGCGGGCGAGGGCATTTCATTCGCCGTCTGTCGCGTTGCCTGCGCGCCGGTATTGATGGCCGTGGTTCGGCCGGTGTCTCTTCAGGGTCTGTGTGCGCACTGTGGCAAGATCGCGGAGGCGTTGCGTTGACGCTGCGCTAGAATCCGCTATCCATCTGCGCCGCCACTCAAGTGATATGCGTTGAGATCCGGCGAGTTGCGCAGGCGCATCCTTCTCTTGTTCTTCTCCCGCCCATGGACATCGCTCACGATTTGCAGTCGGTTCTTGCTCAGGAAAACACGCTCGTGTTCCCTCATTTCGACGCCGACCGTGCGTGGCAGGTCGGCGTCGATCTGCACGCGCTTGGCAAGGCGCGCGGCCTCGCCCTTGCTATCGACGTGCGCACCTTCGGTCAGCCGCTGTTCTTTAGCATGCTCGCCGGCGCGACGCCTGATAACGCTGACTGGGCGCGCCGCAAGGGGAATGTGGTCGCGCATTTCCGGCGCAGCTCTTATGCAATCGGTTTGCGCATGCAACAGGCGGGCAGCACGCTCGCCGAAAAGCATGGCTTGCCGCTCAACGAATATGCCTCGCACGGCGGCGCGTTTCCGCTGACGGTCGCAGGCGCCGGCGTGATTGGTTCGATCACGGTGTCCGGCTTGCCGCAGCGAGCCGATCACGAACTGGTCGTCGAGGCGTTGTGTGCGCACCTCGGTCACGACTACAGCAAGCTCGCGCTTGCAAAGGCCTGAACCTATGCGCGTGCCTCCTTTTGCGCTGCTCGCCATCGCCATCGTCGCCGAGGTGATTGCCACCTCGGCGCTGCGCGCGTCGGAGGGCTTCTCCCGCATGTTGCCCGGCGTGGTCGTGGTGCTGGGCTATGGCGTCGCGTTCTATTGTCTTTCTCTCACGCTCAAGAGCATCCCGGTCGGCATCGTCTATGCAGTCTGGTCCGGCGCCGGCATCGTCCTGATTACGCTCGTGGCGCTCGTGCTGTACCGGCAAGTGCCCGATTGGCCCGCCATCGTCGGGCTGGGCCTCATCGTCTCCGGTGTGGTCGTGCTGAACCTGTTCTCGAAGATGCAGGCGCATTGACACGTCGCGCTTTATTTGCAGCGGATGATCATCGAGCGGTTTTTTACGTTCGCTGAAACCACGTTGGTCACACCGCCGCCGGCCGCACCGCCTTGATCGTTGTCCTTCGAGATGATGTCGTAGCCGGTGGCGCCGCATGCATGTCCCGCCTGGACGTAGCACGATGCCCAGCTCGAGCCGGCGTCCGCGCCGCTGCAGTTCACCGCGAAACCGGTTTCGCCGTTCGGCAGGTTGATCAGCGAAGTCGTATTCGCAGACGCACACCCATGCAGGCCCGCCGCGAGCAATGCTGCCACGGGTAAGGCGCCGATGCGCCCGCGTGCCCGCATCAGATCGCCCGGCGCCATGGTGGCGGTGCGTCGGCTGAGTGGACGCAGGCGCCACGTAAATCGCTTCAGCTTCATGACGTGTCCTCTTTGAACGGATGGCGAAAGCGACGCGAGGCAGCCATCGTTGCGACCTCCACGACTCGAGGCGTGGCGGCCCGGGTCATGCAGCTCAATCGGGCACCGGGCTCATTTTGATCTCCACCAGGCCTGTGTTGGCCCACGCACGGAACGTGCCCGTAGCGTGGTGCGACCGGCTCACGTGCGGTATCCGACCGCGTTACCGCGCAGGTCGGCTCGCGGAATTGATCGCCTCCACGAGCGACTTAGACCTCTCAGGCACACTCGAACGGCATCTCGATACGCCATGCCGGCCAGCGCTCCGGGTTGCCACGTCTCGTTGCCGAGGGTGGACCGCAGTCCATTTGGGCGGGTACCATATTCGCGATATCCGAATCGCGCCGCTGCTTCGGCCTGGCGCCTGACTTCCCGACGGATTCTTCTGATGAGGCGACCATGGAAATTCGGTTTCCCGCGGACGCACCCGCTTACCGCGACTTCAATCTGACTGTCGTGTTCCGCGCGCTGGTCGATGGCGAAGCCGTGCCATGCGCGATCTCGGTCGAAGCGCTTGAAGACCATTTCGGCGCGAGCTCCGAAGATCGCGAAGGCTGGATGCGCGCATTCGATGCGGGGCGCGGACGCATCGAAGCGGTGGCGCGCGAGCATTTACAGATCAGCAACGGCACGCCCGTGCTGCTGAAGAGCGGACACTTTCCGCCGGGTAACGTGGCAGACGTGCAAGGGGCGGCACCGTAAGCAGCGACACCCGAGAGGCGCGCACTCGCACGACGCGCTGCCGCATCAGGCGGCCACGCTCAACGCATCTTTGGCGGCTTCGAACGCGAGGCGAATCCCTTCCTCATACGGGGTCTTCCTGATGGGCCCGATCAACCCTTGCAGCGCGCTATCGTCGAGCACGACCGGCTCGCTCATCAGGTAATTCATCTCGACCATTTCCCGCAGGATCGGATTGAACAAGCCGAACATGCGCAGCATCGGCTTGCCGGCGACCATCAGTTTCGGTTCGCGCCCGGCCAGTGCGTACGCCTGGGTGGCCACCTCGCGTTGGGTGATCGTACCGGCGCCCGCAAGGTGCAGCCAGCGACCGTACGCCTGCGGCGTGCGAGTCAGCGTTTCCACCACCGGGCCGACATCCGGCACGAATACGAATTCATGCGGCACGTCGATTGGGCCGACCATCTGGGCGCGCGTGCCACGCGCGGCGCCCTCGAACACTCCGTTCAGAAAGCTGCGTTCGATGCGCGGGCCGTAGAAGTCGGGCAGGCGCAGCACGAGCGTGGAGAGTCCATCGCGGCCGTGCGCATCGAGCACCAGATTTTCCTGAGCGAGGCGCATGCGGCCCTTGGAGGTATGCGGTTCTCGCGGATGAGTTTCCGTGACCGGATTGCTGCGTGCACGGCCGTAGGGATAAACGGTGCCGATCAGGATCAGTTGTTCGACGCCGGCCGCACGTAAGCCGGCAAGCGTTTTTTCCATCAGCGGCGGATGCGTCTCGAACTGGTTATAGGGGACGCCAACCAGATAGATGGCCGTCTGCAGGCCTTGCGCCGCTGCTGCAATCGAGGCCGGTTCGTCGGGGTTCCAGGTGGCGATTTCCGCGTGCGGGTCCTGGCCGAAGGCTGCCTGCAGCGCACCGTGCGAGCGCCCGATGACCCGGTAGTCGCGGTCGGCGGCCCTGAGCGCGGCCGCAATGCTTTGTCCGATCGCCCCGGCGGCGCCAAACAGCCCGATTTTTCCTGCCTTCTCCATGACAACTCCTTGAAAAACTGACCGATCGGTAGATGTGGGTCAGTAGCTAAACGAATGTTTATAAACACCGTTCAGTAAACGGTGTTCAGTTTAATTTGACTTTTCAGTTTGTCAACCGGAAAATGCGGCGCATGGGAATAACCGAACGTAAGACTCGCCAGAAGCAGGCGCTGCGCGAACGTATCCTCGAGGCGGCGCGGCGCATCGTGATTCGCGAAGGCTTCGCTGCGCTATCGATGCGCAAGATCGCCGACGCCATCGAATATTCGCCGGCCACGTTGTACCTGCACTTCGAGAGCCGCGACGAGATTGCCCGCGCGCTGTGCGCGCAGGGTTACGAGCAGTTGCTTGCCAGCTTCGCGCCGCTCGCGCAGATCGCCGATCCGGCCGAGCGGCTCAAGGGGCTGGCTCACGCCTATGTGGCCTTTGGGGTTGCGCATCCGCAGACCTACCGGTTGATCTTTATGGAAGATCCGACCTACCTGAGCGCGGCGCTCGGTGGCGGGGGGCATGGGGAGAAGCGCTCGGGCAAGCAGCCCGACAACCTGGACGGGGCCGCCGCCAAGGAGCCCGCTGACGAGGCCGGCGCGCAGCTCGTCAACCCCGCGGCGGGCGACGCATCCAGTGATGCGGCAACGCGTCTGATGGTAGACGCGCTCGAAGAACTGAGGGCGGCGGGGCGCCTGCCGGCGTCGGCGGATGCTGCGGTCTGGGCGCAGGCCTTGTGGGCGACGATGCACGGCATCGTCGCGCTGACTTTGACCTGTCCGGTGTTTCCGACAGCACCGCTCGACAGTGTCATCGACGCCGCGCTGCAAGCCTGGTTCGGCGCGCGCGAGCCGGCTGCAGATGTCTCTGCCGGCACCGCCGCAACTACGCCTCCCGCGCGTGCGCGCCGCTCGTCTGCGAAGCCGAAGGTTGCCGGGGCGTGATAACGTTCACCCCTCGAACCGATCCCGCCTCTTCAACTGCCATGCATACTTCTGAAGCATCCGCTGTCAGCGACGAAGTCACCACCTACATTGCCAATCGCATCGGTTTTATCGAACTGGAGCGTCCGAAAGCATTGAACGCGCTGTCGACCGGCATGATCCGCGCGATGCATGCCGCGCTCGAGGCCTGGCGCGAAGATCCCGACGTACTCGCGGTGGTGGTGCGCACCGCGCATTCGCGCGCGTTCTGCGCGGGCGGCGATGTCCGCTTCCTGTACGAGACGGTTCAGCGCGGCGACGCGGCGGCGCGCGACGCATTCTTTACTGAGGAATACCGTCTCAATCACGCCATCTTCACTTATCCGAAACCTTACATTGCCTTGACGAACGGCGTCGTGATGGGCGGCGGCATGGGGATTTCGCAAGGCGCGCATCGAACGGGCGGCTTGCGCGTGGTCACCGGCTCGACCCGTATGGCGATGCCGGAAACGCGCATCGGGCTTTTTCCCGATGTCGGCGTGGGCTGGTTTCTCGCGCGCACGCCAGGCGCCCTCGGCCGCTATCTGGCTGTAACCGGCGAGACGATCGGCCCGGCTGACGCGCTGTACGCGGGACTGGCCGACGTCTATATCGACGATGAGGCGCTGCCCGCGCTCGTCGACACCCTGCGTAGCGAGCTGTTCGAGCGCGGCGCGGACGTGGTGGCATGCGTGGAGCGCGAAACGGCTGCCTGCAAGGTCGCGCCGACGCCCGATACCTCGACGCTGGCGGGCACGCGCCCGTTCATCGACAAGCATTTTGCGCTGCCGGACATGGCGCGGATTCTGGCTTCGCTGGAAGCGGAAAAAGCCGGCTGTGAGGCCGCCGAATGGGCCGAGCAGGCGATTGGCGTGCTGCGCGAGCGCTCGCCGTTGTCGATGGCCGTTTCACTGGAGGTCGTGACGCGCGCGGAGGGTGCGATGGCCGATTGTCTGCGCCGCGATCTGGATCTGACCCGCACGACCTTCGCGCATGGTGACGTGATCGAAGGGATCCGCGCCCGCATCATCGACAAGGACAATGTTCCGCGCTGGCGCTTCGCCCGCATTGAAGACATTAGCGCTGACGACGTCGCGCGGATGTTCGAAAGTCCGTGGTCGGCGGCGGAGCATCCGCTAGCCGATCTGCAGGGCTGAAGGACCCAGGCGCCGAAGTAGCGCTCGCCCCCTCAAGCCTCGTCTTCAGACGCCATAAACGCGCGCATGAAGACGAGCGCGCCCCATCCCCACATGGCATTGGCCGCGAAACCCATCGCGAGGCGCGGCAGCATGTTGCCGCTCGGCCAGATGCCGCGCAGCGGGTCGACCACGAACACGCTCGCTGCGGTCAGCGCGATGCCACCGAATACGAACGCCTGGATCCACGGGGCACGGCGCTCGGGCGCCACGCGCAAGAGCCACGCCATCAGCACGGCCCACACGGCGCTCCAGATCGCATTCGCAATGAACTCGGGCAGCCCGAGCGGCTGGAACGGCGCGGTCGAGAAGCCGGCCGGATCGATCAGTCCGGCAGCGTGCAGCAACGCGAGTGTCGATTCGTGAAAGAACAATGAGGCCAGAAAACCGGACACGAACGGCAGGATGATTTTTTGCATACGGTGCGGCGCCAAGGGCTCGGACGGCTTAAGAGATGCGCAATGCGGCCCGGGCCGGATTATCGAAAGACGCGTCATTATATAGACGGTCTGTCTGAGCCGAGGCAACCCGGCGTATGCTGCAGCGTCGGGCTAATCACGAAAGTGGAAAACCTAAGTTAAAAAAAATCGTTCAAAAGCCCGCTGCCGATCCATAGACTGCTTCTTCATGTAGACGGCATTGCCGCCGTCGCCCACTTACCGCGCGTCGCGAGGCGCACGTTTCGCCAAGGGAAGCAGTCGCGATGTCCTGTCTGAAGCAGAACGCCATCCTCTCCGCTGCGGCGCCCCTGCGCTGCCGGCTCTGCCGCTAGCCCGCTGCGCGCGGGGCGCTCGCGGCTTGCGGTCCGCAAAACTTGCTGTCCCGATCTGTCGTTCGGCGTTTGCCTCACGGCCTGATGAAACTCGCCCTCTGAGCGTGCCGACCCGTTTGCCCCGTCAATCCATCCAGTCTCGAACAAGCAGGAGCAGTCAATGAATGTGTTCTGGTTCATCCCGACTCACGGCGACAGCCGCTACCTCGGTACGTCCCAAGGCGCACGCGCAGCCGATTACGACTATTTCCAGCAGATCGCCGTCGCAGCCGATACGCTCGGCTACGAGGGCGTGCTGCTGCCCACCGGCCGTTCATGCGAAGACGCCTGGGTGGTCGCCTCGAGCCTGATTGCCGCGACGCGGCGCCTGAAGTTCCTCGTCGCGATTCGCCCAGGCATCACTTCGCCGGGACTCGCGGCGCGCATGGCCTCGACCTTCGACCGGCTCTCGGGCGGGCGTCTGCTCATCAACGTCGTGACCGGCGGCGATGCGGCCGAGCTGGAAGGCGACGGCGTGTTCGTCGATCACGACACCCGCTATGAGATTACCGACGAGTTCCTGCATATCTGGCGCAAGACGCTCACCGCGGCGCACACCAACGATACGGTCGACTTCGAGGGCAAGCATCTGAGTTCGAAGGGCGGCAAGCTGCTGTATCCGCCGGTGCAGGATCCGCATCCGCCGCTGTGGTTCGGCGGCTCGTCGCCGGCCGCGCACGAGATGGCCGGCGAGCATATCGACACCTATCTGACCTGGGGCGAACCGCCCGAAGCGGTCGCGAAGAAGATCGCCGACATCCGCTCCCGTGCCGAAGCGCATGGCCGCAAGATCAAGTTCGGGATTCGCTTCCACGTCATCGTGCGCGAGACCGAAGAGGAAGCATGGGCCGCCGCCGACAAGCTGATCAGCAAGCTCGACGACGACACCATCGCCCGCGCGCAGGCATCGTTCGCCAGGATGGATTCGGAAGGGCAGCGCCGCATGGCCGCCCTGCACGGCGGCAAGCGCGGCGGCCGCCAGGACCTCGAAGTCTATCCGAACGTATGGGCCGGAGTGGGGCTCGTGCGCGGCGGAGCGGGGACGGCACTGGTCGGCAGTCCTGAGCAGGTGGCCGCGCGCATGAAAGAGTACGCGGAGCTGGGGATCGAGACCTTCATCCTGTCCGGCTACCCGCACCTGGAGGAGTCGTACCGCTTCGCCGAACTGGTGTTTCCGCTGTTGCCGAACCGCCGGCGCACGAGCGCGAGCGGACCGCTCTCCGGGCCGTTCGGCGAGATCGTCGGCAACAACTATTTGCCGAAGGTCAGCGCAAGCTGACGGCGGCCGGGCGTGCCGGAACGTCTACAGGCTGCGCTTCGAAGCGCCGGCCGACCGCTCCCGGCGCCCGCAGCCCCTGTTTGAACACGAAGTGGAGTAAGCGATCATGGCTCAATCCAATGCAACTGAAAGCACGTGGCGGCGCTTCGGCGCGCATCTTGCGCCGTGGATCGCGCCGCTGGCGATCCTGCTCGCGTGGGAGTTTGCCGCGCGCAGCGGCCTGCTCTCGACGCGCGTGTTGCCCGAACCCCTCGCGGTGGTGAAGGCCGCGTGGTCTCTGATCCAGTCGGGCGAAATGTGGGCGGACGTGAAGGTCAGCACATGGCGTGCCGTCTCGGGCTTCGCAGTAGGCGGCGGCATCGGCCTCGCACTCGGGCTGGCGACGGGCCTCTTCAGACCGATCGAAGTGGCGCTCGATTCGACCGTGCAGATGGTCCGCAATATTCCGGCGCTGGCGATGATCCCGCTCGTGATCCTGTGGTTCGGGATCGAGGAGCAGGCGAAGGTGTTTCTCGTCGCGCTCGGGGTGTTCTTTCCCATCTATGTGAATACCTTCCACGGCATCCGCTCGGTGGATGCGAACCTGATCGAAATGGCGCGCAGCTACGGCGTGAAGGGTGTGCGTCTGTACTGGGACGTGATCCTGCCCGGCGCGCTGCCGTCGATTCTGGTGGGCGTGCGTTTTGCGTTCGGCCTGATGTGGGTCACGCTGATCGTCGCGGAAACGATCTCCGCGCAATCGGGCATCGGCTATATGACGATGAACGCCCGCGAATTCCTGCAAACCGATGTGGTGGTGGTCGGCATCCTGCTGTACGCCGCCTTGGGCAAGCTGGCCGATGTGCTGGCGAAGACGCTCGAGCGCGTCACGCTGCGCTGGCATCCGGCGTATCAACGAGGAGCGAAAGCATGAGTGCCACGACATTTTCGACGAGCTTCGGCGGCATTGCGGGCGCCGATCTCGAAGCGGAGCTGGCACAGGCGCGCACCCTTGATCGCGACGCGGAGGAAGCCGCAGAAGGCGGGGCCGACGGGCGCCCGACGCACGCTTTCGGGCGCGACGCCGGCTCGTTTCATGGCGACGCGGCTGCGCATGAGCCGGGCGCCGCGGCACCCGCTGCCGCTTCCGGAGCGCTGGCGCGGCAAGCGTCGCGCGACGCCGACCACGCGGTGGAGTTGCGCGGCGTCGGCAAGCAGTACGGCAAGCGTACGGTGCTGAACGATTTCAATCTGTCGATCGGGCGCGGCAGTTTTGTGGCGATCGTCGGCCGCAGCGGCTGCGGCAAGTCCACCTTGCTAAGGCTCGTCGCCGGCCTCGAGAAGCCGAGTGCCGGCGTGCTCGAGAAGCGCACCGAGGATGGCCGGCCGCTCGACACCCGCATCATGTTTCAGGACGCGCGACTGTTGCCGTGGAAGAGCGTGCTACAGAACGTGATGCTCGGTCTGGGCCGCGGCGCACGCGAAGACGCGCGTGCAGTGCTCGCGGAAGTCGGTCTGCTCGAGCGCGCCAACGACTGGCCGGCCCAGTTGTCCGGCGGCCAGCGTCAGCGGGTGGCGCTCGCGCGGGCGCTGGTGCACCGGCCGCAGTTGCTGCTGCTCGATGAGCCGCTCGGGGCGCTCGACGCGCTCACCCGCATCGAGATGCACGCGCTAATCGAGCGCCTGTGGCGCGAGCATCGCTTTACCGCGTTGCTCGTCACGCACGACGTGCATGAGGCCGTGGCGTTGGGCGACCGGATTCTGCTGATCGAAGAAGGGCGCATTGCGCTCGATCAGCCCGTGCCGCTCGAGCGGCCTCGCGCACGAGCCTCGGCGGGTTTTGCCGCGCTTGAAGAACATGTGCTGCAGCGGGTATTGAAGACCTCGCCGAACGACGACGTACTACTGCCCCACACAGTAGATTCCGCTTACGACGACCGCCCCGTGCGGCCGACCGAAATCCGTTGGGCTATCTGAGCGTTTTTTATCGATCTACTGGAGTCACTCGATATGAGCATTTCCGCAATCAACGTACGTAATCAGTTCAAAGGCAAGGTGAAGGAAATCATCCGCGGGTCGGTGGTGTCCGAAGTCGATGTCGAGACGCCGTTCGGCATCGTGACCTCCGTCATCACCACCCGTTCGGTCGACGAGCTCGACCTGAAGGTTGGCTCGGAAGTGGTGGCGCTGGTGAAGTCGACGGAGGTGTCGATCGCGCGCCTGTGAAGGCGCGCAGCGCGTGCCGTTGAGCCGTCTTAACGGCCGCCGCCCTTCGGACACGGAAACGCCGCCTGAAGCGAGCGCAGGATGGCGAGACCGACCGGGAAGTCATCGGACAGCCCCGGGTGATTGGTGAAAAACTCGTCGAGCATCGGGTACACCGTCTGCGGGCCGATGGGCAGCTTTTCCGGCGGGCAGAAGAGCGGCGCGCGCTTTTTCGAAATCAGATCGCCGTTGGCCCATCCCAGTTCGTTCAGTGCGCCTGTGATGTAGGCCGCGTACACCGAATTGTTGTCGACATGCGCCCACTGCTTGTATTGCTCGGCCGTCATTTCGGCACTCGCGTCGAGCATGAAAGATGCTGTAAGCAAGCCCAGCGCGAGTGTTCGTATTCTTAACCGCATTGTTGCGTCCTCATACCCTAACGTTTAACCGGCTATTGTAGGTCAGGCGGCAGCTCTGCCGCGGCTGCGATAAAAAAAGGCCCACCAGGGGAAGTGGGCCACAAGAGTGTGAGAGACAAAATCCTCTCAGGGAAGAGGAGAGACCAGTGTAGGACGCCGCGCGGTAAATTGGGTTTCAGAGATGCTTACATGCCTTACGGCATCTAACGTGGCAGTCGGCGGTGGTGGCCTTCTCATTCGTCGCGTACGGGGCTGCCAGTGACACTCAGGCGCCGCCCGGCCTCTCACAACATCTGCCGCCTCTCGGCGTCGAGCAACGCCGGCCCGAGCCCGTCATACAGCGGCTGAATCAGCTCCGCCGCGGGACGCCAGCGCGCGAGCGAGGTGCGAAACAGCGGCTTGCGTACCTGCGACGCGCTCGCCGTATTGACCTGGCGCTGCGTCTGGTGGAACGCGAGACAACGTTCGTCCCAGTCGAGTCCGCAGTGCGCCAGCATGCGGCGCACGTTCCCCTCGAGGTCATCGACGAGGTCCTCGTACTGCACCTCGAGCATCACCCCCTCAGGCAACACCTGCCGCCAATGCGCCATCAATGCGTCGTAAGCGTGGTAGTAGCGGCCCAGTTCGCCGAGGTCATAGCCAAACGGCACGTCCTGGAAAATCCGCGAGTAAATCGACAGGCAGGTTTCCACCGGCGCACGCCGGCTGTGGATAAAGCGGGCGTTCGGCAACGCAAGATGGATCAGTCCGACGTTGATGAAATTGAACGGGTACTTGTCGGTAATGCGCCGGTAGCTCGATGCATCCGCCACCTCGGCGCGAATGCGCTGCAAGTAGTCGGCGCCGAGCGGCGCCAGTTGCGCCGCGCTCGCCGCGTGCATCGCGTCGAAGTTGAGCTTGTGCTGGTCGGCGTCGCTACGGGCGAGCGCCTGCATCAATGCCTTGCCGAAATCCGGCCGTTCGCCCGCGCCGAATACCTGCGGATGGCTCGCCAGAATCTGTTCGATCAGTGTCGAACCGGAACGCGGCATGCCGACGATAAAAACCGGCGAATCGGCAGGATCTCCCAGACCGCGTTTTGCCCGCAGCACGTCTGCGCCCAGCAGTTGGGGGATATCGTTGAACAGGCCCAGAGTCATTGCTTCGTTGTAGTCGACGCTATGGCGATACATCGTATTGGCTTTCAACAGGTGCTCGAACGAGCGATCGTTCTGCCCCATATCGGCCAACGCATGGCCCATGGCGAAGTGCAACTGGGCCTGATTGTCGGGGCTCAGCGAATCGGCACGCCCGGCCAGTTGTTCCAGCGAGACGAAACACGGATCGTCGGGCGTCATGCGCTTCGACTGCACGAAATTCCGGTAATACACCATGCTCTGCGGCGCAATCTCGATCGCCCGACGATAGGCCGCATGGGCCTCGTCGAACCGCCCCAGCGACTGCAGGCAGTTCGCCATGTTGTTGTAAGAACCATCGACGAGCTTGCCCAACTGGATCGCCTGCTGGTAGCTGAGCACCGCCTCTTCCAGACGGTGCATCTGTTCGAGAACCCAGCCGAGGTTGTGATGGATATCCGCGTTGTTCGGGTCGAGCGCTCGTGCCTGCAGGTAACACTGCAAGGCCTGCGCAAAGCGCTCCATCCTGACGTAGGTCGAACCGAGATTGTTGTACACGCCCGGGTCTGCGGGCCGCTGGACGCGGACTTTTTCATAACAGTCGAGGGCGTTTTCGAACTCGCCGCGTTCGGCGCAGGCGTTGCCCCGGGCGAACCACTCGACTGCCGTCGCCGGCTGTGTATCGTGCGTCATGGACGGCCAGATGTCGTTGCTGGAAACTGGAAGACGCAGTGCGCGATACGCGACTGCTCATGCAGCACGAAACCGTGCGCTTCACGGCCTGCTCATTGGGCGGGAAGTTAGCAGGAACGCGCCATAACTTGATTTCCAAATTTCACGAACTGTTACGTGAAGATAAATCACGTAATGAATCAAGGGCGCGCGAGGGTGGGGCGGTATGCACCTTGAAATATGACGCGGTGGGGACAAATGCCGCACACCGGTTTTTGACGCATCGAAAAGGTAAGCAGTCGCTGCGGCGATGATGGAAAGTGCTAGGATGAATTGAGTACCACGACGGAGACGGCCATGTCGAAGTCACTCAGTCCAGAAGCCATCGAGGCGTTGCGACGGCTCAACGAAGTGGGCGTCGGTCAGCTTGCGCCGCCGCTCTCACCCGCGATCACCGCGGAACTCCTTGGCCAGGGACTCGCCACGGAAGCGGCGAGCGGAGATGTTGAGATCACCTGCAACGGCAGACAGTATTTGTCTGGCGATTGCGATTGATCTGCCGCACCGCGCGGAGGTCCGGGCCGCGCCCATCCCGTACGCCGGACAATGAAAAACGCCAGATGGCGCAGGGCGATGCCTGCACGATCTGGCGTTGTAGCTGGACGCTCGTTGCGAACGTCCGGCTCGGCCCCGATTACTGACCGAAGAAAACCGACTGCGGACCCTTTGCTGCCTGGCGGGCGCCCGATTGCGACGAGTTGGCGTTCACGCCGCCATATGCATTGCCGTTTGCTTCGGCGCGTTCGGCCGCAACCGTCTGCGCGCTCTGGCCTTGTTGCGATGCCGGTGCGCCGACTGCCGGGCGATAGAAAGGTGCCGGACCGTAGCCGCTAGCAAAGGCGGGAGCGGCGAGCGTGGCGGAAGCGGCAACCAGCAAAGCGGCGATAAGCGTGTTCTTCATCATGACTCCAGGATTCGTTTCAGACTTCGGTTCAGGGAGACGTCGCGACATCGGCCGGTCTGGTGTGTCTGCAACGTCGATGAAATAAGTGTATTCCCTTACTATCGATAATTTGTATCGATAATCTGAAATTACTATTCCCACGACCGAAACAATCGGCTCGCGCCTTGTCCGGTGAGGCTGACAACGGGGTCAGGAGCACCCACGCGGGGCGCAGCGCCGATTTTCTTCTGGCCCTTCTTCGAATTGTCACAAGCGTGCACATCCGCCCGCTGGCGGTCCCAAGCCGGCACGGCGGGCCGGGCGCCCGCTTGCGGTAAAATTGCGGTTTGATTCATGCCGCTGGCCGTTCCCATATGTCCCTCGCTCTACCCGCCAATCCCCGTCGCGTTTCGGTCGCTCCGATGATGGACTGGACCGATCGCCACTGCCGTTCGCTGCATCGCATGCTGTCGCGCCACACCTGGCTCTATACGGAGATGGTGACGACCGGCGCGCTGCTGCATGGCGACGTGCCGCGGCACCTGGCGTTTACGCCCGACGAAGCGCCGGTCGCGCTGCAACTGGGCGGCAGCGAACCCGACGACCTCGCACGCTCGGCAAAGCTCGGCGAGCAATGGGGCTACGACGAAATCAACCTGAATTGCGGCTGCCCGTCGGAGCGGGTGCAGCGCGGTGCATTCGGTGCGTGTCTGATGAACGAGCCGCAGCTCGTCGCCGATTGCGTGAAGGCGATGCGCGACGCGGTGTCGGTGCCGGTGACGGTGAAACATCGGATCGGCGTCGACGCGGTGGAAGAATATGGCTACGTGCGCGACTTCGTCGGCACGATCGCGGATGCCGGCTGCGAAGTGTTCATCGTGCACGCGCGCAATGCCATTCTGAAAGGCCTCAGCCCCAAGGAAAACCGCGAGATTCCGCCGCTCAAGTATGACTATGCCTATCAGTTGAAGCGCGATTTCCCGCAGCTCGAGATCATCATCAACGGCGGTATCAAGACGCTCGACGAGGTCGAGATGCATCTGAGGCATGTCGACGGCGTGATGCTCGGCCGCGAGGCTTATCACAACCCGTATGTGCTGGCCGATGTCGATGCGCGCTTCTACGGCTCGACCGAAGCCCCGCTGACACGCGAACAGGCTGAAGCGAAGCTGATCGAATATTGTGCGGCCGAACTCGCGCGCGGCACTTTCCTCGGCGCGATCACGCGCCACGCACTCGGACTCTATCGCGGCGTCGCGGGTGCGCGTGGCTGGCGCCGCGTGCTCTCGGACAACAAGAAACTGGCTGCGCGCGATCTCGCCATTTTCGACGAAGCAAGACAGCATCTGCGCGAGCCGACAGAAATGTTTGAATAAAGGACTAGGCAAACGCAGATCATGTTTGTATAATCTCGCTTCTCGATCGGCAAGCCAGTTCTTGGTGAGCCAAGCAGATAGATGTACCAGTGGTGGCTGTAGCTCAGTTGGTAGAGTCCAGGATTGTGATTCCTGTCGTCGTGGGTTCGAGTCCCATCAGCCACCCCAGTTTTCCTTCCGTTTCGATCTCCCAAGCGCAGTACCTGTTTCCATGTTCCTTTAGTCGGAACGGGAAAGTCAATTTCTGGATTTATATCTCGCTTTAAACCCTCGATGTGTAGTAATCCTGTTCAAGGGCGGTGAGGGTCGCCAGTTTCGATGCCCGAACCAGAACCACTATCCGCTTCATCGTTATACTAGGGGGGCGATAATAGCTGGCCAGTCTGCGATGCCCGCTCCCGCAAAAAACTTCCCCCTTCGACCCGTTTCCGCTATACCTTTCGACAACTCAGACGAGGGGAGAGGTGACGGGCCGATGCCAACATTGTCGATCAGTAAAACAAAGCCGAATGCCGAAGCGCTCATCTGGACGGCCGACATGGCCGGCACATTCGTATTCGCGGTCGAAGGGGCGGTCAGTGCGATGCGCGGCGGCCTCGATCTGCTGGGGGTGATGGTCGTATCGTTCGTGGCTGCGCTGGGCGGCGGCGTGATCCGCGACCTGCTGCTCGGCGCAACGCCGCCGAGCGCGATCCGTGATTGGCGCTATCCGGCCCTGACGTTCGCGGCGGGTCTGCTGACGTTCCTGTTTCATTCGCTCGCCAAGCCGGTGCCTGGGATGCTGGTCACCGTGCTCGATGCTGCGGGCCTTGCGTTATTCGCCGTTGCCGGCGCGGAGAAGGCGCTGCTCTACAAGATTCGCCCGTTTGTCGCGATGCTGATGGGCACCATCACGGGGGTAGGGGGCGGTGTGATCCGCGACATCCTGCTGGCTCGCGTGCCGTTCGTGCTGCGCGCCGACATCTACGCGACGGCAGCCTTCTTCGGGGCGTTGGTGGTGGTCGTGGCACGCCGCGCCGGATTGCCGCCCGGCTTGGCTGCGTTCGTGGGTGGCGTGGCGTGCTTTGCGTTACGCCTGACGGCGGTTGCCCTCGGTTGGCATCTTCCGAAGGCGACAGGCTATTGAGCCGGGCGATGGGGCATACGTGCCGCGCATGTCTGGCCGCATCGGCTTATTTCACTGCCCGCCGGCGCGCCGTTCCACAAACCGGCGCACGTAATCGTCGGCCGGACGCGTGAGGATCTCGTCGGGCGTGCCTTCCTGGACCAGCGTGCCGTCGCGCAGGATGGCGATGCGGTTGCCGATGCGCAGCGCCTCGTCCAGATCGTGCGTGATGAACACGATGGTCTTGTTCAGCGTGGCCTGCAACTGCAGCAATTGGTCCTGCATTTCGGTGCGGATCAGCGGATCGAGCGCGGAGAATGCCTCGTCCATCAGCAGCACGTCGGTGTCGGCGGCCAGCGCCCGGGCGAGGCCCACGCGCTGACGCATGCCGCCGGACAACTCGTCCGGGTAGTGCTCGCCATAGCCGTTCAGTCCCACCTTGCCGAGCCACGTGCGCGCCTTTTCGTGCGCCTGC
>NZ_JBWQQI010000027.1:0-110908 GCF_056619545.1 Paraburkholderia sp. SSBN10T
CTCCTCGCGGCTATAGCCCATCTGCGCCGTGCGCGAGCGGTGGCCGAACGAGCGCAGGTCGTTTACGCCATACCAGCGGTGGCTGCGCAATTCTTCTGGGGTCTTTCTCTTGGTCACAACACGCTCTCCAGCTTCAGTCCTGGCTACAAAGCCCGTTAATCAACACGCTGACCGCTCGTCCGGCTCAGCGCTTCTGTTCCTTCACACGTGAAACGATCTGCGTCGGGCTCACGAATTGCAGTGCGATCAGCACCCACACCAACGTGATTGCCATATAGATCATCGCCATTGCATCGATCGATTGCGGCGCGCGCACGCCGGTCGAAAACACCGCGTAGTACAGCGCGACCACCAGCGTCTGCGTGCCGGGTCCGGCCGTGAAGAAGGTCAACTCGAACATGCCGATGGTGCGCACCAGCACGAGCAAACCCGCAGCCAGCATGCCGGGCACCAGCAGCGGCAGCAGCACATAGCGGAAATAGCGAAACGTATTGGCGCCGAAGATGCGCGCCGCGGCCTCGAGGTTCGGATCGATCTGCTCGATGAACGGTGTCATGACCAGAATCACGAACGGCAGCGCGGGCACGAGGTTCGCGAGAATCACACCGGACAGCGTGCCGGCGAGACCCACCTTGTACATCACGGTCGCCATCGGAATGCCGTAGGTGACCGGCGGCACCATCAGCGGCAGCAGGAACACCAGCACGGCGAAGCGTTTGCCGGGGAACTGCACGCGCGCCAGCGCATACGCGGCAGGCACGCCGAGCAGGATCGACAGGATCACCACCGCGCCGACCACTTCGACCGTGACCCATAGCACGCTCGCCAACTGGAAGTCGCTCCATGCCTGCGCGTACCAGTGAAGCGTAAAGCCTTGCGGCAACAGCGTGCCGAACCAGCGCGTGCCCACCGAGTTGACCGCCACCGTCGCGATCAAAAGCACGACGTTGACAAGGAAAAACACCATCGCGCCCCACACCAGCACTTTCCAGACGCGTTCGACAAGCGCCGTGCGCTGCTTGACGGCCCGCTCCGGTTGCACGCCGCGATTGCGGCCCGCACTATCGCCTTCGCGCTCGCCGGACTGGGCCTGCGTCTGCGATTTGGCGGATGTGGGCCAGGCTGGCGTGACGTGACGATCGCTTGTCATCACCCCTTCCCTCCCGTCACCGGACCGCTGTAGAAGAAACGGCGCGCACCGAGCATGCCGGCCACCACCAGCAGTTGCACGAAGCCCATCACCATGGCGATGGCCGAGGCGAGCGAGTAGTCGTAGTTTTCAAACGCGGCCTCGGCTGCGGCAATCGACATGACACGCGTCGGTCCCGCAGGTGCGCCGAGCAGCACCGCCGACGGAAACACCGAGAAGGCCTGTACGAACGACAGGCACGCCGCCATCGTCAACCCAGGCACCAGCAACGGCAGGTAGATGCGCAGAAACTGCTGCCACGGACTTGCGCCGAGCGTGGCGGCGGCGCTGGCCAGGGTTGGGTCGATCCCCGTCACGTACGACAAGGTCAGCAGGAACGCAAACGGAAAGCCCGACACGATCAGCGAAATCAGGACACCCGAGTAATTGTGCGTGAGCCGCACTTCGTCGGTGTACAGATGCAAGCCCTGCAAAGCCTGCGGAAACCAGCCGTGCGGACCGAAATACGTGAGCATGCCGTCGGCAATCAGCACCGTGCCCAACGTGACGGGAATCACCAGTAGCGTGGTGACGAGCTTCTGATACGGCGAGTTGCGGCGCAACGCAAAGGCCACCGGAATCGACACACCGACGTTGATCAGCGTCGCCGGCACCGCGAGCTTCAAGGTGACTAGAATGGTCGGCCACATCGACGTATCGGTGAAGAACGACACGTAGTTCGCCCACAGCCCACCGCCGTTCATCGGCTGGAACGACAGCACCAGCCCATACGCAAACGGATAAATGAACAGCGCGACGATAAAGATCAGCGCAGGCGCAACCAGCCAGCCCTTGGCGTCGCGCGGAGCGAGCGGCGGCGACAACGTACCGGCGCTCATGATGCATCACCGTCGTACACCAGCGTGCGCGAGGGCGGCACACGCAGCGTCATGCGTTCGCCCACCGCGAACTCGCCCGCCACGCGTGCCCACAGTTCGCCGAACGCGGACTTCACACGAATCAGCGAATCGCGCCCGCCGTATTCGACCGTGATCACTTCAGCGTCGAATGCGTTTTCCGCGCCCGGCGTGCTGCGCTCCATATCTTCCGGACGCAGCGCCACGCTCACACGTTTGCCGTTAAACCCGTGCATCGGCATGCCCAGCAGACGCACACCGTTTGCGCTTACCGCCACGGCGTCGCCTTGCATCCCCTCGAGCGTGAAGCCGATCACATTGCGATAACCCATAAAACGCGCGACATGCAGGTTCTTCGGCCGCCCATAGACTTCCTTCGGTGTGGCCACCTGTTGCACGACGCCTTCTTTCATCACGACGATGCGATCGGCCATCGACAGCGCTTCGTCCTGGTCGTGCGTCACGTAGATCGTCGCGCGTTCGAGCTGGCTATGGATGCGGCGAATCTCCGCGCGCATTTCGATGCGCAGCTTCGTATCCAGATTCGACAGTGGCTCATCCATCAGCACGAGCGGCGGTTCGATCACAATGGCCCGCGCAATCGCCACACGCTGCTGCTGGCCGCCGGACAACTGGCCCGGCAGCTTGCGTTCATGCCCGACCAGTTGCACGAGCTGCAAGGCCTCGCGGGCGCGGCGGACCGCTTCGCTGCGCGCGACGCCGCGCATCTTCAGACCGAAGCCGACGTTGTCGAGCACGCTCATGTGTGGAAACAGCGCGTAGTTCTGGAACACCATGCCGAAGCCGCGCTTTTCGGGTGGCAGGACGTCGATGCGCGTGTCGTCGAGCCAGATGCCGCCGCCGGTGAGCGGCTGCAAGCCCGCAATGCAGTTGAGCGCTGTCGACTTGCCGCAGCCTGACGGCCCGAGCAATGCGATGAATTCGCCACGCCGGATGTCCAGGTCGAGACCCTGCAGCGCGGCCACGGCGTGGCCCTCGGCACTGGTAAAACTGCGGCTCACCGAGTCGAGACGCAACTGCTCAAAATGAGGTTTCATGGCGGGTTCCTGTCGATCGGAGTTGGCGCTTTAGCACTTACTCCGATCCCATCCAAAGCCGTCGCCTGGAGTTGGCGTGTCGGCCAGAGTTGGCGCCTTAGCGTTTACTCCAATCCCACGCAAAGCTGATACTGTCGGCGCTTCATCGCGCTTCAAGCACCGCCGCGCGGATCATCAGCACCCTGCCCCCGGCTACTGACTCTTCTGCGCGCCGATATCGCGGTCCCACTTCTGGAACGCGGCGACCATCGCAGCGGCATCGAGCGGCAGCACGTGCGGATGCGCGGCCAGCATTTGCGTGTATTCCGGCCGCCCGTACTTCTTCAGGACTTCCTGGCTATGCGCCGGCGCCTGATCGACGGTCACGCCCTTGATTGCCGGCCCGGGATAGAAATAGCCATCGTCATAGGTCAGCGCCTGCTGCGCCGGTTGCAGCATGAAATTCATCAGCTTGTAGAGAATGTCGAGCTTCTCTTTCGGCACGCCCTTCGGGATCACCATATAGTGCGCGTCGTTGACCCACGTCATGTTGTCCAGGCCCTGCACGCGGAAATCGGCCGGCACGATCCCGAGCGCGCGCGGGTTGATATCCCAGCCCGTCACCGTGACCGTCATGTCGCGGGTGCCTTCGCCCAGCTCCTTCATCACCGCCGACGTACCACCGGGGTAATACGGCACGCAATCGTTCAGTTGCTTGAGGAACGCCCAGGTCTTGTCCCAGCCGTGAATCGGATCGCGCGGGTCCTTGTCGCCGAGCACATACGGCAGGCCCATCAGGAACGTGCGCCCCGGACCGGAGTTGGCCGGACGCGCATAGATCAGCTTGTTCGGATGCGCCTTGCACCACTGCAACAACTGCTCCGGCGTCCTGGGCGGATCGCTGACCTTCGCGGGGTTGTACTCGAGCAACGGCCCAGCCGGCATATACGCCACTTCGAGCCCGAAGCCCTGCGCCAGATCCTGCATCTTGCGCGGACCGGGTGCGTAGTTGTCGAGCAGGCCCGGGAAGCTGGCCGCCTGATCCGGCAGCAGTTTGGTCCACAGATTCTGTTCGATGCCGGCAGCAAGCGCGTCCGTGCCGGTCAGCACCAGATCGATATCGGAGCGGCCGGCCGCCTGCATCGCCTTGATCTTGCCGGGCAACTGCGGCGCAGGCGCGTTGGTGTAAGTGATGTTCGCCACGAGGTTCGGGTACTTCGCCTTGAACGCTTCGAAGCCTTTTTGCGTCAACTGGAGATCGCCCGCCACATCGACGATATTGAGCGTGACCGGATCGGCGTACGCCGGCGACGCGAAGGTCGTCCCCAAAGCTACCCCTACCGCGACGCAGATACCCGCTAACCTGACTGACAAGCTGCCAGAAAAAGTCATTCCGTCTCCTCGCTTCTTGGTATGGAAGTCCGCCGGTCAAATCGCGATGCGGGCGGTTCGTGTCTCTCAATGCAACATAGCGAACGCCCACTGTCGATGTCAAGCAAATTCAAGGCCGCCGCATGACCCAACCGCTTCAGCCTGTCTCGCCAGAACCCTTCTGATACAAAGCTTTGATGGGAATTCCCGAGGGCAACGCTGGGCTTGCCGACTGGGCCCCCGATAATTTGTCAGGCAACTTGAGACGCGCCAGCGAACATACCGATGCACACCAGCCGCGAAGCTGTGTGTGCGTCACCCACCCTTCACGCCCTGCGTGTTCACATACAGCGAATACAGCCCGTGGCTCGCTGCCATGAACAACCGGTTGCGATGCCGGCCGCCGAAGCAGACGTTCGCACAACGCTCCGGCAAGGCGATATGGCCAATCGCTTCGCCTTGCGGCGTGAAGACGCGTACGCCATCGAGTTCGTCGGTACCCATGCCCCAGCCGCACCACAGGTTGCCGTGAATATCGACCCGGAATCCGTCCGGCGTGCCCGGCCCCGCGTCGATCAGCACGCGGTTGTTCGAAAGCGTGTTGCCCGTGACGTCGAAGGCGCGGATCTTGCGCGGCTCGCTGCGCGATTCGACCACATACAGAATCGATTCATCGGGCGAGAAAGCGAGGCCATTGGGTCCGAGCACGTCGTCGATCACCATCGACACCTCGCCGCTCTGCCCATCCACGCGATACACGCAGGCCGGCAATTCCGGCTCCTGCTGCTCGCCTTCGTAAAAGCCGTCGATCCCGAAGGTCGGATCGCTGAACCAGATCGAGCCGTCCGACTTCACAATCACGTCGTTGGGCGAATTGAAACGCTTGCCGCGGTACCGGTCTGCCAGCACGGTGATCGAGCCGTCGTACTCGGTGCGCGTGACCCGGCGCGTCAGATGCTCGCAACTCACGAGCCGCCCCTCGCGATCGCGCGTATGGCCGTTGGCGTTGTTCGAAGGCTGGCGAAACGGCGTGACCGCCCCGCTTTGTTCGTCCCAGCGCAGGATGCGGTTGTTCGGGATGTCGCTCCACAACAGGTAGCGCCCGTCGCCGAACCACACCGGTCCTTCCGACCAGCGCGCGCCCTGATACAGGCATTCGACCGAAGCCGAGGCAAGGCGCAAGTTTTTGAAGCGCGGATCGAGGATGCGAATGGCGGGGTCGGGATAGCGTCGGTTGGTGTCGGTCATGCCTTGTCCTTCGGGTGCTTGTGGATTGTTGCCCGCGGTGCGTTGCACACCACGGGCACGGGTGCGAGACCCAAAGCCTGCCACTCACCATGGCCCTGTGGCAAGCGGTCACCCAATGCTCAGCCTCGTACGAACTGACCGTCGCGCAAGCGCCAGAGTTCGAGCGGATTGTCGTCGTGCAGTGCTTCCGGCAGCAGTTCGGCCGGCAAGTCCTGATAGCAGACCGGCCGCAGGAAGCGCTCGATCGCCGTCGCGCCAACCGAGGTTGCGCGCGCATCGGAGGTGGCCGGGAACGGGCCGCCATGCACCATCGCGTGACAGACTTCGACGCCCGTCGGGAACCCGTTCGCCAGAATCCGCCCCACCTTGCGCTCGAGCGTCGGCAGCAATTGCCGCGCCAGCGGATAGTCTTCGGCTTCGAGTTGCAGGGTCGCGGTCAACTGGCCTTCGAGATGCTCGGCTACCTTGAGCATCTCCGCGATGTCCGCGCAGGTGACGATCAGCGAGGTTGGCCCGAAGATTTCGTCTTCGAGCGGCGCCGTGGCGAGGAACTGCGCCGCCGTGGTTTCGAACAGCACCGGCAAGGCCGCGCAATGCGCTTCCGAAGACGCACCTTGCGCCAGGCTTTGCACGCCGTTGAGCTGGGCGCGCTGCGTCACACCGCCCTGATAGGCGGCCGCGATGCCCGCTGTCAGCATAGTCTGCGCGCCTTTGCCGGCAAGCGCGCTCGCGGCGGCTTCGATAAAGCCGCGGGTGTGCGGCCCTTCGAGCACCAGCACGAGACCCGGGTTCGTGCAGAACTGACCGACTCCAAGCGTAACCGAATCCACGAAACCGTTCGCAAGCGCTTCGGCGCGCTTCGCCAACGCGCCGGGCAACACGAAGAACGGATTGACGCTGCTCATTTCGGCGAACACGGGAATCGGTTCACGACGCCTCGCGGCAATCTCGACCAGCGCGACACCGCCGCGCCGCGAGCCGGTAAAGCCCACCGACTTGATCGCCGGATGCTTCACGAGCGCCTCGCCGATTTCGTTGCCCGCGCCGATGACGAGCGAAAACACGCCTTCGGGCAAGCCGCTGTCGGCTACCGCCTTCTGGATCGCGCGTCCCACCAGTTCGGAGGTCCCGAGATGCGCTGGGTGCGCCTTGACGACAACCGGGCAGCCTGCCGCCAGAGCCGAGGCCGTATCGCCGCCGGCCACGGAAAAGGCCAGCGGAAAATTGCTGGCGCCGAACACGGCCACCGGTCCGACCGGAATCTTTTGCAGACGCAGATCGGCACGCGGCAGGGGCTTGCGTTCGGGCAGCGCGGAATCGAGCGTGGCGGTCAGCCAGCGCCCCTCGCGCACCAGTGCGGCGAACAGCTTGAGCTGCCCCACCGTGCGGCCGCGTTCGCCTTCCAGACGCGCTTTCGGCAAAGCCGATTCGAGATGCGCCCGCTCGATCAACGCATCGCCGAGTGCGACGATATTTTCGGCAATCGCTTCGAGAAAACGCCCGCGCGTTTCGAGCGGTGCGTAACGGTAAGGGTCGAACGCCAGGGCCGCCAGTTCGCAGGCGCGTTCGACTTCCGCCGTGCCGCCTGCGCCGAACGCCGGTTCAAGTTCCGTATTGCGCGCCGGGTCGAACGCGTACAGCGTGCCACGGGCTCCGCGTACAGCGGATGCGCCAAGCAACATCTCTCCAGTGATCTGCATCGTGAAATTCCTTTAACGTGACACTGCCGCGCCGGCAAACTGCCGCTCGAACGCGAGCAGCGCCTGGGTGGCCTGGTCGATACTCGGATGATGCTCCGCCGGACTCGAACTGAGCAGCGGCAGCATATGCCCCATGTCGGCAATGCCCGAGAATGTAACAGCATCGTGCAGCACGCGGATCAGCGAGATGTCGTCGCGTAAGGTTTCGAGCGGCATGAAGGCGTCATAGATACGCTGCGCCTCGCTCAGGTTGCCCGCTTTGGTGGCCTGCAGCATGGCCGTCACCGCATGCGACGCAATACAGCCCGAGCCGGTCGTCCACGCCGCCAGGCCAAACTCGCGCAGATGCACCAGCGCCGGCCGCTCGCCCATGCCGGACACCACCTTCGCGGCCGGCACGCTTTGCAGCAGGCGGCGCAGATAGGCATCGTCCGCGGGATTCTCGCGCACGATCGCGTACTTGACCGCGATCAGCGTGCCACGCTCCACCAGCCGCGCAAGCGTGTCCACGTCCACATAGTTTTCGCTCTTGATGTACAGCGTGAGCGGCATGCCGGCCGCGTCGACGATGCGCGTGAGGCCCGCCTCGACGCCTTCGGAGGTCGTAAAGCCGGCCAGCGGCAGCACCATCGCCGTGCGATACGAGGTCTGCGCGAGGATGCGGGCCTGATCGAGCATCTTGCCGTAGTCCGCACCGATGGCCGGGATCACGCGGGTCTCCGGACCTGCGCTTTCAGCAAGCATGTCGAGCAGCTCGCGGTATTCGCTCACGGCCACGTGGTAAAGGTTTGCGTTGCCGCCGTACAGCAGCGTGCGCACGCCGCCCGCTTCGATGTGTCGGATCAGCTTCTGGTTTTCCGCCGCGTCGAGCGACAGGTCGGCACGGCGCGCCAGCGGCGGCACGGCCATGACGGTCGAGGCGAACTCGCTCTCGTGGATGGGGGAGATTTTCATGGCACCTCAAGACGGTATCGAAGAATTGACGCCAAGGTAGCACCCGCCCAGCAATGTTGTCAAACAACATTTAGGGAGCGCCCCGCCAGTCAGGCTGCCCAGTCAGCCGCCAGAAAGGCAAAGGAAATCTTTGAATTCATCGGCTTCCCGGGTGCGATGCAGCGTGCGCAAGGGGCGTTCTGATTTCTTGAAGCGATCGATTTTCGTATGACAACATATAAAACGCTGCACGATCAATCGAGGCGCCATTTCGATTCGATATTTGAGAACCGGACGGCAAGGCCGCATTGCGATCGGCCAGGCGGAACAATTAGCAAATTAATCAAACAGGCAGAACTAAAACTTTATTGTTATTTCAGCCGCCTGAATCAAGACTCTATTAAGTTAAAATAGCGCCTCTAACCGGATCAGCCAATTAATTTTGTGGCAAAGCTTCGCTTGTGACTGAGCGGTTCCGGTAGCAAATCATTTGGCCCTCATTGAAAAATGGAGGGTTTATAGGCGATGCCCACGCTATGCAATTGAGGCGCCGCCCAGCGCACAAGCCCGTCCCGCCGAGGTTAAATCGAGTGGAAATCGTCTGCGGCGGCGCAGATTTGACATCTGCCAAGCAACGCCCGCCCTGCTTGAGTAGCGCGGGGCTGGTCAGCATCCGATTGGGCAAATGTTGGCCCATTGAGGATATTTTTGCTGTCTTTACGCCGTTGCAGAGAATCTGGCTACCGGAACAACTAGCATCAGACTTCGCATTTTGAGCCGCTTAGTAATAAACGGTGATAAATTGCTGCCCAACACCATGCCGGTCGCGAGTTCGCGTCGGCGAAACCTGCGGCCGGGCCGCTGCGATTGAGAGAACGAAAGTGTCGCTACATTTTAATGAGCAAATGTCGCCACTGGTGGACGCCCCAGACGAAGCGACGTGGTTCGACGCGCTCACCACCATTGCAGGCACCTGGGGTTTCGATCGGGTTCTGATCGCGATGCTGCCGCGCCCCGGCATGCGCCTGGAAGATGCCTACATGCGCAGTACGTACTCGCAAACGTGGTGGCGGAGTTACGAAGCGCACGGTTTCATGCATATCGATCCGGTCGTGAGCCATTGCCTGACGCGCGCTGCGCCGCTGATCTGGTCGCCGGAACTGTTCTCGACGCGCCAGCAGCAGGAGATGTACGAACTGGCCTGCCTGCATGGTCTGCGTTCCGGCGTTTCGCTGCCGATCCACGGACCGAATCAGGAAGCCGGCATGCTGTGTCTCGCCAACAACTTCAACACAACCGACGCGTTCTGGACGGAGATAGACAGCGTGCTGCCCAAGCTCGTCCTGCTGCGCGATCTGGTCATCGACACGAGCCGCCGCCATCTCCGTTCGCACGCGCAAAGCCTGCTGCCGCAATTGACGCCGCGCGAGCGCGAATGCCTGAAATGGACCGCGCGCGGCAAATCCACCTGGGAAATTTCGCATATTCTCAGTTGCTCGGAAGCTGCGGTGAACTTCCACGTCAAGAATATCAGAGCGAAATTCGGAGTGAATTCGCGGCGCGCGGCGGCCGTGATTGCTGCACAAATGGGTCTTATTGACCCGGGTTAAGCAAAGCAGCGGCATCGCGGCTGTAAATCACCCGTTCGGCACGCCCTAAATCGCCGTCAGAAATCGTCTTCAGGAAGTAAAGCCCCAGCAGGATCGAAACCGGCGGCGGAATTTCCGCGCCCGACTCGAACCGGCTGCCGCGCGATTGAGTCACGCCAAAGCGTGCCCAGAAACGCCGCTGGCTTTCCTTTTTCATTTTGCGGTAAGCAATGATCAGGTGGCGATCGACCGTGGCCGGCGTCTCGTCTGCAGCGTCAACCGTGCGGTTTTGAATGGTGACGGGTGCTTTCCAATGATTTTCCAGTAATTCCATGTTAGATCTCTCAGGTTGATTGGGTGTTATTTGTCTGAATTTTGATTGACCCTGAACCACCACACACCTATCCAGGTAGGTAGGTGCAAATCCGACCCAACACGCATAGCGATTTTTGCGCGTTTTTTAATCTGGAAAATCGAGAAATTATTTCCGGGCCGCCGGATAGCAGCCCTTGAAAAGAGGTAAAAAACGCCGCTTTTTAATTACCGCTGCGCTTGAAAGTGATATGCGAGATTCTGCGCACGACAAAAGCCGCTACGAGTGCGGCAACACCCGTCAGAACCACGCCGATATGAATCGACTGAACCAGCACCTGGCGCGCCGCTTCCACTAGCGCCGGGCCAGCCAGTCCCGCCCGTCCCAGTTCGCCGAGCAGGGTATCGCGCAGGCTCGGGTCGATCAGAATCCGCGGGTCAGACAACTTCGGCAGCCATCTGGAGGCCACCGGCTCGCCGAGCACCCGCAGGGCGTCGGCCACTCCTGCTTCGTAGCGCCGGTTGACGATCGTCGCAACGATGCTGGTGCCGAGCATCCCGCCCACCATCCGGGTGGACTGCAACAGCGCAGTCGTGATGCCGAAGCGCTCGCGCCCGGCAATCTCCTGGCCGAACACGTTCAGGTTGTTGAGAATGAACCCGAGGCCGATACCGACGGCGCCCATCGCCAGTTCGAGGTAAAGATGCGGCGTGGCCGGCGTGGCGAGCGCAATGCCGACCGACGCGACCACCAGCAACATGAAACCAATCGAAAGAATCAGCGTCGGCTTCGGCAAGTGGATCACGATGCGCGTATTGATCACGCTGCCAAGCGCGATGCAGGCGGCGATCGGCGTGGCCAGCAGCCCAGCCTGTTGCGGGGTCAGGCCGAAGCCGCCTTGCAGCAGCAGCGGCGCGAAGAAGATCAGCGAGAACATCACGAAGCCCGATAGCAGCGACAGCGTGAACAGCGTCACGAGCTGGCCGTCGCGGAACAGATCGAGCGGAATGATGGGGTGCGTCGCGCGGCGCTCGCACATCAGCAGCACGGCGGCGCCGACGCCGACCACGGCCGCCAGCAGCAGGTTGCCGGTCGTTAGACCCGACTTCGGCACGGCTTCGATAAACGTCTGCAGGCCGCCCAACACCAGCGCCACCAGCGCGGCCCCAGCCCAGTCGATGCGCACCGCACCGCTCACCGCACGCCGGTAATTCGGCAGATGCGCCCAGATGAAATACAACGCGAGCACGCCGACCGGCAGGTTGACGAGGAAGGTCGAACGCCAGCCGAACTGCTGGCTCAGCCAGCCGCCGAGCGACGGCCCCGCCGCCGTACCGATGCCGTACGCCGCCGCCATGATGACCTGCCAGCGCACCCGGGCGCGGGCATCGGGAAACAGATCGGGAATCGAGGCGAACGCGGTGCCGACCATCATGCCGCCGCCCACGCCTTGCAGGCCGCGCGCCATCACCAGAAACGGCATGCTGGGCGCCACTCCGCACAACAGCGAGGCCACCGTGAAGACGATCACCGCCGCCAGCACGAAACGCTTGCGGCCGAAATAGTCGCCGAGCCGCCCGAATACCGGCACCGTCACCACCGAGGCCAGCAGGTACGCGCTCGCGATCCACGCGTAGAACTCGAAGCCGCGCAACTCGGACACGATTGACGGCAAGGCGGTGCTGACTACGGTCTGGTCGAGCGCGACCAGCATGTTGACGAGCGCGATGCCGAGCATCGCCAGCAAGGCATCGCGGAAAGGCAGGGGGTGGGGAAGATTCACTTCGGACAACGCGGCACAGCGCGCGAGAAAGCCAGACACGAGGCTGGACCGATTAAAAAAACGGGCCGCGTTTCGCGCGGCCCGGGGGAAGGGAACAACTCAGGAACCGAACATCCGCTCAAGCGCATTTTCTAGGTGCGCACGCATGGCATGCCCGGCACCGGGACCGTCCTTGCGGCGGATCGCTTCGAGCACCGCAAGGTGCTCGGCCTGCACCAGGCGCTGCCGCTCGAGCGTCTTCACCAGCGAGAGGTTGCGCGACAGGTTCATGCTGAAGACGATCTGCTCTTCGATGAAGGACATCACGGTAATGAAAAACGGATTCTTCGAGGCCCGCGCGACCGCGAGGTGAAACGCGAAGTCGTCCTTCGCGCCGATCCCCTGGGTTTCGACGATGCGCTCCAGTTCGTCCCACGCGTGCTGGATGGCGGCGACGTCATCCGGTTCGGCTTTCTGCGCCGCCAGTTCAGCCGCGCCGGCTTCGGTGACGATGCGAAATTCGTAGCAGCGACGGATATCGGAGAGCGTTTCGAGCGGCGCGAAGCGGCGCACGTCCGGATCCGGCCGGCGCGCGACCGTGGTGCCTGAGCCGTGGCGCGTAATGATGATGCCGTCGGCGCGCAAACGGGCGAGCGCCTCGCGCACGGTGGGCCGCGAGGTTTCAAAGCGTTCGGCGAGTGCGTGTTCGGTAGGCAAGCGCTCCCCTTCCTTGTACTCGCCTTCGAGTATGCGGTTCAGGATGTCGCCGTAGATCTTGTCGGGCAAGCCCGTCGATTTGCGCTCGTTCATCTTCGCTGGGAGGTTTGGCTTGTCTGAATAGGCCATGATTGTAAGGCAAACAAGGAGCCACAGATGCGCAAAAATCGGCCCAAAGGCCTCAAAAACACCCGCTGAGGGCGGCTGGGCGGCGCAATGACTATATGACCCTATCTATATAAATTTGACAAGTATTTGATTTACATCCTGACGAAGAGGTAGGTTCTTCAGCCATCCTTTAAGCTGGCACCAGCAATCGGTTGCCCAAACAGTTGTCTAAGGAAGCGCCGAATCAGTCGTCATTGGGCGCAGCCGGTCCCGAATCCTTCCGACGCGGAGTCCAACCATGTACAAACGTATCCTCGTAGCGGTCGACGGCAGCAACACTTCCCGCCGCGCCTTCGAAGCCGCCCTGAGCCTGGCCAGTTCGATGGGGGCCGTGCTCCAGCCGTTCTACGTTGTCGAGAACACCCCTATGTATTTCGAGGCGCCCGGCTACGACCCCTCTATCCTGCGCAACCAACTGGTCGAACAGGGCAAGCAACTCGGCGTCGAACTGAATCAGGCCATGCGTGCCCGCAACGTCGCGGGGGAAGTGGCGGTGGGCGAGGCGACCTCGCTCGACGACGTCGCAGCGGTCGTGCTGAAGGCCGCCGCCGCATTCAATGCCGATCTGCTGGTGATGGGCACGCACGGGCGCCGCGGCGTGCAGCGGCTGTTCCTTGGCAGCGTCGCCGAACGCTGCGTCCGGCAGGCGGCCCTGCCCGTCCTGCTGATTCCATTGGCAGCCGGACAGGAACACACGGCTTAGGCAACGGCATGATTCCGGGCCGCCGTGACGGCATGCGCGGCCCGGTGTTCCCGGGGCCGGATGCAACTGCGCGGCCTTGTGACGCTGCGCAAACAGGCGCGGCGCAGTGACGCGTCACTTTGTCGCAAAACAACGGATAACCACAGGAGGACAATGGTTTAACTTCCTTACAACCGGTCGTACACCATGCTTACGCCCATCGTCGTCACTCCGCCCGCAACCCGCCGCGCTCCCGTCGTCCCCGCCCGTCCCATGCGCCCCGTCGCGCGCAGCGCCGCGCGCTGCTCCAGTTGCGCGATGCGTCCACTGTGCATGCCGCAAGGCCTCTCGGCCCAAGAGCTGCCGAAGCTCGAAGCGTTGATCTGCAGCGCGCGCGCAGTACGGCGCGGCGACAGGCTCTACCGGGCCGGCGACGCATTCGAGAATCTGTATGCGGTACGCTCCGGCTCGCTCAAAACCACCATGTCGCACCGCGACGGCCGCGAGCAGGTCACCGGCCTGCGCCTCGCGGGCGAGGCGCTCGGTCTCGACGGCATCAGCGAGGACAAGCACGCCAGCAGCGCGATCGCGCTGGAAGACAGCACCGTCTGCATCATCCCCTACGTCGCGCTCAAGCATCTGTGCCGCGAAATCGGCTCCATGCAGGAGCGGTTGCACAAGCTAATGGGCGAGCAGATCGTCCGTGAGAGCGCGCAGATGATGGTGCTTGGCTCCCTGTCGGCAGAAGAACGGGTCGCCGCGTTCCTGCTCGATATCTCGGAGCGCAACGCGAAACGCGGCTATTCGTCGGCGGAATTCAATCTGCGCATGACGCGTGAAGATATGGGCAGCTATCTCGGCACCACGCTCGAAACGGTGAGCCGCACCCTGTCACGCTTTCAAAAGCGCGGCCTGATCGGCACGCAAGGAAAGTTCATCCGCATCGTCGACCTCGAAGGTCTGCGCCACGTGTAGTCCACGTGGCGCCCCGCGGCGCGGCCAGCCGTGCTGCGGGAATCTGCGCCCCGGGGCGTAACCGCCGTCTTGGCATGTGTCCTGCGAGCAGGTACAGTCTTCAAACTGTCCTCCTCAAGGAGACCCGGCGATATGAATCGCGACCCCGCCCCGCATCATCCGCTAGTCCAGCGCCTGATCGACGCGCGTCACATTAGCGACGCCCTCTTCTCCATCGTCAAACCCGAGTATCTGTATGAACGGCCGATCCGCGAGCGTCACCGGATCGTCTTCTACATCGGCCATCTCGAAGCATTCGACCGCAACCTGTTCGATCAGCGTCTGTGTTCGCTCCCCGCCTTCGATGCGCCGCTCGACCAGTTGTTCGCGTTCGGCATCGATCCCGTCGACGGCGAGCTGCCCACCGACGTGCCCAGCGACTGGCCGTCGCTCGACGTCGTGCGCGAATACGGCCAGCAGGCACGCACGCAGATCGATCGCGAACTGGCGGCATTGAGCATCGACGGGCAGCCGCAAGCGGAAGGCGCGCCAGTTGGCGCGGCCGAGCAGTTGCTGCATGTGGCCATCGAGCATCGCCTGATGCACGCCGAGACCCTCGCGTACATGCTGCATCAGTTGCCGCTTGCGCAGAAGATCGCCCCTGACCACGGTGACGCTCAAGACCGCGCCGACAACCCGGCTCCGCGCCAGGATCTTCGTGCGAGCGCGCCCGATCACACCGGGATGGTCCAGGTGCCGGCCGGCCCCACGCTGCTCGGCATGCCGCGCGATAGCGGACGCTTCGGCTGGGACAACGAGTTCGGCGAACTGCGTGTCGATGTGCCGGCCTTCGCGATTGACCGCTACATGGTCACGAACGGCGCGTACCTGGAATTCCTGCTCGCCGGCGGTTACCGGCAGCGCGCATGGTGGAAAGACAAGGACTGGGCCTGGAAGGAAAGCGAGCGGATCACCCGGCCGGCCGGCTGGTCGCAACGCGACGGCGACGGCGAGTGGATGCTGCGCACGATGTTCGAGGAAATCCCCTTGCCGCTCGATTGGCCGGTGTACGTCAGCCATGCGGAAGCCAGCGCGTATGCCCGCTGGGCCGGTAAAGCGCTGCCGACCGAAGCGCAATGGCAACGCGCCGCGCACGGTGCGCCGCACGCGGCTTCGGGCAACTTCGATTTTCGCAGTTGGGATCCGCAGGCGGTCGACGCACATCCGGACAACGTCAGCACGTTCGGCGTGGAAGGCCAGTTCGGCAACGGTTGGGAATGGACCTCGACACTATTCGACGCGCTGCCTGGCTTCGAACCGTTTCCGTTCTACCTGGGGTACTCCGCCAATTTCTTCGACGGGCAGCACTACGTGCTGAAGGGCGGCTCGGCGCGCACCGCGCAATGCATGTTGCGGCCTGAGTTTCGCAACTGGTTTCAGGCGCATTATCAGTATGTTTATGCGGGGTTTCGGTGCGTGGGGGAATGACGAATTAACCGCAACTCTGGAGCGGAACACTAGATCATTCCAGACGAACGCATGTCGGCGAGATGCTTTTTCATATCGAGCACTTCAAGCGTATGCTGCTCGCCTTTGCGCAGCGCAACGCTCGTCGAAAGGATATCGACAATGACAAGCGCCGCCAGACGCGAGGTCGTGGGTGTGTAGACATCCGTATTCTCAAGGGTTTCGGCAATCACCGCGACGTCCGAAAAGCGCGTGAGCGGGCTGTTGGATCCAGTGATGACGACCACGCCCGCGCCACGCTCCCTTGCCGTGCGCGCCACCTCGATAAGCGAGCGCGTCGAGCCCGTGTTCGAGATTGCGACGACAGCGTCCCCTGGCTTGAGCATCGAGGCCGCGATGAACTGCTGATGCGAATCCTGATGCGCGACACACGGCACGCCAAAGAGCGGGAATTTCTGCTGCGCGTCCAGAGCGACAATCCCCGAGGCGCCAAAGCCGAAGAACTCGATCCGTTTTGCCTGCGATAACAGATCGACTGCCCGCCCGATCGCAGCGAAATCGAGTTTCTTGCGCGCCCAGTCGAGGCTGGTGATGGTGTAATCGAAAATCTTGGTTGCAATGGTCTCGGTATCGTCGTCACCATTGAGCACGGAATGGGCCGCGGGCGCGCCTAGCGCGAGACTCTGCACAACCCGGATCTTGAACTCCCGAAAACCGCTGCAGCCGATCGTCGAGCAAAACCGCAGCACGGTTGGCTCGCTGACCTGCGCCAGGCGCGCGAGATCCGCCAGGCTGATGTCCGGGATGGCGTTCAGATTCCCAAGAATGTAGTCGGCTACCTGCCGGCTGCCGCGCCGAAGGTTCGGACGGGCGCGGTCGATCAGTTCGAGGATGTTGTAATCGGGCACGCAGTATTCCTTCGCTCAGTATTCAGGGCGCCTCTGCGACGCCAGAGTGACCAACCCCAGAAACGAAGTTTAACGGAAGAGTCAGCGGCGCCAGAAGCGTGCGCCCCGCTGCAAAAGTACCGCCACGACAATAATGATCCCCATGACAACCTGCTGGTGATACCCGGGCACACTCGCAAGGTTCATGATGTTGCCGATCACACCGAGAATCAGCACACCCATCAGCGTATTGAGCACGCCGCCCTTGCCGCCGGCAAGACTGGCGCCGCCGATCACGACGGCGGCAATCACCGTCAATTCGTCGCCGACTCCCACGGTCGGCGCACCGACGCCCGCCCGTGAAGTGGAAATGATGCCCGCCATGGCGGCCAGCAGTCCGGAGCTCACGTACGTCCCGAGCACGTGACGTGCAACGGGCACGCCGGAGAGGCGCACCGCCTCCTCGTTAGACCCAATCGCGCGAACTACCCGGCCGGCACGCATCCGGTTCAGCGCGACCCCGCCGATCACGAAAACCACCAGCGTGACAAGGGTCGGGCCTGGAATGCCGAGATACGAATGACGACCGAAGTCGAGAAGCGCCTGACCGGAATCGTCGACGAGTACCGGCGAGCCGTTTGCGACAATCATGGCGATCCCGCGCGCAACCGTCATCATCGCCAGCGTGACGACGAACGGCGTCAGCCGGCACCAGGCGACGAGAACGCCCGACGCAAGACCGCATAGCCCACCAACAAGCAGCGTAGCGATCAGCGCGAAAGTCAGTCCATGGTCCGGGATCAACATCGCGGACAACACGCTGCCCAACGCCGCAACAGAGCCCACCGACAGATCGATACCGCCCGTCAACACGACGAGCAGCATCCCCACCGACATGATGCCGACTCCCGCAACCTGGCGCGAGATGTTGGAGAGGTTCGCCACCGAGAGGAAGTCGTCGGAGATGAATGAAGCTCCGATGATCAGGACAACTAGAATCGCCACCGTGTTGAAACGGCGCGCGACCGACCACCATTGTCTGACGCGTGAGTGGCCGGACTGCGCCCGACGCGAATCCGAAGTGACAACGCTGGGGTTCATGATGTGAGTCTCCGAACTTTATACATGTGAAAGTGTGCCGGCCTCGCTCTCGGCGCGGCGCAACGAAAGTGACAGAATCCGCTCCTCGCTGTAGTCGCCGGGTTCAAGTTCGCCGCGGATCTGGCCATCTCCCATGACGAGGATACGGTCGCACAAACCCATCAATTCCTGGTGTTCCGACGAGATCACGAGTACCGCCTTGCCGCGTTCGGCCAACTGGTTGATGAGCGTATAGATTTCGACCTTCGCGCCGACGTCGACGCCACGCGTCGGCTCGTCGAGGATAATGAGGTCGCCGTCTGCATGGAACCATTTGGCGAGTACCACCTTCTGCTGGTTGCCGCCGGACAGCGTGGACACGTCGGCATCCATCGAACGCGCCTTGATTCGCAGCGATTCCATCAGTTTCGTCACATAGGCCCGCTCGCGGCCGAAGGCAAGAAAGCCCAGCGGGCCGCTCACCGATTTCAGCGCGGCGAGTGTCGCATTGATGCGGATCGGCATCGACAGTACCGCCCCCTGACCCTTGCGATCCTCCGGTACGAAGCCGATCCCGGCGCGTACCGCCGCCATCGGCGAACGGACGTTCAAGGTCTTCTGCCTGAGTTCAATCGTGCCGGAGTCCCGGATGTCCGCGCCGAAAATCAGCCGTGCGACTTCGGTTCGGCCGGAGCCGATCAAGCCGCCAAGACCGACGACTTCGCCGGCCCGTAGCGTGAACGACACATCGCGCACCGCTTCGCCGCGCGTGAGGCCGGACACTTTCAGGACTTCGTCGCCGATGCTCGCGTGCCGTTGCGGGAACAGCACGGACAGCGGCCGGCCGACCATCTTGCGAATCAGTTCGTCGCGTGTGATCGCCCCGGGTACGACGGTATCGACACGTTTGCCGTCCTTGAGCACGGTGATGCGGTCGGCGATTGCAAAGACTTCTTCGAGCCGGTGCGATATATAGACAATCCCGACGCCGCGCGAGCGCAGCTCCCTCACGATCTCGAGCAAGCGGTCGGCATCCGATGGAGCGAGGGCGGCCGTGGGTTCGTCGAGCACCAGCAGCTTCAACTGCCCGCTCAACGCCTTGGCAATCTCAATCACCTGGCATTGTGCAGCCGACATCGTCCCGACGAGCGCGGCCGGATCGATGTCGAAACCGAGACTGGCGATCAGCTCGCGCGCCTTGGTCCGCAACGTACGCCAGTCGATCACGGCGGGCAGGGTGCCGAGAAACACGTTTTCCGCAACCGACAGATCGGGCGCCAGTGCAGTTTCCTGGTGAATCACCGCAATCCCTTCGGCAAGCGCCGCATGGGGATTGCGAAACGCAATCTCGCGGCCCTCGATGCGAATCACACCCGTATCCGGCTGATGGCCACCACCGATCACTCGCATGAGAGTCGATTTACCCGCGCCATTTTCGCCGACGAGCGCATGGACCTCACCACTGAAGACATCGAAGTCGATGTTCTCAATGGCGTGAATGCCGCCAAAACGCTTGTCAATGCCGCTGAGGGCAATGAACGGAATCATTGAACAGTCTCCGATTTGCATACGCGCCGAGATGGCCGGCGCGTATGCAAGTGTTCCCACCCGGCCTAGAAAATCGCCTTGGGGTTGTAGTACTTGTCGACGTTGCCCTTGTAGATGACAGCGGACGGCGTATACGAAATCTTCGGCACGTTCGTCACCTGGCCCTGCGCCGCCTTTACGCCGATGTCGACCGCGGTGCGGGCCACCAGCGCCGGATCGTTCAACGCCGTCGCACCATACTTGCCCTCCTTGATCAGGGCGAGCGCTTCCTTCTGGCCGTCGGCGGCGGCGACCAGCGTGATACCCTGGCGGCCCGCGCTTTCGATCGCCCGGCGTGCGCCGAGCACCATGCTGTCGTTCTCGCCGAGGACCATGTTGATGTCCTTGTTCGCCACCAGCAGGTCTTCCATCGCCTTCAGGCCGCCTTCGTCCGACCAGTTGCCCCAGCCCTGACCGACAATCTGGATGTTGGCCTTGCCGGTCTTGGCCAGTTGCGCCTCGACGATGCCCTGAATCACGCCGTCACGACGCTCCTTGCCGACCGGGTTGCCTTTCTCGCCGGAGATCAGTGCAATCTTGAGCGGCTTGTCGCCCATGTTGTCGACGACCCACGAGCCGACGAGCGCCCCGTTCTCGCTATTCGACGACTGCACGAGCGTCAGATACTTGGCTTTCGGATCGAGCGTGCTGTCGATTACGACGACCTTCACGCCCGCAGCCGTTGCGGCGTTCACGGAGTTCACCAGACCTTCGGGATCGGCCGGGTCGATGATCAGCACCTTGATGCCGCGCGTGACCAGATCCTCGACGTCCGAAATCTGCTTGCCCATCTTGCCCTGCGCATCGGCGACGATCACGTCTTCGCCGAGTTCGGTGGCGCGCGCCTTCGCGGATTCCATCGCCGCTGCGAAGTACGGCGCGTTGAGCACCTTCATCGAGATCCCGACCTTGATCTTGTCGGCGGCAAACGCCGGATTCGTCGCCATCACGCCCGCGACAGCCAGCGCCATCCCACACATCACATGCTTAACGAGACGTGTCATGTCTCCTCCTTTTTTAGGTTATTACGCGGTTCAAACGGTCCTGCAATCGTCCTGCACCGGCGGCAAAACCACCGGCCCACAACAAATCGGTCATGCCGGCAGCAGCTTCCCTGGATTCAGGAGATTCAGCGGGTCGAGCGCGGCCTTCACGGCTCTCATCGCCGTCAGTTCGGCAGGTGTGCGCGACAGCGCCAGCACGCCCAGTTTCTTCGTGCCGATGCCGTGCTCCGCCGACACCGAGCCGTTCATCTCGCCGGTCACGCCGTAGACCACCTGCTGGACCTCGGCCGCGGTGGTCGACGGCCAGTCGGGCTCCTGCACGACGATGTGAAGATTGCCGTCGCCCAGATGGCCATACACGAGGATCGTCGCGTTCGGCCACCGTTCGCGCAGTCGCGCCTCGCAGCGATGCGCGGCGACGCCGACATCGGTGATCGGAAAACTGACGTCAAACGAGACGCGCCCGGGAATCAGCCGCCCATACTCGCCCGGTGCATCGCGAATCGCCCAGAAAGCCGCAGCATGGGCGTCGGACGAGGCGATCGCCGCATCGGAGATCGTCCCCGCTTCGAGCATGTCGGCCAGAAACTCTTCGAACGCGGCCGTCTGTCGTTCAGGATCGGCGCCGCTGCTCTCCAGCAGCACGTAGTACGCGTGCTTACCCTCGAGCGGCGCGCGCAATTCGGGCAAGCGCGACAGAACGAAATCGTAGTAACCCGGCCACATCACCTCGAAGGCCGATACGCCGGCAGGCAGCCGCTCCTGTGCGTGGCGCAGCAACGTCGTAACGGCGTCGTAGCCGGGCAGGCCGCACCACGCTGTCGATACCGCACGCGGTTTTGGCCTCAGGCGCAGCACCGCGCGCGTGATGACCGCGAGCGTGCCTTCGCTGCCGATCAACAGATTGCGCAGATCGTAGCCGGTATTGTTCTTGATCATTCTGCGCAGACCGCCCACCACGCTGCCGTCGGACAACACGGCTTCAATGTCGAGCACCTGCTCGCGCATCATGCCGTACTTGATCACGCGGTTGCCGCCCGCGTTGGTCGCAAGATTGCCGCCAATCGTGCAACTGCCGCGCGCACCCAGATCGAGCGGAAACATGAAGCCCGCCTCGTCGGCGGCTTCCTGCACCGTTTGCAGCGGCGTGCCGGCCAGCACGGTCATGGTTGCGCCGACGGCATCGATGCTTTCGATGCCGTTCATCAACTCCAGGCTAAGCGCGACTTCACCTCCCAGCATGCACGCGCCGCCGGCAAGACCCGTGAGGCCACCCTGCGTGACGACGGCCTGTCCGTGCGCGTGACAGATTCGCAGCGCGGTCGCGACGTGTTCGGTAGTTCTCGGGCGTATCAGCGCCAGCGGTTCGTTGCACGGCATGCGGCTCGAGTCCGCGTTTTTCCGTCCGGCGAATTCCGCCGGCAGGCTCACGACTTCGGCACCCAGTGCCGCGCGCAACGCCTCGACGGCGGCGTGTTTTCCAGACTCCGTGGCGCCGTCCGGCGCTGGGCTGACTTGCATCGAATGTCTCCTGCTTTGTTGCTCGCGACGGCGGAGCGTCTCGTCCGGCTGGACCGCATCCAGCGTCGCGATGGTTGCAACCGGAGCAACATTTTCTTTAGTTGCTCATATTGAAAACGATAGTAACACTATCATTATATTTAGGTACAGCGCGATTTATCCCGGGAAAACCCGGATATATCTGCGAAAAACAAACGTTATCATTACTAAAAGTAACGTTACCGCGACTCGCGGGAAACCACAATCAGGAGGATGCATCTGATGGAATGGCCTGAACCGCGCTCTTTCGACGTGGATCTGGAAACCGGCCTTCTGGTCGGTACCGATTCGCGCTACCAGAAACGCCTGGTGGATCTGAAGGGCCTGTACGCCGACGCCGCCGCATTCGACGCGCTAGCGGCAAGCCGAGGCAACGAGATCGTCTATGAAGTCACGGATCACCGCCCCAGCAGCAATCCGGGCGACCTCATCACCGGCGTGACGCGCATGGCTCCCGGCAAGATCGGCGACGAATACTTCATGACGCGCGGTCATATTCACGCGAACATCGACCGCCCGGAACTCTATTTCGGTCTCAAGGGCTATGGCCTGATGCTGCTGGAATCGCCCGATGGCGAAACACGTGTCATCGAGATTCGCGCGAACACGGCCTGCTACGTACCACCGCGCTGGATCCACCGGTCGGTCAACCTCGGCGACGAGGACTTCGTCATGCTGTTCTGTTATCCGGCCGACTCGGGACAGGACTACGCCATCATCGAGAAATCGAATGGCATGAAGCTTCGCGTCGTCGACGACGGCGCCGGCTCGTGGCGCAGTGTCGCCAACCCGCTGTATCAGAAACGCTCGCAGCAGCAGATCGACGCGTTGCTTGAACGCGCAGCGGCCACAGAAGGGGTGACGCGATGAGCTATAAGCCGGCAACCACGCCCACGTTCTACTTCATCGGCGTCACGACCGCCCAGAGCTCGATCATGCGGGTGTTCCCCGCATGGGCCCGCCATCTCGGGCTTGGCGATGTCGAGATCAAGGGCATCGACTTCCAGCCCCACTCGAGCGCACAGGCGTATCGCGATGCGGTCGACTTCCTGAAGTACGACCCGCTCTCCCTCGGGGCACTCGTTACGACGCATAAGATCGACCTGTACGCCGCGTGCCACGATCTTTTCGATGAAATCGATCCTCACGCGCTGATGATGGGCGAGACGAGTTGCCTGTCGAAACGCGACGGCAAGTTCGTTTGTCATGCGAAAGATCCCATCACTTCCGGTTTTGCGCTCGACGGCTTTCTTCCGCCCGGACACTTTGCGCGCACCGGAGCAGAAGTGTTCTCGATGGGCGCCGGCGGTTCAACGATCGCGCTGACCTGGCACCTGATGCAAACCAGCCGCGACGCCGACCGGCCGTCGAAGGTAATCGTGTCCAACCGCTCCCCGGCACGGCTGGAAGAGATCGAACGGATCCATCGCGAACTCGACCTGGGCGTACCGTGCGAATACGTGATCGCGCCGCACCCGGAAGACAACGATGCGGTTCTCTCGCGGCTTTCGCCCGGTGCACTCGTCATCAATGCCACCGGACTCGGCAAGGATGCGCCCGGCTCGCCCTTGAGCGATGCCGCGGTATTTCCGCGGCAGGCCATCGCATGGGATCTGAACTATCGCGGCGACCTGATCTTTCTGGACCAGGCGCGCGCCCAGGCCAAAACCCGCGAGCTTCAGGTCGAAGATGGCTGGACCTACTTCATTTACGGGTGGACGCGAGTCATTGCCGAGGTATTTCACGCGGACATCCCGTCGCGCGGACCCGCTTTCGACGAGATTTGCCGCGTCGCTGAAGTGGCCGGCAAGCCGGGGGCGGCGCAGCCGGTCGCTTGACAGCACTTCAACGGCGGCGCAAAAAGACGTGGCCTAACACTTTCGAAGGATTCAACCGATGTATCTGGATAAATTCAGACTCTCCGACCGGATCGCTGTCGTCACGGGTGCGGCGCGCGGCATCGGCCTCGCCACGGCCGAAGCGCTGGCGGAGGCCGGCGCGACTGTCGTGCTAACCGACATGAATCGCGAATTGCTCGATGCGGCGGTCGCGAGGCTGTCGGCGCAAGGACACAGCGTCGAGGGTGAACTGCTCGACGTCACGGACCCGACCGCGGCGCAACGCGTGAGCGATGCAGTCGTGGCACGCCACGGCCGCGTGGACATCCTCGTCAACAACGCGGGCATTGCCATCTCGAATCATCCTGCCGAAGCGATGCCGGACGAGGTCTGGCAAAAAGTGATCGACGTGAACCTGAACGGCGTGTTCTGGTGTTGTCGCGCGTTCGGCAAGGGCATGCTCGAGCGTGGCAGCGGCAGCATCGTCAATGTGGGCTCGATGTCCGGTTTTATCGTCAACCGCCCCCAGGAACAGGCGAACTACAACGCGTCGAAGGCGGGCGTGCATCACCTGACACGCTCGCTTGCAGCGGAGTGGGGCGCGCGCGGGGTGCGCGTGAACGCAGTCGCACCGACCTACATCGACACCGAAATGAATCAGTACGTCTACGAGGACAAGGAAATGTTCCGCCACTGGGTCGGCGGTACGCCGATGAACCGTCTCGGACGTGTCGACGAAGTCGCATCGGTGATCCTCTTTCTTGCGAGCGACGCCGCGAGCCTGATGACCGGCTCGATCGTTCTCGCCGACGGCGGCTACGTATGCTGGTGAGCGCCGTGCCCCCGGTGGCCGTGCGCTCGCCTGCCCGCATCCGGGTCGAAACGTTCGGCGCCACGCTGGCGGAACGGCTTGCCGATCCGGAGCACGCGCCACGGCGCGGCGAAGTGGTGCTGTACTGGCTCGGACAAGCCGGCTTCCTGATCGACGCTGACGGGTTCAGGATGCTGATCGATCCGTACCTGTCGGACTCGCTTGCCGAAAAATACCGCGGGACGCATTTTCCGCATACGCGGATGATGGCCCCACCACTCGACCCCGCGGCGCTGGACAGGCTGGACCTCGTGTTATGCACGCACCGGCACACCGACCATATGGATCCGGGCACGCTTCAACCGATCGCGAGGCGCTTCCCGACGGTGAAATTTGTCGTGCCCGCGGCGTCGATGGACGAAGCGCTCAAGCGTAGCGGTGCCGGCATCGAGCGCCTGATTCCGGTGAATGCCGGTGAACGCGTCGAGGTGTTGCATGACTGCTTCGTCTCGCCAATCGCTTCGGCACACGAAACCGTCGACATGGACGCCAATAGTTGTTATCCGTGGCTCGGCTATGTGATCGACGTTGCCGCCGTGCGCCTCTATCACTCGGGCGATTGCGTGCCGTATGACGGCCTCACGGGCAATCTGGCGCAGCATGCGCCCGACGTTGCACTTCTGCCAGTGAACGGGCGCGATGCCGAACGCAGCGGAAACGGGGTACCCGGCAATTTCACGCTCGACGAGGCCGTCGAGGTGGCCAAGGCAGGCCGTGCCGGAAGCCTGATTGCCCACCATTACGGGCTTTTCGACTTCAACACGGTGCCTCCCGGGACCATCGATGCGCGGATCGTCCATGAGGCCGCCAACGGCTTTGAAATGTACCGCGCTCAGACCGGACATGCGTGGCGGGTAACCCATACGGGGAATGCAGGATGAAGGCTTTGGTAGCAGTGAAGCGCGTGGCCGACTATAACGTGAAGATCCGCGTGAAAGCGGACGGAACAGGAGTCGATCTGGCGAACATAAAGATGTCGATGAACCCCTTCGATGAAATCGCAGTGGAGCAAGCCGTGCGCCTGAAGGAGGCGGGCGTCGTCACCGAGGTGATCGCGGTCTCGGCTGGCGTGCCCCAATCGCAGGAGACACTGCGCACGGCACTGGCCATCGGCGCGGACAGGGCGATCCTGATCGAATCGGGCGAGGACCTGCAGCCGCTTGCCGTCGCAAAGCTGCTCAAGGCGATCGTAGAGCGCGAACAGCCGCAACTGGTTATGCTCGGCAAGCAGGCGATCGACGACGACGCGAACCAGACGGGACAGATGCTGGCGGCGCTGGCAGATCTGCCGCAGGCGACATTCGCCTCCAGCGTGACGATCGAAAACGGCCGCGCGACAGTCAAGCGGGAAGTCGACGGCGGCGTGGAGACACTGTCGCTGACGCTACCCACGGTGGTCACCGTCGATCTGCGCCTGAACGAGCCGCGTTATGTGACGCTGCCCAACATCATGAAGGCGAAGAAGAAGCCGCTCGAGACGCTCAAGCCGGAAGACCTCGCTGTCGATGTGACACCGCGCCTGAAAACGCTGAAGGTCGTCGAGCCGCCGAAGCGCACCGCGGGCATGAAGGTACCGGACGTAAAAGCGCTGGTCGAAAAACTGAAAACCGAAGCAAAGGTGCTGTGAAGGAAACGCACAAATGACAATTCTTGTAATTGCCGAACACGACAACGCATCGATCAAGGCCGCAACGCTCAGTGCCCTCACGGCCGCATCGCTGATTGCCATGTTTGCCGACACCGACGTCCATTTGCTCGTTGCGGGCTACGGCGCGCAAGAAGCGGCTGACCGGGCCACCGGCATACCGGGCCTGACCAAAGTGTTGCTCGCGGATGCGCCGCAGCTTGCCGACGGGCTGGCCGAGAATGTAGGTGCGACCGTCCTGCAGATTGCGAAGAACTACTCGCACATCCTGGCGCCTGCAACCGCTTATGGCAAGAACATCGCGCCGCGTATCGCAGCGAAGCTCGACGTCGCGCAGATCAGTGAGATTTCCGGGGTCAACTCGGCGGACACGTTTGAGCGTCCTATTTACGCGGGCAATGCAATTGCAACGGTTCAATCGGGCGATCCCGTCAAGGTCATCACCATCCGTACGACCGCTTTTGACGCGGCCGCAACGTCGGGCGGTAGCGCGGCGATCGAAAGAATCGAAGCGGCGCCGGATTCCGGCAAGTCCCGGTTCGTCAGCCGGGAGGTGACGAAGCTGGACCGTCCCGAACTCACTTCGGCGGGCATCGTTGTGTCCGGTGGTCGAGGCATCGGCAGCGGCGAACACTATAAAACAGTGCTCGAGCCGCTCGCGGACAGACTCGGCGCTGCACTCGGCGCATCCCGCGCCGCCGTGGATGCGGGATACGTGCCCAACGACTACCAGGTTGGACAGACGGGCAAGATCGTCGCGCCGCAACTCTATTTCGCGGTCGGAATCTCCGGAGCGATCCAGCATCTGGCGGGCATGAAGGATTCGAAGGTGATCGTCGCCATCAACAAGGATTCCGAAGCGCCGATTTTCGGTGTAGCCGACTACGGCCTCGTGGGCGATCTGTTCGCAATCGTGCCGGAACTGGTCGAGGCACTTGGCTGAAACGCCGCCCTGAACGGGCACCCAACCGCACAACTTCCAAGAAGAAATCATGGAGACGTTCTACCTGGCCATCGATGTGGGAACCGGCAGCGTGCGCGCCGCCCTCGTCGACTCGCGTGGCGCAATACGAAGTCTGGCCGCACATGAACATGAGCAGATCGTTCCCCGCTACGGGTGGTCGGAGCAGCGTCCGTTGGACTGGTGGACGGGCGCAGTCACCGCGATCCGCCAGGTGCTTCAGAACGTCCCCGATGCCGCCACGCGCATCGCAGCGGTGTGCGCATGTGGCCAGATGCATGGCACGGTCCTCATCGACGCAGACGGCGAACTGACGCGCGAAACCGTGCCGCTCTGGAACGACAAGCGCACGGCGCCGCAAGTCGCCGCTTTCCGCGCCCGGCACGACGCCGCGTCGTATCTCAGTCGCACGGCCAACCCGGCCACGCCGGCGTGGCCCGGTTTCAAGCTGCAGTGGATCAGGCAACACGAACCCGACGTCTACGAACGGGCCTCCACGGTGTTCATGCCGAAGGACTACGTGAATTTCCGGCTGACCGGCGAACGGGCCTGCGACTGGGCCGATGCGTCGACATCGTTCCTGATGGACCCCGTTTCCCGCACGTGGTCGCAAACCATGCTCGATGCGCTCGGACTCGACGGCGTCAAGCTGCCGCCGATCCGTTCCCCCCTCGACATACTCGGTACGGTCAGCGCGTCCGCAGCCGGCGCGACCGGATTGCGTGAAGGCACGCCCGTGCTGGTCGGCGGCGCCGACTACCCCGTCTCGGTGCTCGGCTCGGGTGTCCATGCACCCGGTCTCGGCTCCGATATCACCGGCACCTCCTCCATCATTACAGTGATCGCAGACACGCCGATGTTGCACCCGGAGGTGTCGAATCTCGTGACCTGCGAAGGCCTATGGGGACGCTTCATGCTGCTCGACTCGGGTGGCGACGCCATGCGCTGGGCCCGCAGGGCCTTCCACGAAAATACGCTCAGCTACGAGGCCGTTGCACACAAGGCGGCTGAAGCGCCCGTCGGATCCGATGGACTGTTTTTTCTGCCCTATCTGACCGGCGAACGGCTTGGCGAGCATTCGAATTCGCGCGCCCAGTTCTTCGGCATCACAGCGAAACATGGCCTCGCGCACTTGCACCGCGCGGTACTCGAAGGGGTCGCGTTCGGCGTGCGCCGGCATATTGGCCTGATCGAATCCGCGGGCGTGCGCATGGAACGTCTCGTTGCGGCGAGCGGCGGAGCGAAGGCTGCGTTGTGGCTCGACATCAAGGCCAGCATGTACCGCACGCCGATTCTCGTGCCGGCAGAAGTGGAATGTGGCGTGATCGGCTGCGCAATCCTCGCCGCCACGGCTCACGGTCAATTTGCGAGCCTTGGCGACGCGGTCAAGGCGTTCGTGCGCTTCGAGCGCGAAGTATTGCCCGACCCACGGGCAAGCGACACCTATGACCGCATGATGCCGCTCTTCGAACGGCTCTATACCCATTCTCAACAGTTTTACGACGAGCTGGATCGTCTCTCCGAGGCTAATGCATGACCCATTCCATCAAAGCTGTCCTCTGGGATATGGACGGCACCCTGGCCGACACCGAGGCGCTGCATCTCAGGACGCTGCTCGCCGCCCTGGCTCATCACGGCATCATGGCCGGCGACGAACTGCATCCGCTGATTTTCGGCAAGACCGGGTGGGAGGTTTACGCGCTGTGCCGCGAGCGCTTTGGCATCGACACCGGCTACGCGGAATGGTCGAAATATCGCGCGCAGCGCTATCTGAAAGAAGCGCCGGATATCGAGCCTCGCCCGGGCGCGCTCGAGGTGTATCACGCGGTCCGTGCAACCGGCACGGCGCAGGCCATCGTGTCGAACGCGTCCCGCATGCTGCTCGAAGCCAACCTTCTCGCACTCGGCCTGCAGGAGCCACAACTGGTTTCGGTCAGCGTCAACGACGTGCGACGTGGCAAGCCCGATCCCGAGGCCTACGAGCGCGCCGCCTATCTGTTAGGCGTCACGCCGGACGAAGCGGTGGTCGTGGAAGACAGTCCGACCGGCGCGAGTGCGGCGATCGCCGCCGGCATGCGTGTATTCGGATGGCCTGTCGACGACACCGCCGCGGCCCCCTTCCCGCCGGCCGCACGAATTGTTCGCTCGGCGAGCGAACTCGCCGCGGCGCTTGAAAACGATCTGATCTCTTCTCTATAGACCACTATGCTCAGAACCAGCATTTTCCCGTCACGGTATGTCCAGGGCGCCGGCGCGCTCGATTCCCTCGACACGGAATTGAGCCGCCTTGGCACGCGTGCGGCCTGCCTCGTCGATAGCAACGTCGCGGCACTGCTCGAACCTGCGCTTTCCAGGGCCGAACACGTGACGCTTCAGGTCCGCGCGGTGAACGCCACTTGCACTGAACGATCCGTGGCCGCGGCGGCGGAGTGGATACGCGAAAGCGGCGCAGACATCGTCGTCTCTTTCGGCGGCGGCAAAGTGGTCGACACGGGTCGCGCCGCAGCCGACGATCTGCGCCTGCCCTTCGCCTGCGTGCCGACCATTGCGGCTTCCGACGCGCCCTGCTCCGCACTCGCCGTGATCTACGATGAAGGCGGCCGCGTCGTACGCGACCGCTTTGTGCGGCGCAATCCGGATCTTGTGCTGCTCGATACCAGCCTGATCGTGCGTGCGCCCGTGCGTTTCTTTATCGCCGGAATCGGCGACGCGCTCGCCACCTTTTACGAAGCCGACGCTTGCAGGCGCGCGTACGCCCGCAACCTGTGCGGCGGACGTGGCACGGCGCTCGCGTTCGAAGCCGCCAGGCTTTGTCGCGACACGCTGTTCGCGCACGCGGTGCAGGCCGTCGACGACTGCAAGGCGCAGATCGTCACGCCCGATTTCGACGCAACTCTCGAGGCCACGGTGCTGCTTTCCGGCATCGGCTTCGAATCAGGCGGCGTAGCGGCCGCACACGCTATCCATCATGGGCTGGCGGACCTGCCTTCGTCACACAGCCTGTTGCATGGGGAGAAGGTCGCCATCGGCGTACTGGCCTCGTTGTTCCTGTCGGCAGTCCCCGACGACGAACGACAGCGCGTGTTCCAGTTCTGCCGTGCAGTCGGCTTACCGACACGCCTTCGCGACGTGAACGTCGACATCGACGACGAAGCCGCGCTCGCGACGGTCGCGAAACGCGCCTGCCGTACCGGCGAGATCATCCACAACGAGCCGTATCCGGTCGACGCACCGCTGGTGGTTGCGGCACTGAAGTCGATGGACCGGTATTCGGCACGGCTCGACAACGCATCTTGAACGAGGAGCGACAAACAACATGGCACATGAATCTGCAAAACAGGAAGTCGACGCATTTCGACCAGGTTTGTTCGACGGCAAGACCGTCCTCGTTTCCGGCGCTTCGAGCGGGATAGGGCTCGCCATTGCGCAGGGTTTTTCCGCTCTCGGCGCCCAGGTCATCGCAACAGGGAGCTCGCCGGCGAAGCTCGACGCCTTGCGCGCCGATCGCACGCTCGAAGGGATCCGCTTCGAGCAGCTCGACGTGCGCAATGTCGATGACATCAATGCCTTCGTCGGCGATCTCAAGGAACTGGATGTGCTGGTGAACGCCGCGGGCGTCGCACGGCCGGCCGATGAGTTTCTCGACGACGTGTTCCGCGAAGTCATCGATGTGAATCTCACGGCAGCGATGCGTTTTTCGATGGCTTCCCGCGCCGCTCTCGAACGCTCGAGGGGCTCCATCCTCAACATAGCCTCTATGCTCAGCTACATCGCCGATGTGGAGGTGCCTGCCTATTGCGCGAGCAAGACGGGCATACTCGGCCTGACACGCGCGCTCGCGCATACATTCGGCATAGCCGGCGTACGTGTCAATGCGATCGCACCGGGCTACCACCGGACCAATATGACCCGGGCATTGTGGGAAGTCCCCGCGAGCGCCAACAAGATCGCAGCACGCAGCGCACTCAAACGCTGGGGCGAAGTGGACGACCTCGTCGGCGCTTCGTTATTTCTGGCTTCCCCCGCAGCGTCGTTCATCACAGGCGTGACGCTGCCGGTCGACGGCGGATACGTAACCGGCGTCTGAAAACCGACCGTCGAGCGATCGATTCGATCAGAGTGCGTCTATGCCGCGAATCTCACGACATGAACATCCCACCATCGACATTGACGGTCTGCCCGGTGATATAAGACGCGTCATCGGAGGCGAGAAAGGTCACCAACCCCGCGACATCGGCCCCCGTGCCGGCCCGGCCCATCGGAATGTTTTTCACCCACTCCGCCATCAGTTCGCCGGGCTTATAGTCGCCGAGCAGTTTGCCCCACGCTTCATCGTTATAGGCCCACATGTCCGTCGTAATAATGCCGGGACAAAACGCGTTCACCGTGATGCCGGTCGGCGCCAGTTCCTTCGCGAGACTCTGCGTGATACCCAGTACGCCAAACTTGCTCGCCGCGTAATGCGGCGTGTACACAAACCCCTGGCGCGCCTGGCCGGACGCGGTATTGATCAGACGCCCCGCCTTGCCTGCACGCAGCATGCGACCCGCAGCTTCCTGGCAGCACAGGAACACCCCTTTGGTGTTGACCGCGAGCACTCTGTCCCAATCGGCCTCGGACAGATCCGGCAGTTTCGCAATGGTGATGACGCCTGCATTCTGGATCGACACGTCCACTTCGCCGAGTTTCGCGGCCACCTCCTCGTAGAGCGCCTTGACCTGGGCCTTGTCGGTCACGTCGGTCTCGATCGCAAGCGCGTCAAACCCCGAGTCGCGCAATTGCGCCGCGGCGTCGAAGACGCTTTTCTCGTTCGCCGACACGCAAACCTTCGCGCCTTCACGTGCAAAACGCTCGGCGATACCTAAACCGATGCCCCGGCTGCCGCCGGTGACCACCACAACCTTGTTCTCAAAACGGCGGATTTCCATGCTCACGATTGCTCCATCTCCAGATGTTGTCCATGCCTAAAGCCGCGCGATCCAGCGCAGCCATTGCTCGTGATTACGCGCCGCCTGTTCCCTGCCTGGGCCGGGCTCCGCGCGCCGCAACACGGTGCGTTCGCTGCGATTCGCGTCGAGATCGCCGATCAGGCCCAGTTGCAGCGATGCAAGCGCCGCCGCGCCGGCCGCGGAGATTTCGGTCATCTCCAGCGTACTGACCGGACGGTTCAGCGTATCGGCGAGGTACTGCAACAGGAACGGCCGCTGCACGAGGCCGCCGTCAAGGAACAGTTCGACCAGTTGCAGTTGCGCCGCCTGCTCCATCACGGTAATGACGTCCTTGATCTGATAAACGATCGACTCGTACGCGGCGCGTGCAATGTGTTGCCACGAACTCGAAAAATTCAGCCCGACGATCTGTGCACCACCCGGATACTTCCAGTGCGGACAGCCGATCCCCGCAAACGCCGGAATCAGATACACGCCGCCGTTTTCGAAATCGCAAAAGGCCTGCTCGGCGGCCGCAAAATCGTCGAACAGGCCGAGTTGCTCCTTCAGCCAGGCAGGGGTCGATCCCGCGCTGATGACGATGCCCTCGATCGCGTAATCGACGCGCCCAGCGGCGCCGAAGCACAGTGTCGAGACCAGCCCGCTCGCCGCGGTCTGAGGCGCTGCACCCACGTTCATCATCAGCGATGAGCCGGTGCCCAGCGTCGCTTTCGCGAGCCCTGGCCGCAAGCACCCCTCGCCTACCGCAGCCGCGTGCGAATCGCCGATCATCGAAACAATCGGCAACGGCTGCTTGAGCAGTCCGCCGAAGTCCGTCACGCCAAAATCCGCTGTCGAAGGTCTCACATCGGGCAAGCGCAGACCACTCAAACCGAATTCGTCGAGTAGCGCGCGGTCCCATTCGAGCGTATGCAGGTTGAACAGCATCGTGCGCGAGGCGTTCGTATAGTCCGTCAAATACGACGCGCCTCCTGTCAGGCGGAACAGCAGCCAGCTATCGACGGTACCGAAGCGCGCAGTTTCTGCGTCGAGCGCCGCACGCACGCGTGCGTCGTTTTCGTAGAGCCAGATCAGCTTGGTTGCGGAGAAGTACGGGTCGATCAGCAAGCCCGTCGTTTCGGCAATGCGTTCGGCCATGCCCTGCTCCCGCAGCCTCTCGCAGATTCCCAGTGAGCGCTGGCATTGCCACGACACCGCGGGCACGAGCGGCTGCCCTGCTGCGTCCCACAGCACGACCGTCTCGCGCTGGTTGGAGATCGCCACGCCGGCCAGTTGCGCCGGATCGCCGTCGAAGCGTTCCAGACACTGTGCCGTCGCACTCAACACCGACTCGTAGAGCGCTTGCGGATCCTGCTCGACAAAGCCCGGACGCGGGTGTGCGCTCTGCAGCGCGGTGAATCCTCTTGAATGAACCTTGCCTCGGGCGTCGAAGATCAGTGCCTTCGTCCCGCTGGTTCCCTGATCGATCGCGAGAATCCGTCCCGGATCTGCCTGCTTATGCTTCATTGCGCTTCGTTCCTATCGTCAGGCGGTCGCAAGTTCCATCACGCGGACGCTGTTGGCTTCATGGCGTGCGAGCACGCCCTGGCACACGCCGCGGGCCAATACCATCAAGCGGTGCGACAACCCTAAAACCTCCTCGAGATCGGAGCTGACCACGACCACCGCGACGCCGCGCGCGGCAAGCGTCGCGATCACCTCATAGATCGCAGCACGCGCACCGACATCGATGCCTCGGGTGGGTTCGTCGAGAATCACGACTTTCGGATCGCGCGCCAGCCACTTGGCGATCACCACCTTCTGCTGATTGCCGCCCGAGAGGCTTCCAGCACGTTGCTGCGCGCGGCCTTTGACACCCAGCCTGGAGATCAGCCCATCCGCGAATTCACGCACCTGCTGGGGACGCAACCAGCCCTTGCGGCCGAAGCGATCGAGACTGCCGTATGCCAGGTTGTCTTCGATCGAGTGAGCGAGCACGACGCCTTGCGCCTTGCGGTCCTCGGGAACGAGCACGAGTCCCGCTCGAATGGCATCGGCGGGACCGTTCAGGCGCAGCACCCGGCCCTCGACCGAGACGCTGCCGCTCGACACCGGATCGACGCCTGCAATCGCGCGCACCAGTTCGGTTCGTCCCGCGCCGACGATTCCGGCGATCCCGAAGATCTCGCCGGCCCGCACCGCAAAGGAAATGTCCTGGAACGCGCCTTGCGCCGACGTCAGCGACTGCACGGCCAGCAGCGCTTCGGGCTTGGGTTCGGCCAGCGCCGGGAAAAGCCGTTCGACCTTGCGGCCCACCATCTGCTCAATCAACGTCTTGACAGGGACATCGGCGGTTTCATGCGTCGCGATCAGCCTGCCGTCGCGCATCACGACAATGCGGTCGGCCACGCGGGCAATCTCTTCGAGCCGGTGGCTGATATAGATGAACGAGACACCTTGCGCCTTGAGCCTGGCAATCTGCTCGAAGAGCCGGTCGGTTTCCGCGCCGCCGAGCGCGGCGGTGGGCTCGTCGAGAATCAGAAGGCGCGCGTCCAACGTGAGCGCCTTGGCGATTTCAACCTGCTGCTGCGCCGCGACGCGCAGCGTGCGCACCAGACGTTTGGCCGACACATCGAGGCCGAGACGATGCAACTGTTCTTCGGCGCGGCGGATCATCCCGGCACGGTCGACCTTGCCATACGCCATCGGCAGGCGGCCGACAAACACATTCTCGGCAATCGACAGATCCAGTAGCAGCCGTGTTTCCTGATGGATCAGGCCGATCCCGCTGGCGAGTGCATCGCGCGGCGATTGCGGCGCATACGGCTTGCCTTGCCAGTGCATGTCAGTGCCGGCATCGGGCTGCAACGCACCGGCAATGATGGACGAGAGTGTCGATTTGCCCGCGCCGTTCTCGCCCAGCAACGCGACAACCGTCCCGGGCGGCACATCGAGATCGATCCCGCCCAGCACGATGTTGCGATTGAACGTCTTGCCCGCACCGCGCACAATCAGTCCGGCATGCATCGCGTCCGCCTTTAAGGATGGTTGGCAATAAACGGCCCGACGTTTTCCCTGGTCGTCAAGGTAGCAGGCAGCAACTGTTGCGCGGGCACCTTCTTTTTCGCCAGCAGTTCGAGCGCAGAGTCGACGGCCATGCGACCCATGCGCTGCGTCTGCTGGGTCATCGTGACATCGATTACGCCGTCACGCACCGCCTTCAGGCCGGCCTGATCGCCATCAAAGCCGGCGATCAATACCTTGTGCCCCAGGTTCGATACCTTGACGGCCTGCGCGGCGCCCAGCGCCATGGCATCTGCGTGGCCGAAGATCACGTCGATATTCGGGTTCTTCTGCAACATGTCCTGGGCGACCGAGAAGCCTTTGTCCTGCGCCCAGTCAGCCGGCTGGCGCGCCACCACCGTAATACCGGTGTCCTTGCCGATGGCCTTCGAGAAGCCCTTTTCGCGGGCCAGTTCAGGTGTCGTACCCAGTTGACCCTGGAGTTCCGCGAGCGTCGCGTGCCCCTTGGTTTGCTTGATGATCCAGTTGCCGAGCTGCTCGGCCGCGGCTTCGCTATCGGTTGCGATGAAGGTATCGCCCGGCGCATCGGGGGCGTTGCGATCCACCGCAATCACCGGCACCCCTGCGGCTTTGGCGGCCCGCACCGGCACGCCGGCTGCCGTCGCGCCTGCGGGGATATAGATCAGCGCGTCGATGTTGCGGGTCAGCAGGTCCTGGATCTGATTGACCTGGGTCGCCGCATCGCCCTTCGCATCGACCGTAATGACGGTGACGCCCTTCTGCTTGCCATACGCTTCCACCGACTGCTTGATCTGGTTGAAGAAGTCCGCCTGCAGATTCGCGACCGCGAGGCCGATGGTCTTCGTACCCTCGGCAAACGCACTGGGGCTGGCAAGGCCGATACTCAACGCCCCCGCGAGGGCGACGAACGAAGCAAGGGCAGTACGTCGATTCATGATTGTCTCCTGGTTGTTTTTAGAACAAAGCATCTGGGTAATGAATGGTTAGTTCACCGCATGACCGATACGCGCCGAACGTCTGGCGGCCATTGCGTCTTCAGGCATTGCGGCGCCTGAGCGTATCGACTCCCACCGCAAGCACGATCACCATGCCGATCACGATCTGCTGGATGAACGGCGACACGCCAATCAGATTGAGACCGTTGCGCAACACGCCGATCGTCAGCACGCCGACGACCGTGCCGACGATCGTCCCCGTGCCGCCGGCGAGACTGGCTCCGCCGATCACGACGGCTGCGATGGTGTCGAGTTCGTAACCGGTGCCGGCGCTGGGTTGCGACGAGTCGAGCCGGCTCGCCAGCACCACGGCCGCCAGCCCCGCAAGCGCGCCGCACAGCGTATAGACCGCAAGCGTCACCGCCCGCACCTTGATGCCCGCGAGGCGCGCAACTTCCGCGCTGCCGCCGATCGCATACAGCGAGCGGCCCGACGTGCGGTACTTGAGCACGACGAAACCGATCACGATCAACGCAACGAACAATGCAACGGTAGCCGAGAGAAAGCCGAAATGCCGGTCGATGGAGAGCGCCGTGAACCAGTCCGGATAGCCGACGATCTGCTCGCCGTCGGTAATCACGTTGGCAAGACCGCGCGCCACCGACATCATCGCCAGCGTCGCGATAAACGCCGGCAGCCGCATGAAGACGATCAGCAGGCCGGACGCGAGGCCGCACAGCGCGCTGACTGCAATGCTGAGCGGAATCGCAATGGCGAACGGCAGGCCGGCGTGATTCGCGAGCCAGCCCATCACCATCATGCCGAGTGCGAGCACCGACCCAACCGACAGGTCGATCCCGCCGATAATGATCACAGCGGTCATACCGAGCGCCATGATGCCGAGCACGGTGATCTGGTCGAGCACGTTGAGCAGGTTGCGCACGGACAGGAACGACGACGTCATCAGCGACATCGCCGCGCATAGCAGCGCCAGACTGATCAGCGGACCCTGCTCGAGCAGCAGATCGAGCCAGACGCGCCGCGTGGAAGGCGCCGTCCGGAGCCCCGGATTGGACTGCCCCGCCGGCGCCTCGGAGAGACCGACGCGGGTTTCGATGGGCTTGTTCACGAATCGTCTCCTTCTCGTGCGGAACGTGCGAATGGTGCGGAACGTGCGGATAACGCCGCTGACGGAACCCGTATGAGCGCAGCCATCAGCAGATCGTGTAGCCGCCGTCGATCATCAGGTCGGCGCCCGTGATCATGTCCGCGCCGTTGGAGGCAAGAAACACGATCGCCGCGGCGATCTCGTCCGTATAAGCGAAGCGGCCGGCGGGAATCAGCTCCTTCATGCGTTCGCCCTTCGCCCCCTCCCAGGCCGCGGCGCCCATCGGGGTCAGCACGACAGTCGGCGAGACCGTATTCACGGTGATGCCGCGCTTGCTCCACTCCTTCGCCATCACCTTGGTCATGCCGATCAGCCCGGCTTTCGCCGAGGTGTACGCGCAGTGCTGGTCGATCGCCACGGTCGCGGCCTGCGACGCGATGTTGATGATCTTCGCCTTATGTCCGCGCGCAAACACATGCCGCGCAAAATGCTTCGAGCACAGGAACGGCCCCGTGAGATTCACGTCGATCTGCCTGCGCCATTCGTCGAGCGTGATGTCTTCGGCCGGCGTCAACGTGATCGTGCCCGCCGCGTTGACGAGCAGATGCAGCGCGCCGAAGTGCTGCGCCGCGGCGGCGATGGCGGCGGCGACATCGTCTTCATTGCCCACGTCGCAGGGAAACGCCGCCGCATGCGCGGCGCCGAGCGTTTCGAGCGCCGCACTCACCTTGTCCTGCTCGAAACGCGGATACAGAATCGCGATACGTGCGCCTTTGCCGATCAGTGCTTCGTTGGTCGCCATTGCGATGCCGCCGAGCCCACCGGTCACGACCGCCACTTTGCCGTCAAGGCGAAAATCGAAGTCGACGCCGTGCCGCAGCGACATGTCGTACTGAGTTGCCATTTTTGTCTCCTGAATTCGGTGTATTCAGATCGCCTTGCCGTTCGATCTGTGCGCGCCGGCTTCTCAAGCGGCAGCGACGGATGTGTTGACCAGCTCGAGCACGGCGCGCTCGATCCCTTGCGCGTCGATCCCGTAGTACTTGCGAATGCCGGCGCGAGTGCCATAGTGCGCGAACTCCCCTTCTGTCACCCCCAGCATGCGCAGGCGCCGCGCAAGACCGCGCCGCGCCAGTTGCACGGCAACCAGCGCGCCGATGCCGCCATGCAGCGAATGCTCTTCGACGGTCACGATCGCATCGTGTGCGGCGAGAATCTCCGCGAGCCTGGCGGTATCGAGCGGCCGGATCGACGACAGATTGATCAGCGTCGGGGCAATGCCGTGCGCGTCGAGCGCCTCGCAGGCCGCGAACGCCTCGCCGACGACCGAGCCGAGCGCGACGATTGCGACGCTCCCGCCACGTGCGTCGCCCAGGCCCTGCCGCACCACGTCGGGCTGGCCCGCCTCGAACACATGCGTGGCTTCGTGCAGCACCGGAAACTTCGCGTTGTCGAGCCGGATATACACCGGGCCATCGACGCTCGCGGCATAGCGGACAATCTGCGCGGCTTCGAGCGCGTCGCACGGCGCAAAAATCTGCACGTTGCCCAGTCCGCACATGATCGAGATGTCGTCGATCGCGTGATGGGTCGACGCCAGCGGGCCATACGCGACACCTGCGTTCAGGCCCAGCATCTTGACATTCGTGCTGCTGTAGCAAATATCGTTCTTGACCTGTTCGTTGGCCCGCGCCACCAGGAACGGCGCGGCATTCGCGGTAAACACGATGTGCCCGCCGAGCGCCATCCCCGCCGCCATCCCAACCATGTTCTGCTCGGCGATGCCGACATTGACGACCCGGTCGCCATAGCGCTTCTGGAACGCGCCGATCTTCGAGGTCGAGGTCGAATCGCTGACCATCACGATCACGTCTGCGCCCGCGTCGGCCAGCTCGAACAGAGCGCTGACGACGCCGTCGCGCAAATCCGCCGCTTCATGCATGGTCCAGCTCCTTCAATGCGAGGATGAGTTCGTCTTCATTCGGGTACTTGTGGTGCCACGCGGCAACGTTCTCCATGAACGACACACCGCGGCCCTTGATCGTCTGGGCAATCACAGCCTTGGGCCTGCCATTTTTGAAATCAAGGCTTTCAAGCAGTTTCGACAGGCCGACCGGATCATTGCCGTCGGTTTCGAATACTTCCATGCCGAAGGCCGCCAGTTTCTCCGCCAGCGGTTCCAGATCCATGATGCTTTTGGTCGTGTCGGCGAGTTGCAGATGATTGCGGTCGACGATGACGACAAGATTGTCGAGACGGAAATGGCTGGCCGCCATCAGCGCCTCCCAGTTCGATCCTTCTTCCAGCTCGCCGTCGCCGGTCAGCACGAACACGCGCCCGGCGTCGCCACCGGCAGCGCGGCGCTGCTTGGCGAGCGCGAGTCCTCCGGCAATCGGCAAGCCGTGACCGAGCGCGCCGGTGTTGACCGTGACGAATTCCGGCAGTTTCTGCCGCACGGGATGGCCCGGCAGACGCGAATCGTCGCGCAGATAGGTCGACAGTTCAGCGGCCGGCAGCCAGCCCAGTTCGCTAAAGCAGCAATACAACCCGCCCACGCCATGCCCTTTGCTCAAGACGAACTGGTCGTGCCAGACGAGCGGATCGAGCCGGTAGCGCATCACGCGGAAATAGAGCGCCACGAGGATGTCCACTTCGGACATGTCGCCGCCCGTGTGACCACTCCTGGCTGTCGCATTCATCACGCAGATCTTCTTGCGGATCTCGCGGGCATGGGCCCGCAAGGCGGCATCGGCAAGGGTGTGCGGATTTTCCATGATGTTTCTTTTGGTTTGCATTTGAATTGCTTTTAGTTTCGTTTTGCAACGCCTCTCCGTCAAGTTGTTTCTGTTGATTTCTAACCAGGGATTACCCAGGCGCCATCGCCAGTCCGTATGAAACGGGCACGTTGCCTTGCTGGCAAGCCCAGAGATACGATCCGGGCGAGCACCAGGGACGCCGCAGGGACTTTCCAAAGAGAAAGTCGAGCTATAATCAAAGGAAATCAAATGCGATGGCAATTCCAACCAGGGCGGTCAGAAGCGGCTCAAAGTCGGCCTGCCACGCGTACAGGGAAGGTAGAGATGGATCAGAAAACTCGCTGGGAAAGCATTTACGCGCACGTGCGGGACACGAAGACCGCGAAGCTATCCGATCTGGCCCGGACATTCGACGTATCGATGCCGACCATCCGCAAGGACGTGGATGCCCTGGAACGAGACGGCCTGGTCGAGCGCGTGCACGGCCTTGTGCGTCTGAAAACGCTGTCGTATATGTTCGACGGCACGGGCATGAGCCATCTGCAACCCACCGCCGCGAAGGTGTGGATCGGCGCCAAAGCGGCGAGCCTCGTGGCAAGCGGCGATTCGGTGATTCTCGACTGCGGCGCGACCACCACCGAGCTGGCGAAGAATCTGGTCGGCCATCAGCACCTGCGCATCGTGACGAACGCGTTGAACATCGCCATGATGCTCGGCAACGATCCGACGAACCGCGTGATGCTGACCGGCGGGCAGTTCAAGCCGGAGACGATTGCCGTATCGGGTGAAAAAGCGTCGGCGTTCTTTGAAGGCATGTTCGTCGACAAGCTCTTTCTGGCCGCCGGCGGTGTCTCAAAGGACGTCGGCATTTCCTATCCGGACTTCATCGATCTGCACGTAAAACACGGCATGATCGGTGCGGCAAGGCACGTCTATCTGCTGGCCGATTCGCAGAAATTCGGGCGGCGCGAGTTTGCGACGTTCGGCGCCATGGACCGCGTGCATACGGTCGTGACCGACCGCGGCCTCTCGCAGGATTACGTGGATTGGCTCGCGGGCAAAGGCATCGAAATCATCTTTGCCGACGACCACTAGGTCGCAGCGAAAAGTAAAAGCGCGCCGCCGGCGCTGTTGAAGCGCCGGCTTTATCGATGCGTCAGGCAGCCTGGGCCACCGATGCAGCCGCACCCGAACGCGCCGCATCGTGCAGCGCCGCGATCCTGGCGATCGTGTCGACGCATGCGCGCGCCGCTTCCGCGCCCTTCACGACGAAATGCTCGCGGAAGAACTGCACATGTTCGCTAGAGCCGTGAAAGTGATGCGGTGTCAGCACCGCTGAAAGTACCGGCGTTTCGGTTTCGAGCTGCACCTGCATCAGCCCTGAGATCACGGCTTGGGCGACGAACTCATGACGGTAGATGCCGCCGTCGACAACCAGTCCGGCGCCGACCACCGCCGCATATAGACCGCTTTTCGCGAGGATTTTTGCCTGCAGCGGGATTTCGAACGCACCGGCGACTTCGAAGAAATCGCAATCCGCTTCGGCATATCCGGCGCGCGCAAGCTCCGCGACGAACGAGGTCCGGCACTGGTCGACGATGTCTTTATGCCAGCAGGCCTGGATGAAGGCGATGCGACGAGCGGGTGAGGCGGACTGAGGATAGCTAGGGGCCACTTGGCAATCTCCTGTGTGAAAGTAAAAAGGGCGCACAGGGGCCAAGTCGCGCGTAAGCGCGAACAGCATCCCCGCTCTCTCTCATCCGGACTATGACCGTCGGCCCCGGAATCACACCGGGTCTGCTGACCTTGCCGCATCCAAAGACGCGGCAAGCGCTCGCGGGCTACGCGTCTGTGACGCGATTACCGCCGGTGGGGAATTGCACCCCGCCCAGAGAACGTGTGCGGCACTGAGTGCCGCAGCCGGGAATCTATCACGATCCGGTTTTGCGTGTGAACTGGCTCAAAATCCTGGGGCAGTGCCGCTGTAACGGCGAAGAGTCGGTGGCGCGACCCGCCGCACGGGCTGATTTCTTTAGAACGATGAGAACCGTACTAATGTCCGGGGGAACCCGCCGCCAGTTCCTCTGCCGCCCCCCGTTCAGTTCCGCGACCATTAACTTTCGGCGCCCATTTCCGCCGCAGTAACACGACCGCACTGGCCGCCCCCAGCATGAGAAACCCGAAAATGGCCAGCATGGGTAGCGTGTAACTGCCACTCAAATGGAGCAGCCAGCCCGACAGGCTAGCCGAGATCCCGCCTGCCAGACTGGTCGCTACCTGCTGCAAGCCCGTGTTCAGACCGACTGCCGGCTTGGGGATCAGGGTGAGTTTGACCAGCGCCAGGTTATTTGCCGTCACGAGGCCCAGCAGCGACAGTGACATCACATTCCAGAACAAGGCCATTTGCGGCGAGCGCGCATAGGCTCCAAGCAAGACGGTCGTGCCACCCACAAACCCTGCCACGATAAAGGACTTGCGCACGACCACAGCATCGTGGCCACGCGCGATCAGCCGGTCTGCCGCCCATCCCGCAAGCACCGCCACGATCGCAATGCCGGCGAAGCTTACGAAGGTATAGAGCCCTGACTGCTTCAGCGAAAGACCACGCTGTTCGACCAGATAGGCCGGCATCCAGGTCATGCAGTAAAACGAAAAATAGCTGTAGCAGAAATTGGTGATTAATCCGCCCCATACCACCGGGCTCGACAACAGATTGCCAAGCGGCACCGAGGCCGCCCGTTCCTTCGCAACTATGAGCTCAGCGCCGGACGGGAAATCGTTCCGCAGCATCCGCAACCAGGGTATCAGCCAGATCAGCCCGACGAGGCCAGTGGCAATGAACATCACCTTCCATGAACTCGTGACGATCAGCCAGGCCGCAATCGGTGCACCCAGCGCCGGTCCCATCTTGCCGCCGATCGAATAAATCCCGAGCGCCGTGCCTTTCTGGGTTTCCTTGAAGTTATTGGCGAGGTAACGGTATGTTGCGGGAACCACTACGGCTTCAGCGGCGCCAATCATCAGGCGCACGAGGATCAACGCGGAGAGCGTGCCGACCATGCCCGTGGCGGCTGCCGCCACGCACCAAAGCGCAAAGCAGATTGCGTAAGGCCATTTGACGCCGTAGCGATCAACCAGCCAGCCCATCGGCAACTGAAGCAAAGCGTAGGACCAGAAGACGGCAGAGCCGAGCCAGCCTCGCTCGACATGCGTCAGCGCAAATTCATGCACGAAATGGTGATCCGCGAGCGCTGCCGACATGCTCGCGCGATCCACAAACGAGATCATCAACCCGAGCGCAAGCAGCACGAGAATGCTCCAGCGATTCTCGCGGGACGGCCGGCTCAGTCGAGTTGTCTCCATCCGTTCATCTCCGTTATTATTCTCTCCGTTTCCGAGCGCTCTTCTGCGCTTCGCTTTTATCTTCGCATAATGGTGAGGTGATTGCCGGAGCCACCTCCAAGCGCGGTGGGTTCAACCCCGGTGGCCCTCACTCACCATCTTTCATCACTCACCCGAGGCTGCCGGTCACGTCGTCGAACAGCTCGTCGACAGATAGCCGCCGCGCGATGATCTTCTGATCCAGCGCCCAGTCGATGGCGAGCTGGATGCCCTTGCGGTTCGCTTCCAGCCCGATCGGCGGAAACACGGCCGGCACGCCGCCTTCGGTCAGCGCGCGGCTTTCGACGATCATCCGGTACAGCTCGCGGACCACTTCCGGGTGCTGCTTCGACACGTCCTGATGCACGACGAACATGTGGTTGATCGGCACCACGCCTTCGCGCGCAAACCAGTCTTTGGCTGCGGCCTGCGCATCGGGAACAAGCGTGCGCACCCGCGGGTCTTTCGGCATGTCTTCACCGAGCAGTGCTGCACTCAGCGCACCTTCGAGCATCATCTGCGGGATCGACGAACCGGCGGGCAGGCGCTCGCAGTTGCCCGGATCGCTGTACTCGGCGAGGTGGCCGTCGCCGAGCGTCATCCACGTGACCTTGTCGAGATCGACATCGTATTCGTGACGCAGGATACCGCGGATCCACAGCGCCGTGGTTTGCGTATAGGTGCGCACGCCCACTCTCTTGCCTTCGATGTCCTTCGGGTCCAGATGGCCGAAGTCGATGTTGTAGCCCGCGCAATGATGCTGGAAGCGGCCCGAGATCGGCGTCGGCAGCAGCACGTAGGGTTTGCCATAGGCCTTGGCCTGCAGGAACGTCACGATCGCCAGTTCGCCCGCATCGAACCTGTTTTCGCGGACCATCGCCTTGAAGCCGTTATGTGCCGGGGTCGGGCCGCAATAGTCGAGCTTGACGAGGTCCGAGCTCACGCGTCCGTCCTTCATCGCTTTGGTGACCGGATAGTCCGCCAGATTGGTGCGCAATACGGGCACCTCAGTGATCGTCGATGTCATGGTGTCTTTCCTTACCCTTGAATAGATTTACAGCCTGACCTCGATCAGACTCGGCCCCGGTTCGCGGGTCGAGTCGACCATGGCCTTATGGAAGCCCTCTGCGGTATCGACGGCCACGGCGGGCACGCCCATGCTCTTCGCCATCGCGAGCCAGTCGATCCGCGGACGATCGATGTCGATCATCGACAACGCGCGCTCGCCCGGCGTGCCGGCGCCCATGTTGGCGTACTCGGCCTTGAGGATTGCGTAGCTGTTGTTGGCGAAGATGATCGTCGTGATGTTCAGGTTCTCGCGAGCCTGGGTCCACAGCGACTGGATCGTGTACATCGCGCTGCCGTCGCCGACCATGCAGAACACGCGCCGGTCCGGACAGGCCAGCGCGGCACCCGTTGCCACCGGCGTCGCGTAGCCGATCGAGCCGCCCATGTTGTTGATCAGATCGTGCGGCGCCGCATCCCTGGTGTAGCCCATCGTCTCGCGGCCGGTGGTCAACGACTCGTCCACGAGAATGCAGTCCTCCGGCAACGCAGCAGCCAGCGCATACGCGATGCTGAGCGGATTGAGCGCACCAGTCGGCACGGGCGTCTCGATGCGCTCCTGCTTCCGTGCGGTGCTGATTGCGCCGAGCGCACCCAGCGCGTCCAGCAGCATGTCGAACGCGAGTGCGCTGTCTTCGTCCGCTTCAACGAGCGTATGCACCAGCGTGCCTTCCTGCTTCAGCAGGCTCGGCTTGTCAGGATAGCTGAAGAAAGCGACTGGCTCGACGGTCTCAACCGTGACGATATGCCTGAAGTCCTTGAGGAATTCACGGGCAAGCGGCACTGCATACGGAATCCGCTCGATGGGCACACGTCCTGCGCCGCGTTCGATGCGCGCGGAGAAGAACTGTGAGCCCAGCCGCGCGCCCGTTGCCGCTGCGACCTTGCCTGCACGTTCCAGCGCAGCGCCACGCGTCGCCTTGTTGGCGAGAATGATCAGCGTGGGTTCGCCTGAGCGCAGCACACGCGCCACGTGTTCGATCCGCGCTGCATCCGGCGCCTTGCGCGAAGTTTCTGTGCGCGGCGGAACGATCGGCGCGCCCGCCTGTTGCCACGACGTATTGCCCGGAAGAATCAGCGTCGCGATCTGGCCGGGGTGTTCGGACGCCTTCGCCACCGCCCTCGACGCATCCCACGCAATCGTGTCCGCCGATTCCGCGCGGCGAACCCAATGGCTCAGCGGACGTGCGATGGCTTCGATGTCCGAGCTCAGCGGCGGATCGTACTTGAGGTGCGAGGCTGAATGTTCGCCGATGATGTTGACCATCCCCGACGACGCACGCTTCGCGTTATGGATGTTCGCCAGCCCGTTTGCCAAACCCGGCCCGAGGTGGAGCAAGGTGGAGGCCGGCTTGTCCTTCATCCGATACCAGCCGTCCGCCGCACCCGTCGCCACCCCTTCGAAGAGACACAGCACGCTGCGCATCTTCGGGTTTTCGAGTGCCGCCAGAAAGTGCATTTCCGACGTGCCGGGGTTGGCAAAGCAGATGTCGACGCCCTGATCGACCAATGTCGCAACCAGGCTTTCAGCTCCGTTCATTCAATACCCCGCCATCTCGCGCGCCATGCCGACCACTCCGTAGCTCTTCAGCGGAGCCGAGATCAGGAAACGATAACCTTCGTCGAGCAGACGCTTGTGGTTCTTCGCGTTGACGTGCGGATTGCCGACCACCACGTTGTGCTTGTGACACGTCTCGACGATCTGACGCATTGCATCGACTACCACCGGGTGCTCGTACTGACGCGGATAGCCGAGTTGCTGACTGAGGTCGCCTTCACCGATCAGGATGAAGCCGATGCCCGGCACATTCGCAAGAATGTCGTCGAGGTTTTCGATCGCCTCGGTGCTTTCGCACATCAGGCCCACGAGGATTTCTCCTTCGGGTGCGAGCGGCCACACGTCGGCCTTCCGGTAGTAGTCGGCCATACTCAAGCCCCAGTAGCGCGCCGCATTGGCGGGCCCATCGCCACGGATGCCCTTCGGTTCATACAGCGGTGCATCCTTGGGCCGGGCATAGCGGCACGATGCGACGGCGTTATAAGCCTGCTCCACCGTCGACACGTGCGGCCAGATCACGCCATAGGCGCCGCGATCGAGCACCTGTTTCGCAAACGACTGGTTCATCTCAGCACCGTTGGCCGGGATACGGGCAATCGGCGTGACGCGCGGCGCCACCGAACCGGACTCGGCGATCTGCTTGCGGCTAAGCATGTATTGCAGCGCGTCGCCCAGTGCCGTCACGTCGTACGGGTTGTGTTCCATCTCGAAGATGAGCCCGTCATACGGCGCGTCGCTCATCTCGATGGCGTTCTGCTTGTCCAGTTTGGAAAACGCTGCGAACGCGGGCTTGCCCGATTCCAACGCGCGAATGATGCTGTTAAGGCGGGTATCGCTCATGCCAGTTCTCTCTTGTCCTTGAACACTGAATCTCGTCCGGAACCCAATGCCGGATACAGTTTCTGCGCAGTCTTGCCGAAGACCCACGCGCGGTCTTCTTCGCTCAGGCATGCCAGCCCTGCCTGAGCGGTGGCGAGAATCTCTGCGAGCGTGCCCGGCGAGGTGGGATAGTTCGATCCCCATGCCATCCGTTGCGCACCAAACGCTTCCACCACACGCGGGAAGAACGTCCCGGCGCTCGCCTTCTCCTTCTTCACGTCGCCGAAGATGCGCGGCGTCAGCTTCAGATAGATGTTCCCGAACGGCGCCAGGTCGAACAGGCTCCTTGCGGCTGCATACGGTACACCGTCCGCCACTTCCGGCCGGCCCAGGTGATCGAGGATGATCGCAACCGTCGGGAAGCGTTTCGCGAGCGCCGTGACTTGCGGCAGACCGATCGGCCCCGTCTGGATGCACATCGGCAGGCCGAGTTCGCCGCACAGTTCCCACGCCGGGAACGAACGCGGATCGTCGAGTTCGCTCGGGTCGAATTCTTTCGTGCTGCCGCCCGTGAACAGACGCAGACCGGCAAGGCCCTGAACCACCCATTCGCGGATACGCTGCGGCGCGTCCGGCTGGAGCACGTCGACCGAACCGACTGCGACCAGGCGGTCCGCATACTTCGCGCAACCGTCCACCACGTAGCTGTTGTCGAAGCCGTAGGTGGTCGACGAATGCACCACAGCGGCCCTGGCCACGCCCGCGGCGTCCATCGACCCGATCAGCGTCTCGACCGTGGTCGGACGTTCCTTCGACCAGTCCGAACGCTTGCCGAACAGGGGCGCCGGCGGATAGCGGTTCTCGTCGTCGGAGATGATGTGTGGGTGAATATCAACAATTGGGGAAGTCATGAGTGTCTCAGTGCCTGTCTCTATACTTGATTCATTGCATTCGGCCGGCGCCGACCTCAGTTGCCACGCGCTTTCAGGCGCGCATCGAGCCGCGGATACACGCGCCGTGCATTGCCTTCAAAGATCTTGTAGCGGTCTTCGTCGGTGAGCGCCGTGCACGCGTCGATGTAGCGCTTCGTGTCGTCGAAATACTGGCCCGTTGCCGGATCCTTGCCACGCACCGCGCCGATCATCTCCGACCCGAACAGCACGTTGTCGGCAGGAATGACCCTGGTGAGCAGCTCGACACCCGGCTTGTGATAGACGCAGGAGTCGAAGAAGATGTTATCCAGCAGCCCTTCGAGCGGGCGGTCGCACATTTCGAGCGACATGCCCCGATAACGCCCCCAGTGATAGGGAACCGCGCCGCCACCGTGTGGGATCACAAAACGCAGCGTCGGAAAGTCCTTGAAAACGTTGCCTTGCAGAAGTTGCATGAACACCGAGGTGTCGGCGTTCAGGTAGTGCGCCCCCGTGCCGTGGAAGCACGGGTTGCACGAAGCCGCCACGTGGATCATCGCGGGTACATCCAGATCGACGAGCGCTTCGTAAAGCGGATACCACTCGCGATCGGTCATCGGCTTGCCGGTCCAGTAGCCGCCGCTCGGATCGGGGTTCAGGTTGCAGCCCACAAAACCCAGTTGTTCGACGCAGCGCCGCAGCTCCGGGATCGAGTTGGCAGGCGCGACACCCGGCGATTGCGGCAACTGGCACACCGGCGCGAAGTTGTCCGGATAGAGTTCGGTGACGCGGTACACGAGGTCGTTCGATACCCCGGCCCATTCCAGGCTCGTGCGTTCGTTGCCCAGATGGTGGCTCATCAGGCCCGCGATCGGCGAGAACAGTGTGAGGTCGCTGCCGCGCTCCCTTTGCAGCCTGAGCTGGCCGTTGCCGATCGCTTCGTGGATTTCGTCGTCGCTCACATGAGCGTCGTCGGGCGAAGGTGCGTTGGCCGGATCGTTCGCGAACTCGACCTGCCTGGCACGCCAGGCGCGGAAGGAAGCGGGGACGGTCGTGAAGTGACCGTGGCAATCGATAATCATGTTGTCTCCATCGGGCCGCAGCAAGGCACGTCAGGCCTTACTCCAGTCCCGTGCAAGAAAAATTGCGAGCCTCTCAGCGGGCCAGCGGGTCCACGAACAGTTCGTTGATCGACAGGCGGCGCGGCGTCAGACCTTGCCTGAACGCGGTCGCTTCCAGCGTTTCAATTGTCTTGAGGTTTTCCTGCAAGCCATACGGCAGCGGATCGTGTCCGACGATCTTGCGCAGTTCGAGATACTTCCTGTCGCTGGCACTCGTGGCCTCGCCGGCATCGAGGCGCGCCAGCCACTCCTTTTTCGCCTGGGCGAAAGCGTCGTAGATCGATTTCGCGATCCACGGATGCTCAGCGAGCACCGAGTCCTTCACGACGATGGTGCCGTGCATCGGATAGACGCCGGTGCGCGCGTAGTATTCCTTCTCGAGCTCGGTCGCGTTGGGCAGCAGATCGGGATAGTCGGCTTCGACTTCCTTCCACCCACCCGTCGGCGCGCCGGTGCGGCCAATCCCTGCGGCGGCGGCAAAGCCTGCGGACAGTTCGCCCGTGGCCATCATTTCCGCCAGCGAACTCCCAGCCGGTGCGTGGATGACGTTCGACGGCAGCTTGAGTTGCGTGACGTGTTCTTCGTCGTCGACCACCCAGGTCACCTTGGAAGAATCCAGGCCGAATTCATCGATCAGCACCTGACGGGTCCAGACACCGGTCGTGACCGAGTACGCGCGCACGCCGACCTTCCTGCCTTCGAGGTCCTTCGGAGTCTTGATGCCGGCGTCCGGACGCACCAGCAGGCCGCCGTGGTGGAAACGACGCACGACGAAGACCGGCAAACCAACGAAAGGTGCACCATAGGCACGGGCGATGATGTAGGTCGTCGGCGCCAGTTCGCAGACGTCGAATTCGACATCGCGAACCATGCGGCGAAACGCGCCGATCTGCGGCTGGACGGTGATGAACTCGGCATCCACGCCCTCAATGGGAATGGAACCGTTACGGATAGCCGACGTATGTGGATGCTCAGCGATTGCAATCTTGAGCGGGACTTTTCTGGTCAACGGGGTCTCCTGTTTGAATAGCCGTATTCGATTGACCCGCTGAGCGTTGCAGCTACGCGCCGACATAGGCGCGCTGCATCGATGTGCGGGAGATTTAGCTGGCTACATGATCTTGCGGAGCGCGCTTTCCGTCTATTGAAATAAAGGGCGGCGCACTTAACCATTTGGTAAAGTCATAGGTGCGCTGATGAGGCGCTCTGATGCTGGAAACGGCAGAAGAAGCGACGATGGAAAGTGTGCTTGGGGGACGCGCAGACACTGCGTCGCAGTGGTTCGCGACGCAGTGCATCCTGGCGATCAATCAGGATGAGCGAGTGGCCGCGGAGTCGCGGCGGTCAGTGCAAGGTATCGCGCCTGGCAAGCGGCTTGAATAAACGACTCCATGCAACGCTGACAAGGATCGTTGCACAGCCACCGAACACGACTGAGCCGACCACGCCGAACACGGTCGCAGTCGCCCCGGATTCGAATTCCCCGAGCTGGTTGCTTGCACCAATGAACAGTGTGTTCACGGCTGAGACTCGTCCGCGCATGCGATCGGGCGTTTCCAACTGGACCAGGGTCTGCCGCACGACGACGCTGATCGTATCGGCGCCGCCCGCGATCGCCAGCAGCACCAGTGATACGGGAAACGATCGTGAGAGCCCGAAGGCCGCGATGCAGATGCCGTACACGGCTACAGCAATCAGCAGCTTCTTGCCGACACCGCTCCGAATGGCATGCCGCGACAAAAAGAGGCCCACGCAGAACGCGCCCACGGCCGGTGCGGAGCGCAGCAATCCCAGTCCTTGCGGCCCGACATGCAAGATCTGTCTCGCGTAGACAGGCAACAACGCAGTGGCGCCCCCGAACAGAACCGCGAACAGGTCGAGCGAGATGCCACCGAGCAGCAAAGGGTTGCTCCACACAAAGCGCAATCCCGCGAGGATCGTTCCTGCCGTGACGGGCTCGCGCGGCGGCGGCACGTAGTCGTAACGCACGAATGCGCACATCACGGCGCTCACGCAGAAAAGCGCGGCGCAGGTCAGATAGACGGCGTTGATGCCAATCGCGAACAGCAGACCACCCAAGGCGGGACCGGCGACCACGCATATCTGCTGGACGACCGTGCTGAGCGCCATCGATCTGGCCAGCAACCCTGGCGAAACGAGCATCGGCAGCAATGCTTGCTGTCCCGACATCTGAAACGGCCGGATCGCGCCGAGGACGAGCGCAAGTCCGAGCAGCACGTCGCGCGTCACAACATGCGTGAGGGTCGCTACGGCGAGCAGCGCGGCTATGATGGCCTGGGCCGCAAGACAGACTGCGACGATCCGGCCACGATGCATGCGATCGGCGCAATGCCCTGCGACAAACGTCGTGGCGAGCCCAGGCATGAACTGAAAAAGTCCGACGAGGCCGAGATCCCACGCACTCGATGTCAGGTCATACATGTGCCAGCTAACCGCGAGCAAGATCATCTGCTGGGCCGTGATGGAACCGACGCGAGCTGCCATATACCGCCTGAACGACGGCTGGCCCAGCAGGGCGGACACGCCAGCATCCGCGTCTACCGCCAGCGCCGATGTTTTGGATACGTGCGTCATGCCGGGGCCCACTCTTGTGTTTTATGCGCGGCGGTATAAAAGCGTGGGTCGATATGCATGGTTATGTTCGGCAAAAACGGCGTCCATTCGCGATAGCGGCAGGTCCCGCGCCACGGACTCAGGTCTCCTGCCGCGGGATGAACGATCAGCCCTTGGGTTCCAGCGCGTGCAGCGTCATGGCGAGCGAAACCGAGGTGAAATAGCCTACGGTAATCAGCAGTTCGGCAATCACGGCACGGCCAAGCTCGGCGTCGTAACGGGCAAAGCGCGCGTCGTCGATCGCGCCGCCGGCAAGAATATCGCAAACCGCTTCGCAAACCACGCCCAGGCGTCCGTCGACCGGTTCGGGGCGGCGTTTTTCGATGATGTCATTGATTACAGCTTCGGGAATGCCCGCTTTCAGCGCATGGCGACGGTGGTTGGCGACCACATAGGGCGCGTTCCAGAAGACCGCCGTCGAGAGGATCGCCACCTCGGTCTCCGCTTCGCTGAGCACGGGCGAGCGATCGACATGGGTGCCGATGATTTCCATCCCTTCGGCCAGATGTGGATTGTGCAGCCAGATATTGAACGGCGTAGGAATACGTCCTCGCCCTTCGCCTAGCCGCGCAATCACTTTCTGCTGCTCATCGGAGGCCTTCTCCGGGTCGATACGTTCGAGTCGATTGTCCATCTTGCCCTCTCCTTCCCATGAAACGATGCCGAAGCAGGATCTCGCATCGGCACACGCCCCGTACCGATCCGACTCCAGCCCCGAGAAATTCACTCTGCGTCTGGCGGATGCCCGCGACTCCGCAGCAACCTCACGCACCCCCGACTGCCAGCATGGGGAAAAACTGACCCAACAGGCTGCTCGGCCAAGGGATGTGAATGATCTGCTGGAATATCCCGTAGAGCAGCGCCGTCACGCACAGCGCGACAATCAGGCTGAGCCGCCACGACTCGCGCCCCTCGACGCGCATGAAGGCCACGATCATGAGCGGGACGGTCGGGATCATGCCGATCAGCGCCATGCAGGCGAGAAATGCGAGGAACCAGCCAAAGAATCTCGCTGCCCGCAGCAAAACGGTTCGGTTTGCCAGGCTTTCGTCATTGCTGCTCGCTACATCCATGTGGATGCCGCCTCCATGCGCCGGCCGGGCAGGGAGCGGAGCAACCAAGACCTTGTTCGCCAGACTAAGCGTCCCGGCAATGATGAGAATGCTTGCTACCACCGTCGGTCCTATTCTGGCCATGAAGAGCCAGCCCTGCGCGGTCGCCAGCATGTAAATCCCTACGCCGATGAAGAACAGATACATGAAGTCTTCGAGCTTGAGTTTGACTTTCCCACTCGGCTTGAGCTGTGCAAGACCGCCTCTGCGAACCAGTTTGAACAGTGGATTGAGAAAGATCAGCGCAGCGAGCATGAGAAGAACCATGACGCCCGGCCGCAATAACCAGTGCGCGCCATATCGCATGACGGAAATCGTCATGTAACGCTCCATCAGCACGCCGAGCACCAGACCGAGGATCAACGGTGGACGCATCCATTTCAGACGTTTCATGGTCCAGCCGATCACCCCGGCAATCAGCAATACGAACAGATCGCCCCAGTTGCGCGAACCCTGGAACGCACCCACATAGATGATGGGCATGATGACGGGCAGGATGAGCGTATAGCGAAGCGTCGAGATCTTGGCAAATTGCCCACTGAGCAGGAAGCACAGGCCCGCGCCAAAGATATTGGCGAGAGCGATGGACCAGACCATCGAATAGGTCAGGTCCAGATGCTTGGTCAACATGTCGGGGCCGGGTATGAATCCGTGCACCATCATCGCGCCGAGAAGAATGGCCTGCGCTGCACCGCCGGGTACACCGAAAGCCAGGATGGGCACCAGGCTACCACCCTCTCTCGCGTTATTGGCCGCCTCCGGGGCGATAACGCCGCGTACATCGCCTGTGGTAAAAGATTCCCTCGCACCTTTCGAGGTTTGCATTGCATGACCATAGGCGATCCAGTCCGTTACTGCGCCGGTAATGCCGGGAATCGCGCCAAGGAGCGCCCCCAGCCCGCCGCACCGAATAACCAGAAACCAGTTTCGCAGCGTATCGGTCACGCCCTGCCGCATTCCCTCGCGCGAACTGAACTGCATGTTCCCCGCGATCGCCGTACGCCGGATAGCGAGCTCACATAGTTCGGGCAGCGCGAAGATGCCAAGAATGATCGGCACCAGCGGAACGCCATCCTGCAGATAAAGGAGATCACCCGTCCAGCGCATTTGCCCGGTCTCGACATTCGTGCCGATCATGCCTACGAGAATGCCGAAACAGGCTGCGACGATACCTCTCAGTGGCGCATTACCCGATAGCGACGCCACCATCGAGATACCGAAGATAGTCAGCCCCAGCATCTCGGGGGTGGCAATCGAGAGGACAAATGGCCGGACCAGAGGCAAGGAGACTGCCAGGATGACCGCTCCGATCAGCCCGCCAAAAAGCGAGGACGTGTAGCACGCACTCAGCGCGCGTGAAGCTTCGCCGCGTTTGGTCATCGGCAGACCGTCGAGTACGGTCGCCTGCGAAGCGGCGTGGCCCGGCACGCCGAACAGCACCGCCGGGATCACGTCCGAAGTCGTGATGACTGAAGCCATGCCGAGCAACATCGCAAAGGCCGCGTAGGGATCCATCGTGTAGGTGAACGGCACCAGTAATGCGAAGCCGGTCAGTCCGCCGATCCCGGGCAACAGTCCGATCGCCAGGCCAACCACGACGCCGAACACGAGAAAGATCAGACGGTGGAACTGCAAGAGCGTCGACAACGCATGACCTGCCGCCGCCAACGTTGCATCGTTGAAAAATTCCATGAGTCATCCAGATTAGCGAGCAAGCTCAGCAGGCCCACTCTGTCAGCCAGCTGGGGGCGAGGATGCGCGCATCGTAGCAGATGGTGCATCTTCCGAAAGGCCGGGTGCAACCACCGTAAGCATAGTTGCCGCCCGAGTACCTGGCCGGTACGGGACCGGGAAGGCACGTGAGGAGACGGTGGCTGACGGTCGCCCTTTCCGGCACTCCCGCGCCTTTGTCTTCGGCACGTTACAGGCTCTGCCCAGAAAGAGCGGGATAGAGGATTTGGGCCGTGCGGCCCCAGACCCAGGCACGCTCGTCCTCGCTCAGCGAGGCGAAACAGGCGTGCCCCTGATCGATCAGCTTCCTGAGTGGCCCCGCCGAAGCCGGATAGTTCGAACCAAAAGCAAGATGGTCCGCGCCGAACACCTTCACGAGGTGAGGGAAAAACGCCTCTGCTCCACCCGGTGCCGCCTGCGCCAGGTCGAAGGTACGTGGCGTGATCTTCATATAGACGTTGTCGTATTTCGCCAGTTCGAACAGCTCCGCGCAGGCGGCATACGGCGGCCCATCTTCGAGGACCGGCCGGGCGCAGTGATCGACCGCGATCCTCACGTTAGGGAAGCGCGCCGCCAGTTCGGCCACCATCGGCACACCGGTCAGCGTCGTCTGGACCACCATGGTCATACCGATCTCCGAACAGCGTTCCCAGATCGGGAAGGTCGCCGGATCGACCAGCCAGCTCCCATCACCCTGATGCGTCGCGCCGCCGGTGAAAAGTCGAATTCCGCCCATGCCATGGGCCAGCCAGTAATCGAAAGTATTGAGTGCGTCGGCCGCCAGCAGATCGAAGGAATAGACACCGGTGAATCGCTTCGGCTGCTGCGCCACGCAGTCGGCTACATAAGCGTTGTTGTGACCATAGGTTGTCGAAGAATGTACGATTGCAGCCTTCGCAACCCCGGCTTCATCCATCTCAGCGAGCATCTGTTCGAACGTGATCGCGCGTGTAGCAGACCAGTCCGAACGATGTCCATGCTGCGGAGCGATAGGATAGCGAACGGTGTCCGTCGAAATGATATGTGGATGAATATCGATTATTTCATGTTTCATTTATTCGCACCTCTAAATAGCATTGCGTCATACGCCCAGAACGGATGCATGACAGTCTCGTGGCTATATCAGCAGCAGACCGGAACGCGCGGGGTTGGAACCGGGCCCCGCGCGCGCCGGTTGCTGTCGATTGCTGTCATTCGGGACTGAAGATGAGCTTGCGTGCACTCTCCAGTTGCGGTTCGGGCGTGGTGTACAACTTGCTGACGATCTGTTCTACTGCGCCCCCGTCAATCGCATCGACCGGAAACCCGGCGTTTTTCATCGTCGCGTCGAACTCGGGATCCGCAATCGTCTTTGAGAAAGCCGAACGCAACGCGGCAAGACGATCTTGAGGCACGCCCTCGGGGACCGCGATTGGCCGTCCCGCCTCGAAAGGCAACAGGAACAGATTGAAGACGGCCTTCACCTCCGGTTTGGTGATATAGGCGGTCAGGTTCGGAACATCGGGGAACTCCGGCGGACTTTTCCAGCCAAGCTCCAGCAGCACTTTCATCTTTCCGCTGGCCAGCAGCCGCACCGGATCGCCCTGCTTCAGTCCGTCAACGGTCGAGGCCCAACCATCGACTTCGCCTCGTTGCATCGCAAGATAGACCTCGCCGCGTCCCGTATAACCCGGAACAATGCTTATCTTCGTGCCGAGGTACTTGTTCAGCAGTGCCGGCAGGGTTCGATCCTCGTTGGAGAATCCGGTCGCGCCGCTGAACATTTTCTTTCTAAACAGATCATCCGCGGTGGTTACACCAGACCGGGTCATCGCGACCATGCAGTAGTCAACTTTGTTCAGACTACCGAGCCACCTCACTTTGCGCGGGTCGAATCGGCTCTGCCTCGGATCAAGCAACGGAATGTAAAGATTATTACGCTGAAGGAAACCTATAACGGTGCCGTCATTGGGCTGTCTGGACTGAAGTGAAGCCGCTGCAACCATGCCACCGGCCCCGATCACATTCATCACCACCGCTTGCGGGTGCCCTGGCATGTACTTCACGAAAAAGCGCGCAAATTGTCTCGCGATAATATCGGTTGGTGTGCCTGCATCGGCGCTGACAAGAAGTGTTACGGTCTTTCCGCTATAAAACTGTTCAACCGACTGACCAGGAGCCGCTCCAGCAACCGCAGTCGTGGCAATACCCATCAGCACCGCGAAAGTGCGTAGTGCGGTCCTGTAGTTCATTGTTCTGCATGTCTCCGATAATGTTGCGCGATCCATCATCACAGCACGCCGAAGACGGCCGCCGCCACCGATGGTGGTTCACGTTTTCGCTATTAATTATTGACTCTATGCACCGAATTTTTGCCAGTGCACCGCCTTGCGTCAATTGATAAAAACTGAGCTGGACTTGAGCAAATGCTCAAGCGTCGCTTGAAGGAATAATGACAGACTCCGGCCGACCCAACAGAACCCGTCGCAAGAACGGCAGGATGCCCCGGTGCAGACGCCCGGCGCTGGCGGCGCACTCAGGGCATCAAAGCAGGGCTTCGCACCCGGATGGTCTAGGCAGATCGCCCCTTGTAGCTGGATCGATGCCGGAGGCGGCTAGTGCTCCATCCACCGGCTCACCGCCCGCGTGAGGATGGGTGCAATCGCTTCGCCCTGGCCGGAGTCGACGCCCGGCGCGACGTTTTGTTAGAGCCCGTCGACAGACTCTGGGCGGCATCTTCCAGACACGAAACCATCAGTTCCGCGCTCGGCGTCAGGCCGCGATTACGGTTCCACAACACGCCCGCGGGCCGAAGCAGTTGAGGCAGGCTCAACGGCAGAGTATGAAGACCCTGGGAGGTATCGTTGAAAGGCGTACCGGCCATCACGGCGATGCAATCGGAGACTTTCAGGTGAGCTCGCGCAACGTGAATCGAGAGCGTCTCGATGTAGTTATTGGTCAATGGCACCTCGTGCGCTTCGAGTGCCCGCTCCAGCGGATCGCGCAGTATCGAACCGGGCGGCGGCAGTATCCAGGGATAGGGACGCAGGTCCGACCATTTCAGAACCTTCTTGCGAGCCAACGGATGGTGACAGCCCGTCATCAACGTCAATGGCTCTTCGATAAGCTCCTTTTCCTCGAAGCTGCCAAGCGTATCTTTTGGCGGCAGGCGCCCCACGACCAGGTCAAGTTGCCCCTGCCAAAGTTCAGGCAGCAGCGACGCTGTGGTCCCTTCGGTCACCATCACATTGGTACCGGGCGACCGCTGCTTCAGAAGGTCAAGCGCCTGCGGCAGCAGCACCGAAGCCGAGGCGGGCAGCATGCCGACATGGACCTTGCCCGCGGTCCCCGTGCTCAAGACCTTCAGATCGTCGGTGGCCTGGTGCAGGATAGTCAATATCGCTCGCGCATGTCGAATCAGGCATTCGCCATACGCCGTGGGCACAATGCCATGCGTAGTACGCTCAAACAGCGTCAGTCCAAGTCCCCGCTCGAGTTCGGCGAGTGACTTGGACACGGCCGGTACGGAGACGTGAGTGATATCGGCTACCTGAGTCAGATTGCGATATGTGTCGATCGTCACGAGCAGACGCAAGTGCCGCGCCTTCACGTTGATCTTGAGATACCAATCGAGCTCCGACACGTCGCGTACCTCCGCAGGTTTTACCATTTGGTTAAGTCTAAAGTAGTTTTATTCAATCGACCGAAGCGCAACCAGGATGCAAGATCCGGATTCTCCCGCTAACGTCGACCTCTCTGCTCGCAATCCCAGAGGCAGTGTATGTCCGGCCACGGATACGCGCAACAACGCACGTCACGATGCGCAGGGCATACGTGTACACGATTCATCGACCATGAATTCGCAGTCCGATATTCTGGGCTGGCAATTAATGATAGTCCGCCCATGGCCTTCACCATGCGCATGCCGCCTGACGACTCCGGACACGGTGCAGCAAAGCACGTGCTCTCCAGGTTGATACACGAACGGTTCCCGTCCGCGTGCGGCGTGTCTGGGCGCGCACGGTTCGCGACGGCCTCGCTATGGCGACGGAACCGGGGCGGGCTTTACTACACCTCGCCGATTTGCCCGGCGTACGGAGACTTCAGATGACGCAAACTTTTAACCGCCGCCGGTTCTTGCGCAGCACCGGGCTTTTCGGACTGAGCCTTGCTGCGAGCCAAATTGCTGCGCCGTATGTCGCAAGGGCCAGCGCCACCCAGCTAAGAGTCGTCAGTAACCCGGGCCTGGAAAACGCGACGCTGAACACGTTGATGAATCAACAAGGCTATCTCAGGCAATTCGGTGCCAATGCGCTCATCGTCGAGGTTCCTGGGCCCACCGGACCCTTCGATGCGATCGCCGCAGGAGCCGCAGATGTCTGCATGGTGTCAGGCTACAACATGGTGCTACCGCGAATCGCACAAGGCGCCAAGGTCAAGATCATCGGTGCTGGAATGAGAAAGTGCGCACTGATGGTCTTCGCGAAGCCCGACAGCATCAGCACGCTTGCCGATCTCAAAGGCAAGTCGGTCGCCGTCGGCCCTGCCATGGGTTTGTTGCATATGCTGATGATGCAGCTCTTGCGAGAAGCGAACATCGACGCTTCGCAGGTGAATTTCGTCGACAAAGGAAGTAACGATGAATGCTATGAAGCGGTCGTGAAAGGCGAAGCCGATGCCTGCTGCTCTAGCGTCTCGCATCTGAACGACGAGAACGGGTTGGTGCCGATCAGCGGCGCCAACATGTGGGAGGCGCTGCCCAGATGCATCTTCCAGACCGCTTATGCTTCCGATTCAGCGCTCAGGGACAAGCACGAGGGAATGGTCGCGGTCATGGCTGCTCATGGGGCACTCTACGACTACCTGATGTCGCCGGCAGCGCATGACGCCTTCTTCGAAGCGCGCAGGCGAGTCCAGAAGAAATTCGACAAAGCCTCTGCACAGGCAGTCTGGAACTTCAATCAGATCCAGCGACCTTACTCCAGCGATCTCTCGCTGACCGGCAACGACATCGCCTATTTGCAGGACATGGAGATTGGCCTCGGCACCTTGAAGCAGAAGCAGCCTATCGACGCAGTGGCAGATATGTCGGTGGCCAAAGATGCGGCAAAGCTGCTCGGCGAACGCCCAGCCCGGAACAATGGCGTGTGATGCAACCGGAGACGTTGCATCAACGTCTCCAGCCAGAGATTCGCTAAGAGTCCGCTGTCTGCCCAGCTTGTCGTACTTCACCATGAAAACCACCCCAAAGGTTGAATCGGCGTTCAACTTTTGGGGTGCAGCACGACGATACGCGAACCTCCACCGTACCGCGTTCAAAACCGATGCAGGATACCCGCTATGACGGAAATCTGCGAGCCACCGGGCGGAGGGGCTTCGACCGGCAACATGGTGCTCGCCGCATAGGCAAGCTTGCCACCGTTCTGTATGTGCTCACCGGTCAGATACAGTGATGTGCGCTTGGACAGCGTGTAGACACCTCGCAATACTTCTACCAGTGCCTTGTTGGGGGAATGCTCATATCTGAGGTCCGCCAGCATGCCGTCGATGGAAAAGCTCGTGCCCACCGGCACGGCGCCGTCCACCCAGACCAGGTTGCTCCTCGGCGTCGAGATCCCTTCGTCGACGCGCAAGATCCAGCCCGCGCCGAATCTGGCGCCACGTACGTTGAAGTAGCCGCCCGTGACGAACCGGCTGTCGGAAAGCTTGGGCGAGGTGAGACCGCCGTAAGTCGCCGACGTGCCGCCATAGTTACGCTCATAGGCAGTGGCTGCACCCCAGGCTTTTCCGGTGTACTTAAGCAATGCAGACCATTCCTTGCATTCCAGGTAGGGAGTCGTTTCGCCCGGGCAATTGGTGGCGACCGCGCTAACCGGGGTCGCCGCAACAGCATCACGCCCGAAACTGTAATTCACTCCCGCCTCGAATCCACCGAGGTGGACGCGGTAGCTGACGGCGTTATCAGCGCGAGGATTCGCAATTCCGTTGTCCAGCGTGGTAAGCCCTTGCGCACCGTCGCCGAACGGATTAATGGCCGAGATGGCATAAAACCGCATGGTGTATTGGCGACCGAAGGTCAGGCGGCCGTAGGGTCCATCAAGGCCGACGTACGACTGCCGTCCAAACAAACGTCCCCCTTGGCTCGAGGTGCCGTTCTGTGGCGAAAAGCCGCCCTCCAGATTCCATATGGCTTGCAGACCGTTGCCCAGATTTTCCGTACCGCGAAGTCCGAAGAAGGAAGTCGCCATCCCCGAACCCACCTGGAAAGCGTCGCCAGTAGTCTTGCCGGTGGCGGTGTGGCTGAGATACTGCACGCCTTGATCGATTGACCCGTATAAGGTGACGGTGCTCGGACCTACTTCCTGAGCCCCGGCCGGTGCAATATATGTTAGCGCCACGCAAGCGCACAAAGCGATCTTGTAGTTCATAGTCTCCTTCTGTCTCCTGATAGTAATCCGCGATCCACTGTTGTCGCACACCAGAGACGATTGTCGTCTCGAGCTGGATCGCGTTGTCTCCGGTTTGGCTATTGATTTGAAGCACTACAATTTTTGCCAGCTTCTCGCCGTAGGTCTATTGAAATAATCTGGTCGAGGCTTGAGTGGATGGTCAAGCTCACCACCTAACCGGAACAAAGCGTTTTGAGCAGGCGGCTCATGAAGGAATTCACTTCACACGATGACGCGGGCAGGTCGCGATTTCGAAAATCGCGTCGGTCGGACGATTGGACAAAGCAAGATACCTGCTTTCGGCAAGAGCCGGAAGCAGGTGGATATGATCAATCCTGGGAATGACTCGAGGCGACGCCGCAGGATAGCGCCGGAAAGTGAGGCACGCGGTGAACTCGGGCAACTACTCGCATTCGCGCGTATAGCCCGGTTACTTGCTCAGATCGCCGTCCGCTCAGAATGAAGCCGACACCTGGCACATTTGCCAGGCCGTTTGGAATTCAGACGCGGGGATCGACGAACAACTCGCTCGTGGACATTCGGCGCGGCGTGAGCCCCTGCCTGAAGGCCGTGGCTTCGAGCGCCTCGATGGTTCTGCGGTTTTCTTCGATGCCATAAGGCAGCGGATCATGACCAACGATCTTGCGCAGCTTCAGATATTTATTGTCACCGGCGCTGAGCCCCTCGCCTGCATCAAGACGCGCCAACCATTCTTGTTTCGCCTTAGTGAACGCGTCGAAGATCGATTTCGCGACCCACGGATGCTCGGCGAGTACCGAGTCCTTCACGACGATCGTGCCGTGCATCGGGTAGACACCCGTGCGTGCGTAGTATTCGGTTTCTAGCTCGGTTGCATTGGGCAGCAGATCGGGATAGTCGGCCTCGACTTCCTTCCACCCGCCGGTGGGCGCACCGGTGCGGCCGATGCCCGCATTCGCGCCAAAGCCCGCAGACAGTTCGCCTTTGGCCATCATGTCGGCCAGCGAGCTACCCGCCGGCGCATGAATAACGTTCGACGGCAGCTTGAGCTGCGTGACGTGCTCCTCATCATCGACAACCCAGGTCACCTTCGACGCATCAAGGCCGAATTCGTCGATCAGCACCTGACGGGTCCACACACCGGTCGTAACCGAGTAGGCGCGCACGCCGACTTTCTTGCCTTCCAGGTCCTTCGGAGTCTTGATGCCGGCGTCGGGACGAACCAGCAGGCCACCATGGTGAAAGCGCCGCACCACGAAGATCGGCAGCGCGACAAACGGTGCGCCATATGCCCGGGCAATGATGTAGGTTGTGGGCGCCAGCTCGCAAACGTCGAACTCGACGTCACGCACCATCCGCCTGAACGCCCCGATCTGCGGTTTAACAGTGACGAATTCGGCATCCACGCCCTCGATGGGGATGGAGCCGTTGCGGACACCTGACGTTTGCGGATGGTCGGCGATTGCGATCTTGAGGTGAACCTTTGCTGACATGCGTCTCTCCTGAATGCCCAGCTATTGAGCGATCCGGATGTTGCCAGCGAGTTGCTATCCAGTCGATTGAAGAAAATTACTTCAGCTTTAACCAGATGGTAAAACCCAGGGAATATACGAGGGTCGACGGCAAGCGTGAATTACCGTTGCTCTGCGTTCACTGCAGCAACCACACCCTCCACTTCGGTCGACACCAGCAACGGACTGACTTCTTCAAGACAGCGCAGCATAAGCATCGCACTGGGCACGAGCGGTTTGTCTGCTCTCCAGGCGGCGCCGAGCGGAGATCTGACAAAACCAGGGTCCAACGGCAAGACATGGATCGGACTTACCTCAGCGTACGGATACTGGATATCGATCGTGTAGAGCGCGATCGCGTCCTCAGATTGAATGTAGGCTCGGATAAGATGAGTCGAGAGTGTCTCGATGTAGTTGAGCGGCATAGACATGCCATTACGCGCAAACGTGCTTTCGATCGGCTCTCGCAGCAACGACCCAGGCGGAGGAAGAACCCATGGGAAGTCCTCGAGATCTTTCCACTGCAGATTCTCTTTACCAACCAGCGGATGATTTGGCCCGGTCACCAGCTTGACCATGGAATACATGAGAACCTTTCCCTGCAATCCGACCATCACCGATTGATTAGGCAGGCGTCCGATAATCAGATCCAGCTCGCCCCGGCGTAGCTCCTGCAACAGCGTCGTCATCGGCCCCTCGAATATCGACACGTTGGCATGCGGCGACTGCCGCTTGAGAAGCGAGAGCGCCTTCGGCATGATCGTGGGAATCAAACCGGGCAACGCGCCGACATGGACCTTGCCCGCCTGCCCCGTCTGCAGCGCTTTGATCTCCTCCGCCACGCGACCCAGGTTACTGAGCAGAATACGAGCATGACGGACAACACATTCACCGTATGCCGTCGGCCGCAATCCGCTTACGGTACGTTCAAAGAGTTTGACACCAAGCGCGCTTTCAATTTCGCTCAGTGCCTTTGAGACCGCAGACACTGTGATGAAAGAGTTCGACGCAACCTCACTCAGATTACGAAAATCATTCACCGCTACGATCAAACGCAAGTGGCGCGCTTTCAGATTCGCCGTTAGATACCAGTCCAATTGACTCATCAGGTCTCCGTATTCGTATGCAGGCCACCCTGCCGTGCTTTACCTAGCATTTTACCCCTGTGCCCGTTCCGCGTCGCCGACCTCGACGAGCAGCGAGCCACGGGTAACCGTTGGTAAGGTGCCAGCCGCTCCCGCCCATGGCCGGGTTTTCCCGAGATTGGTGTGCTGTCTTTTATCAGCAAGTCGACAGCGCCGTCGTGGGGATTCCGTTGCTGGCTGAGTGTGGCGTTCCAGTCGATCATCGCATGCAATAAACGAACTCATCCGCCCACGCGGTACATGTAGCGCTCCTACACAACCGCCGGTATCATGCTGGTTTTTCGTGCGATGCAGCACGAGCCGCGCAAACCCTCCGATCATGCGTCTAACAAGCGTATGTCCATGACATCTGGCACGCCATGCGTATCGCGAATGCCAGCAAAACGATTCCCTATCAAGGGGACTCCTGAATGCCACGACAGACCTTAGCCAAATTTAGCCGCTATAACAAACGGATATTGTTCGGTTCCGTCACGGTGCTGTCCATTGTCATTGCGGTGGCAATCGTCCTGTCCGGCATCGATGCATTCACACAATATCGCGATCAGCAAATCACGCTTTTCAGCGGGAAGCGGCAAACTGTCGCGTTGGAAGCCAATCGTCTTTCGGCCCGGCTGATGCAGTTCGTCGATCTGCTGGAAAGCCGCTGGCATATGGACGGCCAATCGACACCGCCTCTCGAACGCTATCGCAAGGTTCTGACTGCCGGCAACGGCGCCGCGATTTCAGGCCACGACCTGACGTCCATGCCCTTTTCCATCGTCACCACGCTGACGCAGCCGGACGACAGCCAACGGCTCTCAGTAATGCTGCAGATCATCCGCGAGATGTCGATCCTGTCTGACCTCGACGCGCAAAGACCAGGCATCACGCTATCGGCGGAAGTCTTTTCGCCGGACGGCACGTTCGCCGCCGCTGTCCCGCCGCTTCCCGACACCGATCTCGCCGACGCGCGCCGCATCGGCGCAAAGCGCTTCATCGCCGCGCGAATGGCTTCGGTGAACTCGCTGCTGGCGGGCAAGTCCGTTGCGCAAATGCAGGCGCAACAACTGTTGTGGGCGCCTCAATCCGGCACCGTCGACACACAGGGCGCGTCAACCGCCCCGCCGACAGTCCAGATCGTCCTGCCAATCTTCTACGGCGACGAACATCTGGCGACCATCGCACTGTCGATGCCGACTGATCAGTTTCAGCAGTACCTGATGCGCGGTCCCCCGGCGTCGCGCTTCATCTTGTTCGACGCGTCTGCCAGCGAGGCTCTCGGCGACAGCCAGATCAATATCGGCAGGCATCTGCTTCAGACGCTACTCGCCAGCCGCCCACAATTGGCGAGCGCGACACCGGACATGAAGGTGCAGTACCACGACGGCACGTTCTTCATCACACAGCGCCTTCCCGGCCCCGAATGGATTGCGGTCAGCGCATTCGGTTGGCTGGACGTGCTCGACAGCCAGCGAAAGCGGTATCTGACCGCAATGCTGCTGTACCTCGCAGTCATGCTGTCGCTGTGGGTCTTCGCACTCTATTTCAACCGGTATGTCGCGACTCCATTGCAGCTCCGGGTGCAGAAAGCCATTGAAGTGGAACAGTTCAACCAGTCGATCGTCGATACGCTTCCCATCGGCGTCATGGTCTATGCGTTGCCCAGCGGCGAAGTCCTGCTCGAGAACGCGATCGCGACGAGCATGCTCGACTCGGCGCGCCCCGGCGCGAGCCAGCGGTTCTACAACCGGCTCATGCATGAGCGGTATGAAGCCGAGATTGCGTCGAACGATGGTCCGGCGCACACATTCGTAGAAATCGACTGGGTCATCTCCGGCGGCCGCACGGCGTATCTCGGCGTGGCGTCGTCACACACACGGTTCCTCGGGCGCAACGTGATCCTGCTTGGCCTCGTCGACATTAATGAACGCAAGGCGAACGAGATCCTGCTGACGAGAGCGAAGCAGACAGCCGACCGTGAGAACCGCGCGAAGTCGGCGTTCCTCGCGATGATGAGCCACGAGGTCAGGACGCCGTTGCACGGCGCGATCGGCAACCTCGAGCTGCTCGGGCATGCGTCGCTCGCGGCCGAACAGCGCGAGCGCGTCGGCACGATCCAGCGCACGCTGAACAACCTGCTTTCGCTCGCCAATGACATTCTCGACGTGACAAGCATCGAGGCAAACACACTGAAGATCAGTGTTGCGCCAATGCGCATCAATGAGATTGTCGAGCACTGCGCACAAACCTTCGCGCCGAACATTGTCGGCCGGCACGTCGAGCTGTACTGTCTGAGCGATCCAGCACTTGACATCCAGGTCGAAGGCGACGAAAAGCGGCTCACCCAGGTGCTGCAGAATCTCGTCGGCAACGCGGCGAAATTCACGCAGGAGGGTTCGATCACGCTGTCCGTCACGTTGCTGCACGAGGAGGCACAACAGGCGTGGGTGCGCTTCGAGGTCGCCGACACGGGCATCGGCATTCCGGCCGAGTTGCACACAACGATTTTCGAGCCGCTCACGCAAGCCGACGACACGATCGGCCGCCGGTTCGGCGGCAGCGGTCTCGGGCTGTTCCTGTGCCGCAATCTCGTCGGCTTGATGGGCGGACGCGTGACGCTCGCCAGCGAAGCTGGCAAAGGGAGCGTCTTCCGCGTCGAATTGCCGTTCAAGGTGCTGGAAGCGGCGAGCGGGACGCGGCAGCTTGCGAACATGAGCGTCGATATCGCATGCGATCAGCCCGTGTGGCGCGACATGCTGGCAAAGCGCGTTCAGGCGTGGGGCGCCACCGTGTACGAGCGCAGCGATGCCGGGACGAGGCCGACGATGCGTCTGGTCGCGAAGGTGCAGGATCCGCGCCACGCGATGACCTCCGCCGGCGAGCTCGCGCCGCCTCCGATTCTCGGCACCATCCGCACGGCGCCCGATTGCCCGCTCACGCCGCAGCGCAACGGCGATCGTATCGACGTCACGTCGCTGTCCAGCCGTGCGTTGCTGGCCGCGCTATCGGCACTGACCGGGACCACTGCGCTCAGCCCGCCTGAACCACCCGAGCCGGCGGCAACGCGCAAATCGAACCTGACCGCACCGGCGCCGGAAAATACCGCCCTCGATTTGCTGGTCGTCGAAGACGACCCCGTAAGCCGCACGCTGATCGAACATCAACTCGCTACGCTCGGCTACACGCGCGTGCGCATTGCGCACAATGGCCGCGAAGCGCTCAACGAGTGGCGTAAACAGCCCCCCGACATCACGTTCACTGACCTCCACATACCGTATCTGGATGGCATCGAACTGCTGGGAGAAATCCGCAAACTCGACGCCACGGCGGTCGTCATCGCAACAACCGCTCTCGCCGCAGCCGATATCGACACCGATGCAGTGGACTTTTCGACCACGCTGCACAAGCCGATATCGCTCGACGATCTGCGCCGCGCGCTCGACGATGTGCAGCGCGCGATCCCGCAGAAAGTGGCGACGCAGCCGTCAACGCAGAAAGGCGGCGTGCAGCACAGGCCCGCGGACCCGCTGCATCTCGCACTGGGCGGCGCGTTCGTGGAAAGCTGCAATGCCGTGTGGCCTGAACTCGCGCAAGCGCTTCAGACGCGCGACCGTCAGGGCTTGAGGCGCCGCCTGCATCGGCTGCAGGGCTCGCTGTCGATCATGGGATACGACGATGCCGCCTGCGAGTGCGCGTCATTGCAGACACTGTGCGAGCAGGGAGACTGGGCGATCCTCGAAGAGCGGTGCAATGCGCTGATCGTAGAATTGAAACGGCTGGTCGATGAAAGCAGCGTCCTGTGACCAGTCAGTCGACCGCTCACGTCACGACTATCGCCAAGCGATCAACTACGGCTGCACCTCGCTCGACGAACGGAACACCAACGCGTCGGCAGGTGCCGCGGCGACATCGGCCACGTCGATCTCGATACGCGAGAGCACGTTTTTCGAGGCGAATGCATCGAGCCATTGCCGCGCGAGACGCGGCAGCACATGTTGTTCGATGAAACCGATCAGCAGCCGCGCGCCGGTTTCCTGCACGAGGCAGCGTCCGACGACGTAGTCGACCACACCCGGTGCAAAGGCCAGTTCGATCCGGTTGTTTTCCGCCATGCGCCGGACCACGCGATCCAGATGCAGCGTCACGATCTGCGCGAGCGATTCCTGGCCAAGCGGACGATACGGCACCACCGTCACCCGGCCAAGGAACGCGGCCGGGAACGCCTTCAGCAATTCCGGCGCGAGTGCCGAGCGCAGGCCGTCCATATCGGGCGCGAGCATCTCGTCCGCGCACAAGCTTGCGCTCAGCTCGGAGCCGACGTTGCTCGTCATCAGGATGGTCGTGTTGCGGAAGTCGATGTAGCGTCCGTCGCCGTCTTCCATGTAGCCCTTGTCGAGCACCTGGTAGAACATCTCGTGCACGTCGCCGTGTGCCTTCTCGATCTCGTCGAGCAGCACGACCGAATAGGGACGCCGGCGCACCGCCTCGGTCAGCACGCCGCCCTCGCCGTAGCCCACGTATCCCGGCGGAGCGCCCTTGAGTCCGGAGACCGTGTGCGATTCCTGATACTCGCTCATGTTGATCGTGATGAGGTTCTGCTCGCCGCCATACAACGCCTCCGCCAGCGCAAGCGCCGTTTCGGTCTTGCCGACGCCGGACGGCCCCGCGAGCAGGAAGACCCCGAGCGGCTTGCGCGGATCCGCGAGACCGGCGCGCGCGGTTTGCACACGCTCGGCGATCTGCTGCAGCGCTTCACGCTGGCCAATCACGCGGGCGGCGAGGGTCGCGGGCAGCACCTGAACGGCGGCCACCCCGTCGGTCACCATGCGTCCGACCGGAATGCCTGTCCAGTCCGACACGATCCCGGCGACGATCGCCTCATTGACCTCGGGAAACACGAGCGGACTGTCCGCCTGCAGGGTCAACAACGTCTTTTCCAGGTCGCGCAAAGCGTCCACCGACCTATCGACGCCGGGCGGCGCGTCTGTTTCAGCCGTCTCCTTGAGCGCGTCGCGCGCGCTCGTCAGAATTTTCGCCGCATCGGCCTGGGCCAGCCAGGCGGCCTCGATCGTGCGTTCCTCTTCTTCGAGCCGTGCGATGCCTTCGTTGACGAGTGTCAGTGCACCGTCGTTGCCGAGACCGATGCGCGCCTCGTTGCTCAGCATCTCGGACTCGACGCGGGCGGCCTGCAGACGCTCGCGAATTCGCTGCAATTCACGCGGCGCCGCGTGCTGCGACAAGGCGACGCGCGCGCATGCGGTGTCGAGCAAACTGATCGCCTTGTCCGGCAACTGACGCGACGGAATATAGCGATGTGACAGCGTGACGGCCGCACGGATCGCCTCGTCGAGCACGACGACGCCGTGATGCTCCGCGAGCGTACACGCAAGACCGCGCACCATGTCGATGGCGGCCGGTTCCTCGGGCTCGGCAACCTGCAGCACCTGGAAACGGCGCGTGAGGGCCGGATCTTTCTCGATATGCCGCTTGTATTCCGCCCACGTGGTCGCGCCGATCGTGCGCAGTGTGCCGCGCGCGAGCGCCGGTTTGAGCAGGTTCGCCGCATCGCCGGTGCCGGCCTGGCCACCCGCGCCGATCAGCGTATGGATCTCGTCGACGAACAACACGACCGGCGCCGGCGACTTCACCGCCTCCTCGAGCACGGATTTCAGACGCGCCTCGAACTCACCCTTCATGCTCGCGCCCGCGAGCAAGGCGCCCACGTCGAGACTCAGGAGCCGCACATCGGCGAGCTTCGGCGGCACGTCGCCGACCGTGATCGCAAGCGCCAGCCCTTCGACGACCGCGGTCTTGCCAACCCCGGCGTCACCGGTCAGGAGCGGGTTGTTCTGGCGCCGCCGCAGCAGCACGTCGACCATCGTGCGAATCTCGAGCTCGCGGCCCACCACCGGATCGATCTCGCCAGCGCGCGCACGCGCGGTCAGGTCCGTGCAGAACTGCGCGAGCGCCGCGCCCTTCGTGGGCGCCGCCATCGCACCGGACGCCTCGCCTGGCACTGCAGATGAAAAATCGCTCTGGTCGTACGGTGCATCGTCCGCTTCCGGCGATCTGGCGATCCAGGCCGGCAGCGCGTCGTGAAGACCGTCGACCGGAATCTTGGCGAACAGAGGCGATATCGAAAACAGCACGCGCCGCAGTTCCGGCGTTTCGACGAGCGCGGCCACGAGCCAGGCACCGCGAATACGCCGGTCGCCGAACGCGAGCGTCGCGACCACCCAGGCGCGTTCGATCGCGGTCTCCACGTGATGCGAGAAGTCGCTGAGCGCGCTCGCGCCGGACGGCAGCGCGGCCAGCGCGCCCTGCATGTCCCGGTCGAGCAGTTCGCGACTGATGTCGCAGTGCCTGACGATGCGATGCAGGTCGCTATCGGGCTGCGCCATCAACTGGTGCAGCCAGTGCACCAGTTCGATATACGGATTGCCGCGCAGCTTGGAAAAGGTCGTAGCGGATTCGATACTCCTGAAGAGCGTCGCGCCGAGCTTGCCGAACAGCGCGTGACGTGAAATAGACATGATGACGTAGCAAATGATGAGGCTTGGAGTTGATGTCCGGATCCGCTCGTGCGGACGCGTCCCAAAACGTCCAAAGGACATCCGGACGGAGCGTGCGGCAAAGAATAGCCTCTCGATTCCAGCCTGTATTTGGGCCATCGCCCATATTCCGCCCACAACCCGCGAAGTACCATCTGCTCCGTAACGCAACTCATCGTCATCGCGCGCACCTCAGCCTGCATTCTTTGCCGGCGGTTTTGTATTTCCCGTAGCAAGAGAGTCTCCCCGAATGCAACTTTCACCGGCAGAATTTTTCCCGCTCACCGATCAGGCCGGCCATGACCGAGTATCGCGCTCGCTGGGATAACTCGCCCTTCGAAGCAGACAAGCTCAGGATGCTCGCAAGGACCGTCATGTCCGTCGAGCCTGTGCTGGCCGCTTCGTCCGATGCTCCGTCAGGCGCCGCGATTGCCGGTTGCGAAGCGCGCATGACCAGGGGCGGCGACGCTTGCGCGGACCATCCGCCCGCCGGCGAGCGTGACGCGGTCGCGCCCGTGCTCGCGGGACCGCAGGACTTCAGCGACCTGATCGCGCTTGCCGGACCGTTCGCGGCCGGCGACGAACAGGAGAGCGCCTCGATGCTCCTCGCGGACGACGTGGACGAGACCAATCCGCTCGTCGCGCTCACCCGCGAATACCGGCAGGCGCTGCTGAGCCAGAAGAGCGGCTACGCGCACGAGCTGAAGACGGCGACCGTGGACCACAACGTCCCGGTCATCACGGCGCCGCAGGACGCGTTCGCCGACCTCGCGAATCATCCGCATGCCGAAGCATCGGTGCTCGATCTGCTGACGAAGGGCAAGAACATCGACACGCTGCTCGACAGCCTCGACACCTTCGGCGCCGGGCAGCTCTTCGAGGCGGACGAACGGCGCGAAATCCTCTCGCTGCTCGCGCCGCGCGGCCTCCCCGCGCGCCGCTCGGGCCAGGCCGCGCAGCTAGCGCGTGAGGAACACCACATGATCAGCGTGGACAGCCACATGGCCATGCCTGATCCCATTGAATACGACGAACTCGAGCCTCCAGATGAAAGTCACCACTGAGCTGTCCTCGCCGGACGCCCCGACGCTTCACGGTCTGCTGAACACGCAGACCTTCGACGAATTGAAAGAACAGACAATGGACAGCGTGCGCCGGCATCCGTCGAGTGTGCGCGAACGCTGGCTGCTGTTCGAATTGCTGTGCCTCGACGGCGACTGGGAGCGCGCGCTGCGGCAACTGCAGACATGGGCGACGCTGGAGCCCGAGGGCGAAGCGCGTGCGCAAATGTATCGTGGGCTGATCCAGAGCGAGATGTTCCGCACCGAAATATTCGCCGGCCTGCGTACGCCGGGTTCGATCAATCCGCTGCCGGCCTGGGTGAATACGCTCGCGCAAGCCAACCTGAAGCTTGGTGAAGGCAACCTCGCCGCCGCCGACGAGCTGCGCGCCGCTGCCCTGGACGACGCACCGACGACGCGCGGCGAAAGCACGCAGATGGGCGCGTTCACGTGGCTGACCGACAGCGATAGCCGGCTCGGACCTGTGTGCGAGCTGGCTGTCGCAGGCGGCTACCGCTGGGTGCCGTTCGACGAAATGAAGTCGCTCACGCTCGGCCCCGTTGCCACACTAACCGACCTCGTGTGGCGTTCCGCCGTCGTGAGTCTGCGCGACACCACGGTGCTGCGCGGCTACCTGCCGGTGCGCTATCCCGGCTCGGAAAGCGGCCCGAACGCCATCAAGCTCGCGCGCGAAACCACCTGGAAGGATGTCGGCGAGACCACGGTGATGGCGCTCGGCCAAAAAACATGGAGCACCGACAAGGGCGATTTCGGTCTGCTCGAAATCAACGAATGCCGCTTCATGCACGACGAGCAGACATGAGCTCGCCCGACACTCCGCACCGGCAAGCGTACATGCCGTCACTGATCGACCGTCTGCTCGACGATGCGCCCGCGCGGCGCAGCGAGCGCCCCGACGCCTATGCACCCGACAGCGCCGGCATGCGCCGCATCATCCAGCGCGACCTGAACCTGCTGCTCAACACCACGAGCCTCGACGACGAGCTGGACACGGCGCGCTACCCGGCGGTGGCGGCTTCGGTGATCAACTACGGCATTCCCGCGCTGTCCGGCAGCTACCTCACCGAGCGCAACTGGGAAACCGTCGAAAAGATGATCCGCACGGCGATCGTCCGCTTCGAGCCGCGCCTGCTTCCCGAGTCGCTGCGCATCCGGCCGCTCAACAGCAAAGACCCGGTCCGCTACAACAAGCTGATGTTCGAGATTCATGGGCTCATGCACTGGTCGCCCTACCCCCTCGAATTCCGCATTCAGAGCGCATTCGACATCGAGATGAACTACATCACGCTCGATCTGGATTCACGCGCAGAGCATTGACATGGATCCGCAATTTCTCGATTACTACAGCCGCGAACTGACGTATATGCGGGAGATGGCCGGCGAATTCGCCGCTCAGCACCCGAAAATCGCGCGCCGTCTCGGCATGGAAGGCATCGAAGTCGCCGACCCCTACGTGGAGCGGCTCATCGAGGCATTCTGCTTCATGTCGGCGCGCACGCAGATCAAGCTCGATGCCGAGTTTCCGCGCTTCACGCAGCGCTTGCTCGAAGTGGTCTACCCGAACTACGTCGCGCCCACGCCGTCGATCGCCGTCGCGCAATTGCAGCCGAGCCTGCGCGAAGGCGATTTTACGAAGGGCCTGAAGGTACCCCGCCACAGCATGCTGCGCTCGGCGATCCCGCCCGGCGAGCAGACAGCGTGCGAATTCCGCAGCAGCCAGGATGTGACGCTGTGGCCGATCGAGGTTGCCGAAGCAAGACTCACGGCCGTGCCGCCGGACATCCCGAACACCGACCGCCACCTGCTGCCGCATCTGCAACTGCGCGGCGCGTTGCGGTTACGGCTGCGCACGACCGGTGAAGTGAAGTTCAATCAGATGACGCACTTCGACCGCTTGCCGGTCTACATCGGCGGCGACGAACGCATCGCTTCGCATCTGTTCGAGCTGATCCACGCCGGCAGTGTCGCTTCGGTGGTGCGCACGCATGGCGCGGCGCGCGGCGAAGGGCACGTGGTCGCCAACACGCCGGTCGAGTTCGAAGGCCTGCAGGCAGACCAAGGCGTGCTGCCGCTGCCGTGGAACGTATTCCACGGCCACAATCTGCTGCAGGAATACTTCGCGTGCCGCCAGCGCTTCTATTTCTTTGCGCTGACGCAGCTCGCGCCGGGGCTCGCGCAAGTGGACAGCAATGAAGCGGAGGTCGTGCTGCTGCTCGACCGTCTGCCGGAAGAACTGGCCACGCACGTCGACGCGTCGCGCTTCCTGCTGTTCTGCACGCCGGTCGTCAATCTGTTCCGCAAGCGCACCGACCGTGTCGAAGTCAACCGTGCACAGACCGATTTCCATCTGCTCGGCGACCGCACGCGCCCGCTCGACTACGAGATTTTTTCGGTGTCGCGCGTGTTCGGCCAGAAAGCCGAGACGTCGCTGGAAGTCGAATTCAATCCGCTTTACCAAACGCTGCACAGCGACGTGGGCAACTATGGCCGCTATTTTTCGGTGCGCCGCGAGCAGCGCGCGCTGTCGACCAACGCCCGCAAGTACGGCACCCGTACCCCGTACATCGGCACTGAGGTTTACGTATCGCTCGTCGATCAGGCCGAAGCGCCGTATCCCGACGACATCCGCTATCTGTCGGTCGAGGCCTGGGTCACGAACCGCGATCTGCCGCGCCTCATTCCGCGTAACGGCAAGACCGATCTCACGATGTCCGACTCGGTGCCGATCGAGGGCGTGCGGCTCGTGCATCCGCCGAGCGCACCGCGCGCGCCTTACGCGAGCGGCGAAACGGCCTGGCGTCTGATCCGCCAGTTGAGCTTCAACTACATGCCGCTCGCCGAACTCGATCACGGCAGCGGCGGACAGGCACTGCGCAACATGCTGCGCCTTTTCATCGCGCCGGGCGAGCGCGACCAGGCCCGCCAGATAGAGGCGCTGGTGGGCGCGCAAACCGAGCCGGTGGTCCGGCGGCTGCCGGGCCACGGGCTGCTGGTCTACGGGCGCGGCGTGCGCTGCGAACTGACGGTGGACGAAACCGGCTTCTCCGGCATCAGTCCGTATCTGTTCGGCCTCGTGCTCGAACATTACCTTGCCCGTCACGTCTCGATCAACGTGTTCACCGAAACCGAACTCCGCTCGATGCAACGCGGCCTCGTCACGCGCTGGCAACCGCGCATGGGCGGACGCGGAGCCGTGTAGAGATGGACGCTCCGAACACGACCGCCACCACACATGCGGTGTCGCCGCTCGATCCGCAGGCGCTGGACGCCTGGTTCGATCCGCGCGTGCCGTGGCAGTCCGGCTTCCTGAGCCTGTTGCGCGCAATCTCGGCGCGCGACTCGCAGATGCCGCTGCCGGGCACCGCGCACCTGCCGCGCGAAGAGCCGTTGCGGATCGGACAGCAGCCAACCATGGCGTTCGCGCCGCGCGAGATTGCGTCGCTCGCCACCCGCAACGGCCGCCTCGACATCCGCCTTTTCGGTCTCGGCCTGTGGGGCCCGCAGGGGCCGCTGCCGCTGCACATGACCGAGCTGGCCTACAGCCGTGTGGAAAGCCATCAGGATCACGCACTCGTTCACCTGACGGACCTGTTCCATCATCGCGCGCTATCGCAGTTCTATCGCGCGTGGGCGTCGGCGCAAACCACCGCGTCGCTCGACCGGCCGGACGACGAGACGTTCTCGTTTTATATCGCGAGCCTGAGCGGCGTCGACCCGGTCGAAGCGCGGCGCTCCTGCCTGCCGGCACACGCACGTTACGGCGCGGCGGCGCACCTGGTGCGCGAGGCGCGCAATCCCGACGGCATGGCCGCGACGCTGTCGCAATACTTCGGTATGCAAATGATGGTCGAGGAATTCGTTTCGCACTGGATCTACCTGTCCAATGCGGAGCACACCAGGATCGGCGTGCCGGGACCCGCGGCCATCATGGGCGACGGCGCGCTGCTCGGCGAGGCGATCCCCGACCGGCAGCACAAGTTCCGCCTCGTGGTGGGTCCGCTCGACCTCGACCAGTACCTGCGCCTCACCCCGCATGGCGAGGATCTGGCCACGTTCGTCGAAGCGGTGCGGGCCTTCGTCGGTCACGAATACGCGTGGGAGGTCAAGCTGCTCGTCAAGCCGCGCGCGGCGCCGCCTGCTCGCGCCGACACATCGCAAAGGCTTGGCTATTCCACCTGGCTCGGCGAATCCATGGACGACCGGCCGGTCGTCGGCATGGTTTTCGAGCCCGAGCAGTACAACGACTGATCCCGGAGTTCCGTATGAACACCCATGCCGACACCGCCATCCTGCGTTATGCGGACCTGCTTGAACCGGTTTCCGCCGACGCACCCTGCGGCCCCGATCTCGAATACGATCCGGCCTTCGTGATGCTGCAAGCCGCCGCGGCCCCGCGAGTCGAAGCACAGTACGGCGATTTCGTCGATACGCCGCAGCCCGCCAACTGGGCCGAAATCGAACGCGATTGCCGCGCACTGCTGCTGCGCACGAAGGACATCCGTCTCGCCGTGACCCTGCTGCGCTGCCGGGTCCGGCTCGACGGCGCGGTCGGTTTGCGCGACGGGCTGGCCATCCTGAAGGCCATGTTCGAGCGCTATGGCGAAGCGCTTCATCCACTGCCCGTGTTCGAGAACGAGCGCGACCCGGTCATGTACGCAAACGCGATCGCCGCTCTCGCCGACCCCGACGGCGCACTGAGCGATACGCGCGACATCGCCATGCCGCGGGCCGCGGGCCTGAAGCTGCATCTGCGCGATATCGAAAAATCTTTTGCGACGCCACGGCAGAAAGACGCGCTCGCGCCCGAATCGGTCAACCGCCTGCTCAAGGAGTTGTGGGCGCGACGCGACCCAACGATCGCGGCATTCGTCGAAGCGCAGCGCCTGATCGAGCGCATCGCCGCATGGTGTAACGAGACGCTCCGCGCCGATGCGCCCGATCTGGGCGCACTGTCGAAAATGCTGCAGCCGTTCGCTCAATCCCAGCTCGATGGCAACGGCGCGGTGGTCCCCGCCGCCGCAAAGCCGGCAGCAGAACCTGTTGGCGATGCCGTGCCTGCTGCTGCGGCTGCCGCTGTGACGATCGCGGGAGCCGCCACGATTGCGCCGGCCTCGCTGCCCGACGTGCCCGGCGCGGCGCCGATGACCGCCGCTGCGCCCGTGGATCGCTGGAGCGTGCTCGCGGCCATTCAGGAGGCGCGCGTCTGGTTCGAGCAGAACGAACCGAGCAGCCCTGTCATCGTCCTTCTGCGTCAGTCGGAGCGAATGGTCGGCAAGCGCTTCTCCGAACTCGCCCACATCATCCCGGCCGACCTGCTTGCCCAATGGGACGAGATCGACAACTGACGCCGCTTGCGCCGGAACAGCCCAAGCTTCATTCCCATCAACCCATACGGTACGCCGGTCAACGAAACAGGTTCCAATGAAAAAAATCGTCCAGCTTCTTCTCCTGATCAGCTTCGGCATCTCGCGTATTGCGTCCGCAACCTGTCTCCAGCTTAGCCCCGAGGATATTACTTCTATCGCGCACGACGGCGACACCGGCGAACAGCAGGTGCAGGCTAACGTCCTGTTCCAGGACGCCTCGGTTTCGATCGATCCGGACCTTCCGGTCGGTTCCGTAATCGCGACAGGCGTGTCCACCGCACTTCCCGTTCGGACGGCCATGATGACATGTACGAACGGCGGCACGCTGGTCATCAATCTCGTCGGTGCAACAGCAACACCTTCCAGCCTGACCGATGTCTACAACACCAATGTGCCTGGCATCGGCTTCCGGCTCAGTTACGTCCGCGGGAGCGGCACCGCATCGACCATCCCGTTCACCATCCCGATACCGCCGGGCACCGACGCACCAGACCAGGTGGTCTACAGCTTTTTCGGCGCGGGCGCCCAGTTCAGGATCGAACTGATCAAGACCGGCGACATCGGCAGCAACGAAAACGTTCAGTTTGGTCTCGTAGGTTCGGGCCAGGCCGACGGAGACGGCAAGACCGTGCTAGTGATCAACGGCGGCAGCATCAACGTCAAGGTGCTGCCGAGCTGCTCGGTCAACACCAGCACGCTGAACATCGACTTCGGCACGTTCGGTCCGAGCGACGTCTCGACCACGGCCGGCCCCACCCAGCCGGTCAACTTCACCGTGCTCTGCACCGGTCCGACGCCGCCCGTGTCGATCACCGCGGCGCTGTCCGGCACACCCGATACCGACAACGCCAGCATGCTCAGGAACACCGGTGCGACGAATCTCGCGATCCGCCTGCAGGAAGTGTCTTCCGGCACGATCCTAAGGCCGAACGATCCGACCAGCACGCTCGTCCACACACCGAGCGGCAGCATGCAGTCGCCGTTCGAACTCAACGCGACGGTGCTGCGTGTGGGAAGCGTGACGCCGACGGCCGGCAAGATCCAGGCAACCGCAACGATCACGATGACCCTTCTCTGACCTCACGACCACGAACACTCACCGGAACCACCAGCATGACCGTTTTGCCTGCCGAATCGCCGAACTCGATCTTCGTGCAGATCGCGAGCTACCGCGATCCACAGTTGATCCCCACACTGCTCGACCTTATCAACAGGGCAGAGAAGCCAGATCTGCTGCGCATCGTGGTCTGCTGGCAGCACGCGCCCGATGAGACGCTGGCCGAATTCTGGCGGCAAGGCTTCGGCAAATGGCGGATGGAAAAGACGGACGACTGGACGATCCAGTTCCTCGGCTACCGCGACGCAAAGATCGAACTGATCGACGTGCCGCACATGAAGACGCAGGGCGCGTGCTGGGCCCGCAACCTGCTGCAGCAACGCTACGGCGGCGAACGCTACACGCTGCAGCTCGACTCGCACCACCGCTTCGTCGACGCATGGGACACGCTCGCGATCGACATGCTGGAAGCGCTGCGCGACGAAAGCCCGAAGCCGGTGCTGACCGCGTATCTTCCGGGATACGATCCGAAGAACGACACTGTCCGGCCCGGCAGTCCGCAGATCCTGGGCTTTAACCGCTTCGGCAGGGAAGGCGTCGTCATGTTTCGCGGCAGAAGCTTGCCCGACTGGCAAACGCACAGCCGCCCGGTTCGCTCGCGCTTCTACAGCGGGCATTTCGCGTTCGCGGACGGTCATTTTGCCGAAGTGGTCCAGCACGATCCCGACTACTTTTTCCTCGGCGAAGAGATTTCGATCGCCGTGCGCGCGTTCACGCATGGCTACGATCTGTACCATCCACACTGTCTGATTGCCTGGCACGAGTACACGCGCCAGCACCGCGTCAAGATGTGGGACGACCACACCGACCGGGCAAAGGAAAAAGGCGAAATCGAGGAACACTGGGGGGAACGCAGCGCCCGCGCGTACCGGCGCAATTGCGCGCTGCTCGGCGTCGACGGCGCAACGTCTGCGCAGGAGGACTTCGGCAAGTATGGACTGGGCACCGAGCGCACGCTGACCGAGTACGAGGCTTATGCCGGCATCAGCTTCGCATTGCGCGGCGTCCAGCAGGCCACGCTGGATCACCAGTTGCCCGTACCTCACGCGCCGCGTCCCGATGAAGCGGCGTGGAAAGCATCGCTGCTGCGCGCGAACGACGTTCGCGTCTGCCTGCATCAGAACGTGTTCGACGAGCACGCTGCGACGCCGGGCACACGGTTCACGCTGTCGTCGGCAACGTCGGCTGCCGTTGTCGTTTACGACGGCAGCGGAACCGCGATGCACCGCGAAGCCGTCGATGCCAGCCGCCTCCCCCAACACCGGAAAAACGACTGGCTCGACTTCCACCTGAGCTTCGTGTCAGAACTCGAACGGATTCCAGCCTGGTACGTCATCGAACTGCTGGACGATGCCGGCGATCTGCTGAGCCGGCTCAGGCACGACGTCACTGCGTGACGGCTCCGCACCCGCGACGTACGGGTACTTGCCCGGCGTCGCGCGGCCGAGCGGATTGCACCAGGTCAGCGGATTGGGCGCGTACAGATACGGGCTGACGCCGCCTTCGCCGGTGCGATCGGGGCTGATGTAGCGGCCAGCGTCCGGATCGTAGAGACGCATGCCATTGTGGTAAAGCCCGGTTTCTTCATCCGCATACTGTCCGGCATGGCGCAGCGGTTGCGCGACGATACCGCTGCTTCCCCACTCATGCGTAACCGGATTGCCCCACGCGCGATAACGCCCGCGCCATACCACCTTGCCGGCTTCGTCGGTCAGCGCGATCGCGGTGCCGGCGAAGTCGGTGTGATAGTGATAGACCTGCGTGTCCTTGATCTTGCCGTCATCGGTCAGCGTATGGTCCACGCAGGCGAGCGGCGCGAAGCCGGTCGATCCTGCCGGCTCCGGCTGATACAGGTACGTCCGCCAGGCGCCCGCACGCTGCTCCTGGACGAGCCTGGCTCCCTGCCACAGATAGCGCGTGACCTTGTCCTGCACCGGCGCCTGCGAGCCCCGTGCGGAACCCGCCTCGACGCGCTTCGCGATGCGCCGGCCGAGTGCGTCGTACTGATAGCGCACGGTGGAGCTCTTGCGGTGCGCGGCGATCACATGCCCTTCCGCATCCCAGTCGAGCGATAGCGTGTGATCCCGGCCGCTTCTGCGCACCAGTTGTCCCCAGGCGTCGTATTCGTAACGATAGCCACGGCACTCCCGTATACGGTGATCGGCGTAGACGGCAGGGAACCAGTTTCCTCCGGGCGTATCGAGCAGGTTGCTTGCCGCATCCCAGCTGAAATACTCGATGCCAAGCTGCTCCGACACGCGCCGCAGCAGGCACCCGCGCCGGTCGTAGTCGTACCAGGTCTGGCCTTCGGCGCGCCCGCTCGTCCTGACCATCGCGTCGGCGAGACTGTAGTCCACTTCGCGCCACAGTTGCAGGTCGTTTTCGGACGGGGTAACCGGCGCGGCATGGCCATCGCCCGTCACCGAGCGCCACCACACCGGCAAGCCAAGCGGCGAATAGCCCGTATGCGTTCGCAGAGCGCCTTGGGTGCGTGCAATCTGGCGCTTCATTGCGTCGTACCAGAAGCGTGCCACCTCGCGCTCGTTCAGTTCGACGAGTGCGATGTCCCCGGTCTCGTAGCGGCGCGTACGCACCTCCTGCCCGTGCGGCAACATGGTCGCGACGAGGCGGCCGGCGGCGTTGTACGTGTGGCGCAATTCGCCGTTTGCGCCGTACTCCGCGACCGGACGGCCGCCGGCATCGTATTCGAAACGGATTTCATTGGCGCCGATGCCAAGCAGCTCGCCTTCTTTCGTAGGTGTGCGATGGATCATCTCGAGCCCGCCGTGTGCGGCATAGCAATACGTATAGCGATTGTGCCTCGTCTCGCGCTGGACCAGACGTCCCACGGCATCGTAGGCGAACGTCTCGCGGCGTTCCTGCGTGCCCGCTTTCGACGTCACGCCCTGGATCTGGCCGGCATTCGTATAGTCGAAGCTGCGCACCACGGCATCCGCATCGGTGATCGACAGGCAGTGGCTCGCGCCCCACTCCAGCATCTGCACCGCGCCATTCGCGGCCTCGATGCGCACAGGACGGCCATGCGCATCGTACTGCCGCACGCTTGCGTGACCTTCCTCGTCGACCGAGCGCACCACGTTGCCGCGCCGGTCGCGATACCAGTGGCGGCTCTGGCCGCCCGGACCGACGAACGTGGTCCGTTGGCCGGCAGCGTTCCAGACATGGCGCTCCACCTGGCCATCCGGACGCGTGACGCTCACCGGCCGGCCGAGGCCATCGCGTTCGATCCGCGTGAGCGCGCCAAGCGCATCGGTCATACCGATCACGAAGCCGTTGACGTCGTATTCGTAGCGCGTCGTGCCTCCGTCGATCGACGTGCGCTGGACCAGTTGCCCGCGAGCGTTGTACGCGAACGTCGTGGCAGTACCCTGGGCATCGGTCGAACGCGAAGGGAGGCCGTCCAGTCCGTACTCGATGCGCGTGTTATCGCCGGACGGCGTCTGATAATGCACGGGCTGCAAACGATCGTTGCGCGTCCACATCCACGTGCGGCCGTCGCTGATCTTCACGGCGATGGGCTCGCGCGACGCAAACGCGTATTGCGTGCTGCAGGTCTTGCCTTGCGGGTCTGTTTCCTCGGCGACCCGTCCCAGCGAATCGTATTCGAGGCGAACCACGCGCTCGCCCGGCAACCATATGGCAGCCGGCGCATCGGTGTCGCGATAGTCGAACCGGTAGCGCTGTCCGTCGAAGTCCATGTGAGACAGCACATGACCGCCCTCGTTGTACTGCCAGCTCGCGCCGTGGCCAAAAACGTCGGTGACCTGACTGATCCGGCTGTCGACGTTGTACGCGAACCGGTCGCGCGCGCCTTCGGACGTGACGCGCTCGTACACGCGCGCGACGCCGTCGATCGTTCGCCATGCATAGCGTGTCGCCATGCCGAGCACGTCGACCTCCTCGACGATCCGGCCATCCTGCCAGGCAAAGCGGTGTACGACTTCGCCAATGCGATTGCGCACCTCGGTGAGCTCGCCATTCCAGCTGTAGCTGTACTGGACCAGCGCACCGGTCGGGCCGCCGTCCACGCACTCGATCGTGCTCAGGCGTGCGCCCATCTTCGCCTCGTAGTGCATCCTCAACTCGTGGCCACAGGTGCCGCGCATGCGCAGCAGCCGGCCTTCAGCGTCCCAGATACACCCTATGCGCTGCTGATGCAGATCCTCGACGTACTTCAGCCGCGCAATCCCGTTCGCGTCGAAGTTGCCGAAGACCCAGTAGTGCGGCGTCAGATCGGCGACGACCATGCGTCCCCCGGGCAGATGCGCGAAGTGCAACTGCCCGGACGACGCAATCACCTGTGAGCCGGGTTCGGGAAACGGCACGCTGAGCGTGCTGCCGTATTGGTCGACATACACGAGCTGATCGCCGACCTTGCGCAGCGTGATTTCCCAGCGTGTGCGCCAGCCGACGCCAAGCAGTCCAATCGTGCCGCACCCGCTCGAATAGTAGCGGGACCATTCGAAAGGAAAACGGCCACGAAGCACAAAGTCGGTTTCGTCCTCGGGAAAGCAAACCTTGCTGCCTGCAATCACATCCACCGAGCCGCACAGAATGCCCGACAGCGCGCGACGCATGCGATACCGTTCGACCACGTCGCCAAGGCGCCGGCAACGGTCGACGGCCGGCACGGCGCTCGCCAGCGACAATACGACACCGGGCAGCCTGGCCAGCTCCCCGCCTATCCCACCGACTCCAGTCGTCACTTCGCCATCCTCATCGTTACGAACCGATCAGCACATCCGGCGAGCCGGAAGCAATCGGTGCGCCGCACGAGGTCACACCTGCGACGAAGGTTGCCGGCGCACCGTTGATGAACACGGAGCCCGAGCCGAGCACCACAGCCTGCGCCGACGGATGCAGCGCGCAGACCGCCGCGCTTAGGCCGACAGCCGCCGCGGGTATTCCATTGATCGTGACCGAGGAAGAGCCGGTGACGATCGCACCGCCATGTCCGATTACATCGCCTAGGCGAGCGGCTGGAAACATTACGAATATTCTCCTTGCAAGAGCGGGATAGCCCGCGCAGCGCCGTGTGAGGAAGCGCACGGCGGCTGCGCAGCGGGGCGAAACGTCGCGTTAAAAAACCTCTATGATCGACGAGGGGGGCGGTGGCGTTGGTTCCGGCGTTGGCTCCGGCGTTGGCTCCGGTGTTGGCTCCGGTGTTGGCTCCGGTGTTGGCTCCGGTGTTGGCTCCGGTGTTGGCTCCGGCGTCGGTTCCGGCGTAGGCGTCGGCTCCGGCTCTTCCGTCTCCGACGGAGTCGGCGTCGGCTCCGGTTCCTCCGTCTCCGATGGCGTCGGTGTCGGCTCCGGTTCTTCCGTCTCCGATGGCGTTGGCGTCGGCTCCGGTTCCTCCGTCTCCGACGGCGTTGGCGTCGGCTCCGGCTCTTCCGTCTCCGATGGAGTCGGCGTTGGCTCCGGCTCATCCGTCTCCGATGGCGTCGGTGTCGGCTCCGGTTCCTCCGTCTCCGATCGCACCGGTGGCGGCGTCGGTTCATCCGTTGCGCTCGGCGTTGGACACGGCGGCAAAATGATCGGCAGACACGGAATCACAGGCGGAATGCCCAGGACGACGGGCACAATCGGCACGGGAAGCACAGATCCGCCGCCACCACCATCACCGCAGTCATCGCAACAATCGTCGTCGCCCGGATTGAGTTCCAGCGGCGAACCCTGCACCACGACCCTGTCTTCGCCCTGAACGCGGACTTGCTTGCCGATGAGCTTGATCTGGCCGTCCGCCGTCATCGTCAGGGACGACTTGCCGCACACGATAGACAGCGCGCCGCCGACGGTCAGCGCATAGGCGCCACCCACCGTATGCGCGGATGCGCCGCCAACCGCGACGGAGCGCGCGCCGCCCACCACCGTGGACTCCGCTCCGCCGACCGCATAGCTCGAGACGCCCGCCACGCTGCTCGTGAACGCGCCGCCCACCGAGACGCTGTGCGCGGCACCCACACCGACCGTGTAGTCGATGCCCACGACGTGCGACTCCATGAACTTCGTCAGACGGTTCATATCCCGTTCCGCCTGAATCGAGAATTCCTCGGCGCCCGTCTTGTCCTCGAAGCGGATGCTGTTGAAGTTTGGTAGGCCGCCCTCGATCGAGCGGCTCATGAAGCCGCTCTGCGTCGCATTGCCGGGCAGCTCCCACGGCGGCGGCGTAAGCGTGTTGTACAGGCTGCCCGTGATCAGCGGACGGTCCGGGTCGCCATTCCAGAAGTCGACAATCACTTCCTGCCCGATACGCGGAATGTAAATGCCGCCGAAGTTCGCTCCGGCCCACGCCTGGCTCACACGGACCCAGCAGGAATCCGTTTCGATGTTGCGGCCGTAGCGGTCCCAGGCGAAGCGGATCTTCACGCGGCCGAATTCATCCGTCCACAGCTCTTTGCCTGGCGGCCCCACCACGATAGCCGACTGCGGTCCGTTGACGAGCGGCTTCAGGGTGACCTGCGGCAACCGGAACACTTCGGTGGTCGGCTGCACGTCGAAACTGTTGCTGCACGTGTACTCGTAGTCGCTGCCCGTCTCGTCCGGATTGCCGGTCAGTTCGAAACTCGTACCGATGACGAGGTACTCGCAATTTGCGGCCGTGTAGTCATAGTTGGCCAGCTCGAACGTCTGGCCGCACGCGAGACCGCGCACGTTGCCCTCGCCGCTCGCGCGCGTGCCCGGCGCGCGCAGCGTTTCCATGCGCGTGCGGGCAAGCAGTTCGCCGTGCGTGCCATTGGTGTAGTCGCCGGGCCAGGCGTACTGCTCGAGCGTGTTCCAGCTCGTGTCGCGAGGCTGCTGATTGATCGCACGCAAATCGGCCCGCGAACGCGTGAAGTCGAAGTCGCTCGTCACATAGTGGCCGGTGCACAACATTTCGGCCGTCGAGAACGCACTGATGTATTCGGCGTCGGTCTTGCCGTCCTGCGGCTGGAAAGCCAGCGTCTGGTAAGCCGGATTCGCCGATTTTCGGTGCGCGCCGATATGGTCGCACAGCACCAGCCGATGCTTGCCGTCGGAATGCTCGAAGAACCAGTAGATGCCCCACTCTTCCATGAGGCGCTGGATGAAATTGAAATCGGTCTCGCCGTACTGCACCTGGAAAGCACGCGGCTCGTTGCGCAGGCCTTCGCCGATCGTGCCGTAGCGGCTCACGTCGAGACGCTTTTCGACCGGATACGGATAGTCCGCCAGGACCTCGTCGATGATCTCGATGACGGTCTTGTTCTGGAAGATCTTGTAGTCGGTCGTCAGCGTGGCGAGCCAGAGCCACGGCTGCAGCTCGACCTGATAGACGTTGTAGCGCCCTTCCCGCCGCAGATATTCCGCCTTGACGATGAGCCCGGTAATCTCGCGCACAGCCGAATCGGCAGCGTCAGTTATGCCGGGCGGCGCTTCGAGGTCGATCGTGACGGTCATCTCCTTGCCGAGCAACGCCTTCAGGTCGATGTTGGCGCTGGCGGCGAGCGGCACCGCGTAATCGTCAGGCGTACGCAGGAGGAGATCGTAGCTGAACAGCTTGCCCAGATACTCTTCGCCGCTCAGTGACATGAACTCGAGCGCGGGCTGCCCCAGCAGTTGCGGCATCGCCGCACTCGATACCCTTACCGTACGGCTCTGAACACCCAAATTATTCAATGGATTATTTGACATGCATTCCTCTAGAAATTCTGTTCATCCAAAGACACTCATCCCACGCTCCCGCTACCCGGGCAACGAAAGCCCTTCAGCAAACCAATCAATTGCGGCCCCGATTGACCGCCCGACGTCAGTTCGAGCACCGCGTGCCGGTCGTCGAAGTTGAAGTCCACCGCATAACGGCTCGACGAGGACGTCGACGTCACACGACCCCGCTCTATCAGCCGGAAAAGCGCCCACGGCCCTTCGATCACGATGGTCGACGTGTCGGGCCGAATGCGTGGATTCGCGGTGATGCTAGCCATCGATCCGCCACGCGGTCCCGGCCACGCAACCGGAAAGGCCGTGACCGGACCGTGCACGTAACGCATGCTCTGCCCGTCGATGTCGAGCAGCAGTTCGGTGATCTCCGGATCGAGCGAAATCACCTTGACGCCCGTCTTCCACAACATGCGGCCCGCGCCCGCATCGCGGAAAAATACCTCGCGAATCGCGGCGGCACGCTCGAACGGTTCGAGGCTCGGACCTTGCATCGGCGGCATGCCGGGGCTGACCGACCTGTAGCGCCACGGGCGGATGCTCGTGTCCACACGGCTCGCAAGCGTCTTCTGGAAGAAATCGTCGAGCAGGCCGCCTGCCGCGAACACACGGTTGAAGTCGTCGATATCGACTTCCTGCGCGCTGGATGCGAACGGATACTTGCCCTTGATCGCCCGGCGGCACTGTGAGCCGACGCTCGACTCGACCTGCAGCGCCAACAGCGTGCCGACGCCGCGATCCACCTTCTGCATCGACTGCGAAGCGAGGCCCGCCAGCACCGCGCGGAACGGCGACGGCAACTTTTCGGCTTCGAGCTGCATCGTGGACCCAAGGTCTTCGGCGGGCGGCATGGTGTGGGTCGCGAGCACGTTGCCGGCCATCACGAGATTCGTGTACTGCTTGTTGATGAGACCGATGATGCCGTCGAGCTGAAGTGCGCCGCCGTTTCCTGTCGACGCCCGGACCATTCCCGAACCGACGCCGGTATCGGCCTGTCCGGTCACGACTTCGCGTAGCGCGGCGAACCGGTTGTCGACCAGCTCCTGCTCCATCTTCTGCTGCGCGAGCTGGCCGATCGCCGCCGCCGCGCCGGCTACGGCGCTTGCTGCGCGAGCAGCCCTCGAGCGGCGCGTAACCGCGTTCATCGCCGTGTTGGCGAGCGACGACGAATCGTCCGCGCTGTCGGTCACCGAAAGCGACGTTTCGTGGGCCGCCGTGCGCGCCAGTCTTGCGAGCGGCGAATCGGGGGCGGCCAACGTGCGCAGCGTCTGCAGGTCGGGCGCAAGCCCGCCGCCCTTGCCGGAAACGGGTCTCACGTCGTCGAGAAACTGCTGCCAGTAATTGCCGTAATCGGTCAGATACTGGCGGCGGATTGCGTCGGCGAGTCCATCTCTGTTCGCGCGCAACACATTGCCGTTCGACGCACGCGCCCACCGCGACGACGCATCCGCCTGGCCCATGACCCACGCGTCCTGTTTTTGCGCCTGCTCGAGAAATTCGGGCAAGCGCTTATTAAAAACCTCGTGATAGCCGTCGTACGTATACAGCCCCGGTATGCCGCGTTCGAGCGTCGAGCTGCTCGCCAGCGAAAAAACCGCAGTGGCCTGCGGTCCTGCGGCACGGATCAGCGTGACGTTTTCGGGCGCCTCCGGCTCCATCGCCGCCATCGCCCGTCCGTAGAGCCGCCCCGAGGCCGGATTGCTGCCGAGAAAATCACGGGCGCGCTTGACGAGGTCCGCATTCATAGCCGTGGCGGGAACCGCGGGCACGCCGTCGACGAACAGCGCGTCGAGGTGCCGCGCCATCACCCTGCGGTCGCCCAGCGGCGCGACGCTGCCGGCGCGCTCCCAGTCGCTGAGCACCCACGCCTTGATCGCTTTCGCGTCGTAGTGCGTGCGGTCGTACAGCATCAGGTAGACCGTCAGCGCGCGGTAGACGCCTTCCGCGTCCTGCACGCCAATCTGCGTGTCGATCACCGATGCGAGCCGGCTTGCAACCTGCGGCAGAAGCATCTGGTTCAGCAGGTTGTTGTACGTTTCGCTGGACGCGTCCATGACGACAGGCGCCGTGTACAGTCCGTAGCGCCACGCGACTCCCGGGCTGTCCAGGTCCAGGTCGTGGTACTGCGGCAGATCGCGCGACGCGGACAACACCGGCCCCATCCCGCCGGGTCGCGACGCTTTGCGTTGCGACTGCACGCGCGAGGCCAGGGCATCGGTCTTGCGGTCGATTGCGCTCAGATAATCGCGGTTGTTGTCGAAGCTCACGATCAGCGCGCCGATCAGCCACACTGCGATGACGATCGACAGCAGATGCCCGACGAGGCGCAATACGCGGAAACGGATTTCCCAACGCAGGTTCGGCCGCACGAGATGCCCTTCGGCGAGAATGACCCGCTGGAACAGGTTGCGCAGGAAGTAGCCGCGATAGTCGGTGGGCGCCCCGTTGCCGGCTGAAGCCGGACCCGCCGTCGTGTCGCCGAAGACGCCCGACAGTCCGCGACGCAAGCGTTGCAGTAGCGTCGTGCGGTCGGCCGGCATCACTTCGTGAGTCTGCGCCGCGCTCGTGAAATAGATGCCGCGCAGCGTGCTGTTCAACTGCGTGTCGTCGTATTTCGAATCGAGAAACACGAGCGAGATCAGCTCGATCAGCTCGGCGCACAGGCTGCGGAACTCGGACGGCAGCGCATACAGCTTCCTGCGCCGGTCGATTTCGTATTCCTCCTGCAGCCGCGCGTTGATCCCATCCTCGAGACCCTGCTCCAGCTCGCGCATTTCCGCCGCGCAATTCAGACGCAACGCGTCGCGACGATATTCCGTATCCTCTTCCTGATAAGGCAGCGTGAAGCCAAGAATCTGCGCGCGGCTCTCCGCCGTCAGCGACTGGAAATACTCGGCAAAACCCGGCAGCAGATCGAGCTTGGTGACCAGCACGTAAACCGGGAAACGGATGCCCATGTCCTGGCGCAGCTCGCCGAGCCGCGCACGCATCGACGCGGCAAGTGACTTGCGTTCTGACGGTGCGCGCGTCAACAACTCCTCGACGGAGACGACCAGCAGCGCGCCGTTGATCGGCGCACGCGGGCGGCGCTTGCGCAGCAAGCCGAGAAAGCCGCGCCACTCCGCGGCGTTCGCACGTTTCAGGTCTTCCTTGTTCTCGCTGTCCTGAGAAGCCGGGTCCTGGACCGTGTACCGGCCGGCCGTATCGATCAGGACAGCTTCGTTTGTGAACCACCAGTCGCAGTTCACCGTTTCGACGCGGGTCTTGACCGACATGTCGACCATCTGGTCCGCGTCGGGAAAATCGAGGCCGGAATTCAGGAGCAGCGTGGTCTTGCCGGCGCCCGGCGAGCCGATCACCATGTACCACGGCAGCTCATACAGATAGCGCTGGCTTTCCAGCAGGCGACGCAGACCGGTTGGGCCGCCACGCAAACGCTTGAGCTTTTCGATGGCCTTCGTGACCACGGAATTGACCACGCGGATTTCGTCGCGCGCGAGCGGATCCGCACCCGGCTTGCTCGAAAACGGATTCAGGATGCGCTGCAGCAGCGCGTCGTTGCTGCGCATCGCCTTCCACAGGCGATACAACCCATAGATCGTAAAACACGCGAGCAGCAGCGAAATCAGCAGCACGCGCGACCACGTCGGCCCGAGCGGATGCGCGTCGTCGAACGCGAGCAGCGGTCCGAAATACCAGAGCACGAGGCCGAGCACCGCGACGCCGATGAGGCCGAGCGACCAGCCGAGCAGCCAGAACAGCAGCATCGCCAGCAATACGATGATCGACAGCGTGCGCGAAAGCACGGTCTCGAGCGGGCGGTAGTCGCCGAACGCGACGAGCGGACCAATAAACCAGACGGCTGCGGCAACCACGAGGATCGCCACGAACATCAGCGTCTGGCGCGAAAAAGCAAACTTGAAGAAGCGGTTTAAGTAAGACATTGCCCTTTGCCGTTACTGCGTGACGAGGATTTCCACGCGTCGATTGCGGGAACGGCCTTCCGCCGTAGCGTTGTCTGCGAGGGGTTGCGTGTCGCCCTTGCCGATCGACGTAATGCGCTCTGCGGGAACGTTGCGCGACTTCAGAACGTCGGCGACGAACGCCGCGCGCTTTTCCGACAGCACCTGGTTATTCGGAAACTCCGCCGTGCGAATCGGCTGGCTGTCGGAGTGCCCCGTCACGGTGACGTTGCCACCCACGCGAGCCACCTCCTGCGCGACCTTCGTCAACACCCGATCCAGTTCCGGCCGAATGCGGCTTTGGCCCGGCACGAACATGTGGTCGCCCTTGAAGACGACCTTGCTGCTGCGCTCGTCCTCGGCAACCGTCACCTCGCCGCGCGCAATCTCGTCCTTCAGCAGGATCGACAGGCGCAACCGCTGAGGGACGACGGGCGCCCGGACTTTCGGCGGCTGTCCGATCGCGCGTATCTTCACCTCGAGCGGGTTGCTCATGTACAGCAACTGATACTTGTACCAGGCGAACAGCGCGAAGACGATCAGCGCCGCGACAGCCGCCGTCGCCCAGACCGGCACGCTTTTCAGAAGCCGCATCTTGCCCGGCGCTTCCCCGCGCCAGTGCGGCGACAGTTCGAGGCGCATCGTGTCGCGCGCGCCGCTGATCAGCGTCAGGAGCCGCTGCCTGATCTGTTCGAGATGACGTCGGCCATCCACGACCACGCTGTAACGTCCTTCGAATCCGAGACCCAGAATGCGGTACATCACTTCGAGAACGTCGACGTATTCCTGCGGGTCCGCCGCCATGCGGCCGATCAGCAGGAAAAACTTCTCGCCCCCATCCACTTCACCTTCGAACGTAATCAGCAGGCTGCGCGCGGCCCATACGCCACCGCCGCCCCAGCGTGTGCGGTTGGCGGCTTCGTCGAGCGCGGTGCACAGAGCGTAGCGGACCGCTGCCACGTGCTTCCACGGCAGATTCGCCTTGTCGCAAACTTTCTGGAACGCGGTGACTTCGCGCACGAGCAGCGAGCGCAAACTGGCTACCGCAGCCGGGGACTCGAGCGAGGCCGGCATGTCACCCAGCATGCGCAGCAACGGCTGCGCGGCTTCGCGCAGTGGATTGCGGGCGGCCTGCACGCGCTCGAGACGCGTCTGCAGATCTTCAGGCGGATCGAACGCAGTCGGATCCACGGCCTGATCCGGGGCGAAACCGCCTCCTGTCGACGAACGCCCCGCAGGAAATGCGGACGGCATGTCGTTGCCCGAACCGGCATTACCCGGATTTGACAGAAAATCGAACGAGCTGTCGCCCTGTGCATCGGTATTCATTTTTGACGCACGCCCCACAGCTCAAGCTTGAGTTCCGGGAAATGCCCGGCGATATGCATGGCGAGACCGCCTTGCCGCGCGATCTGCTCCCAGAATGAACCCGTGCGCGACAGCTCGAGATAGATGAAACCCGAATTGAACGGAATCTGCCGCGGCGGCACCGGCAACGGCGTCATCGTCAGTCCCGGCAGATGCGAACGGATCAGCTCCGGCAAACGCTGCGGATGGCTAATCTTCGTCTGCGCGAGGAACTGCTGCTGGAGCACTTCCGGCGACATCTGCGCACCGACTGCGAGCACGAGGCTCGAGTAGCCGGCCAGTTCGCTCGGCAGCATATTGGCCGTGCGGATGCCGTGCGCCTGCTCGGTAAGAGGAATCGGCTGTGCACCGCGAATCAGCACCTGGTTCAGCAGATAGTGAATTTCATCGACGAGCGGTTTGATGCTCCGGTAAAGCTGCGCATGGTCGTAACCCGGCGCCGCAAGCGGGCGCCGGGTTTGCGGACGCACGAACGTGGACAGCTCGCCGGCGAGCATCGCGAGTTCGCGATACAGATCGACGCACGCAGTCTCCTCGATCTGGCAGATGTGATCGAGCAGCGGTTCGTACCGGTTGAGCACTTGCAGCAACAGATAGTCGGCCACTTCCGCCGCAGCGCCCGCGCGGCCATCGGAGCCGGTCAAACGGGCAGCCAGCGCGTCGGCGCGTAGTTTGGCGAGGCCATGCAATTGCATCGTCCATTCGCGCAGCAGCGGATTGGCGCCGTAACCGGTGACGGGCGGAATATGGTCGGAGCTATGCAGCGACACGGCGCCGTCGGCATGCAGCGCCTTCACGCGCGTCAATGCAATGCCGATCCACGACTGAGTGAGCTCTTTCTCGGGCAGCAGCCGCAGACGCAGATTCGCCAACTGGACGGGCTTCGGCCCCTGACCGATCGCGTTGCTGTCGCGCAATTCCATGTCGTAGGCGAGATAGCGCGAAAGCGATCCGCTCTGCTCGGCGAAGGCGGTTTCTTCCGTGTTCGGCAAACGCAGCGGAACCGCCAGATAAATCACCTGGTCCTGATGTTCCGGTGCAATCGTCAGCGGCGGCGGTGGCGGTGTATGGCCCGGGACATCAAACGGCGTACCGTCCGGGAACACACCCGATCCGCTCTTCAATACGAGCTTTCCGAACGATAAAGATTCCTGATCGACTTCATATTGGCTGAAGCCCCAGAAGAACGGGTTCAGCACGGCACTCCGCTTATGCGAGAGGTACTCGAAATAGCGTTCCTGTTGCTGAAATAGCTGCGGGCGCAGGAAAAGTCCTTCGCTCCAAACGACCTTGTTATACCAACTCATCGCAATTAGTCTGACTTTGAAATCGAAACAGAACGCTGATCAAGCCGGATAGTCAGCGCCTGTTTCCTGTCTGGAATAGCAACCCGGTACCACGCGGCATCCGGGCCTGCCGGCAGCCGGTAAATGTCGCGCCACACGGATTTGCCGAGGTCCCGGTAGCCGGCCAGCACACCGATTGCCGTGGTGGCCGGGTTGGACTTGCGGGTGATTTCCCGCTCGTCGCCGGGGCGCAGAATGAATTCGTCGACGACCAGTGCGTCGTCACCTATGGCTTTCTTGTCGTCGTTTTGCAGTGTGAAGAAGTCGGCATTCGTGAATGCTGTTGCGGCCTTCAGCTCGTAGACCCGTACCAAGATTGGCGCCGCCGTTCCCCACTCGTTCGGATTGACGTTTTCGCTTGCCACGATCTGCAACTGAAGATTGGTCTGCTCCTTGACGGTGGGAGCAGGCGTGGTGCTGCATGCCGTGAGCGACATGCCCGCGCTGCCCAAGGCCAGCCAGCCCATGACGGGCAGCCATATCGCGACGCGGGAGAAAAAATTCGAAACCATCGGAGAGGAATCAAGACGATCGTGCGCGTTGCCCTAAATGAATTGACCAGGATGCCAGCAACGTGCTCGGCATCCTGGTCAGCAGACGTGACGCAACTCGCCGGAAACCCGGCGAGGCCACGATTCAGGAAGACCCGAAACTTACGCGCTGTTCTTCTTGATGTCGAACGTTGCCGTGATTGCGCCGCCGCTGCCGCCTTGAATGTTCTGCACCACATACTCCTGCTTCAGCCGTGCAAACGACAGGCGTACCACTTCGCGCGGACGCGATTCGCTGTCGCTCACACCCGACGGGCTCACCGACGTGACCAGAACATCGTTCATCGTCAGCTTGATGTACTCGAGCGGGTTGCCGCCGGCCTTGCGCACGACGAGTTTCGCTTCGTCGATATGCTTGCCAATCAGACAGTACTGCGTCAGATTCGGCGTTGAACGGTCGATGTAGTGCTCGAAAGTCAAGTCATCAACCGTTGCACGGCCTGCGCCGCCGCCCGAGCCGACGTGCATGTTGGACTGTTGCGTAACGTTCCACGACCAGCTCAAAACGTCGATTTCGTTTTTGTGAACAGAGTCTTCCGACTCGCCATCGATCCCGTCGATCTTGAGAAAGATGTCTTGTGCCATGAAACTACTCCTTAGTGCATGGTTGGGTTTAAAAATGCTCGGTGGAAATCAGGAATATTTAGTGAGCGCCTGCCCGTCGCTCATTCACCGGATTGACGGCGCTCACTCCACCACTCGCTCAGGCCGCTTCCTTCACGAGCGGCAGCTTTGCAACGAGGCGCAGCGAAACCGTCAGACCTTCGAGCTGGAAGTGCGGACGCAGGAAAAACTTCGCCTGGTAGTAGCCGGGGTTGCCCTCGACGTCCTCGACGATCACTTCGGCGGCTGCCAGCGGCCGACGCGCCTTGGTTTCCTGTGACGAATTGCCCGGATCGGCGTCGACGTAGTTCATGACCCATTCGTTGAGCCACTGCTGCATTTCGTCGCGCTCCTTGAACGAACCGATCTTGTCGCGCACGATGCACTTCAGGTAGTGAGCGAAGCGCGAGCAGGCGAAAAGATACGGCAGGCGCGCGGACAGGTTCGCGTTCGCGGTTGCGTCCGGGTCGTAGTACTCGACCGGTTTTTGCAGCGACTGCGCGCCGATGAACGCCGCGTAGTCGGTGTTCTTGCGATGGATCAGCGGAATGAAGCCGTTCTTCGACAGTTCCGCTTCGCGGCGGTCGGAGATCGCAATTTCCGTCGGGCACTTCATGTCGATGCCACCGTCGTCGGTCGGGAACGTGTGGCACGGCAGATTCTCGACCACTCCGCCGCTTTCCACGCCGCGGATCAGCGTGCACCAGCCGTATTGCTTGAACGAACGGTTGATATTCACCGCCATCGCGTAGGCCGCGTTCGACCACACATACTTGCGGTGATCGGCGCCGTCGGTCGCTTCTTCGAAGTCGAATTCGTCGACCGGGTTCGTCTTGACGCCGTACGGCAGACGCGACAGGAAACGCGGCATCGCGAGACCGATGTAGCGCGAGTCTTCCGAATTGCGCAGCGAATTCCACGGTGCATATTCGAGGTTCTGCGCGAAAATCTTCGTCAGATCGCGCGGGTTGGCGAGCTCCTGCCACGAATCCATCTGCAGCACCGAAGGCGCGGCGCCGGCGATGAACGGTGCGTGCGAAGCTGCTGCAACCTTCGCAATCGAGGCGAGCAAGTCGACATCCGGCGGCGTGTGGTCGAAGTAATAGTCGGCCACGAGGCAACCGTAGGGCTCACCGCCGAGCTGTCCATATTCCTCTTCGTAAATCTGCTTGAAGAACGGGCTTTGGTCCCACGCCACGCCCTTGTAGCGCTTCATCGTGCGACGCAGGTCGTCTTTCGACACATCCATGAAGCGGATCTTCAGCTTCTCGTCTGTTTCGGTGTTCGTGACGAGGTGATGCAGGCCGCGCCATGCGCTTTCCAGTTTCTGGAAATCCTCGTGATGCAGGATCAGGTTGATCTGTTCGGATAGCTTCCGATCAATTTCACCGATGATCGATTCGATGTTCTTGTACGCGTCGTCGGAGACGGTGACCGAGGTGAGCAGCGCCTGCTGCGCCAGCGTCTGGACCGCGTTTTCAACGGCCTCACGAGCACGCTCGGTCTTCGGTTTGAATTCACGCGACAAAAGCGTGCTGAAATCGGATTGCCTGGTTACGTCCGCCGTTTCTGCGGTGCGCGATTTCGAGTGACGTTCGCCCATCATTTCCTCAATTTTTCGGACTGTGTTTTCGCTTGAAAGGCGAAAATCATTCGTTGGCTGTCAATTCGCCGACGGAAGTCGGCTGCTGCTTGGGCGCCTTGGCGAGCGCCTCGAGCAATGCCGGATCCTTCAACACCTTGCTGACGAGACTCTCCGCGCCTGCCTTGCCATCCATGTACGTCTGGAGGTTGGCGAGCTGTGTGCGCGCTTCGAGCAGTTGCGCCAGTGCGTCGACTTTCTTCGCAACAGCGGCGGGAGAAAAATCGTCCATGCTTTCGAACGTGATATCGACCATCAACTGGCCTTCGTTCGTCAGGGTGTTGGGCACCGAGAACGCGACGCGCGGCTTCAGAGCCTTCATCCGCTCATCGAAGTTGTCGATGTCGATGTTGAAGAACTTGCGATCGCCGACGACGGGCAGCGGCTCGAGTGGCTTGCCCGACAGATCGGCGAGAACGCCCATCACGAACGGCAGTTCGACCTTCTTTTCTGAACCATAGATTTCCACGTCGTATTCGATCTGGACGCGCGGAGCACGGTTACGCGCAATAAATTTTTGAGAACTATTGGAGATGGCCATAGGTACGCTGACGTTATTCGCTCAATAAAATGGAGGCGTGATAGTGCGACACGCTCCCGAAATTCAGACCTGCAATGCTATTGATCTTAAGCATCGAAGCTTCCCGCGGATATGGGCCATCGCCCAAATTGCCACCTTGTAAACCGACATGCCTGACGAGTCCATGCCGCTCACAGCAATTGCATCGTGATAGCGGCCCACAGAAGGCTTGCTATCAATGCACTTCGGAATCCGGAACGAGGATGATTTCGACGCGGCGATTCATCGCGCGCCCCTGCGGACTCTCGTTGCCGGCAACCGGACGCGTGTCGCCATAACCCTGAATCGCGAAGCGCGTCACGGACAACGAAGCGTTATCGACGAACCAGTCACGGATCGCTCGCGCACGCGCTTCAGAAAGTCCGAGATTCGCCGCGCTCGAACCGACGTTGTCCGTATGGCCCGCGATCAGAATCCGCTTGTCCGGATTCGCGCGAATCAGATCGAGAACGGTGCGCAGTTTTGCCTCCGCGCCCGGCTTGAGGGTGGTCTTTCCGCTGTCGAACAGCGACAGATCGTCGATGGTCACAACCGGCGACCGCATACTCCATGTCGATATGGCCTGCTTCGGCTCGATCTGCGGCCCATCGCCTCGATGCAGCCCCCAGCCAAGCGCAGTCGGCACACCGGTTTTCGCGTAGCGTTCCAGTTGGTCATACTGGCTGCGCAACGTTTCGAGGCGTGCGCGCCTGGCATCCATTTGAGCTGCCGGAGTGGTCAGGTAACCGTCGAGATCGCTGGCGACGTGCGCAACCATCCGGCTGTTCCTCCACGTCGATGCGCCGATCGACATGGCCAGTACGGCAGCGACGGCGGCAAGCGCGTGGGGGACAATAGAAACTGGCCTGCGCCGTTCTCTCGTGCTGACGCGGACCGCCTGCCTCGGAATGACATCGGGCAGAGGCAACGGCTGAGGCTGCGCTTGTGGTTGCGTCTTCAGCCCCATAGACGGTGGCTCCAGGCCCGTCTTGCCTGTCAGCCATCGCGCCCATGCGCCAGTGCGTGCCGGCGTGGAGCTGACGTCGGCCAACAGCAGGCCACGCAGCGAAAAAGGCGCCGTGTTCGCGAGCGATGCGAGTATCGACAGCAGCGCCGCGTCCTCGAGCCAGTCGAACACCGCATGCCCGAGCGCCGCGCTCGCGACGCCCCCTCGTTGCCCGATTGCGAACCAGGCCTGATCCAGTTGACACCGGATCGCGAGCACGTTTTTCCGCACGTTGTCGATTTGGGGTTGCGTGTTTGACAGGTCGATCAGGTTACCGAACCAAAGCGGCCTCGTGTCTTTACCGCTGTGCACGCGGAGGCGAGCGCAGATTGCGACGTAGCAAGGCAGCACACACGCGCGGAAGCGCGAGCTCTCGTCGAGCGCGTGCCGCCATTGCAAAAACTCGCGGCGCATCGCGGCCTCGTCTAAATTGCCGTCAGGAATGACAGGTATCAGCACGGCGTCCGGCAAGCGCTGGTGCGACTCCTGCACCGTCGTCATCGCGGCGGCCAGTTCCTCCGGCGTCTCGACGAGCAGCCACGTCGCATCGCCGTTGCGCCGTAGAACGGCACCCTTCTGACGAGACCTTCGATCGCTCGCGAACGCCGCTGCGGCATAAGGCCCTGCCACGAGGACGACAGGCAGTTCGCGCGCGGCCTCCAACTGAATCGCTTCGTTCTCGAGTCCTTTGCGCCGTTGCCCGTATATGGATAACGCGACGGCCTGCGCGCCGTGGTCCAGCATCGACCTCATGCGCAGGCGGTACGCGTCCGTGTCATCGCGGCCACCGTCAAAGCCCAAGTCCAGCACGATCCCGTACAGCTCCAACGCGGCGCGGTCTTGACGCCCGTTGCGCAGCGACGAGTCGATGCGTTCCCAGACCCGTTTAGCGCCGTCTTGCACGCCATGAAAGCGCACCTGCAACGGTTCACGCAGCCACTCGCCACGGCTCTCCGAAGGCAGCAAGCGCAACGTCAACTCGTCGAGCAACACGCATTGCGCAAGGCTCACTTCGTCGAGATCCGTCTTCGGAGATTCCGCGTCCTGCATGGCCTGTCGCAGTTCCTCGACAAGTGTGATGCAGCGCGCTCGCCAGAGATGGACCGCGGGTATCGAGGCGCCGCTGGACAGCAATGCGACATGCAGCGCCGTGGCGCGTAAGAGTGTGACGGGTGAATCGGAGATCATCGAACCTGAGTGCTGCCATGCGTTATCAGGGCACTTCGACGACGTAAGTCACGAAAGTGTTCACCACACCGGCAGTGGCCTGCCCGGTTGCGTAGTAGCTCGCTATGAAGTTAGCCGACGTCGGGGCTGTCGACGTGATCGGAATGACTTGCATCGTGCTCCGATCGCCGACCTTGATCGGCGTACCGTCCACGTTGGCGAGCATGACCTGCACATTGGTCGCCGACGCCGAACCGCTCACGGCCTGCGGATTCAGATTGCCGGTGGTCGGGTCAGTCGCCCCGCCGCTTTCGAAATACACGCGCGCGCCCGTCACTCCGCTCGGGCATTGCATGGAGATGTTGAATACCGTGGCGCCCGCGGTTACCCCAGCCGAGGAAAGGGAACGGGTCGAGAGAGTTGGCAGCGTCACCGTCAAGTCGTTCGAGCTGACCGCGCAAGTCGTCGCGGTATAGGTGCCGGTGAAATTGAGCGTGACTGAAGGGGACGTCTGCGCAATGGCGCCAAGCGGCGCAAGCATCGCGCAGGCTGCCATACCAAACATCAGGCCGGCAATCCGGAAGCAGTTCACAATATTCCTCATCTACCGGCCCCCATGAACGGTGCAATCTTCGAGCCCGAAGCATGATTCGCAGCACTTTTCGCGGATGGAGCCCAGATCAGCGACGGGTCGCAGCTCAGCTTGATGTGTGCCACGTTTGACAAATGCTCTTTGCCGGTGCCGCCGTCGTCCGGAATGGCGTAGGACATCACGCACTCATCAGTCTGGTCCGTGCTCCAGCGGGCGCGCAACTTGCCGTGGCCTTCGAGGCCGCGCAGGTAGGCGAGGCCACCCTGGCCGACAATACCCGCCGATTTCCCGGATTCGTCGAACAGTTCCGTGCCCATCGGCAATGCATGACCCCTGACGTCCTCGACCTCGGCGAATATCGGCTTGCCCTGTACGGTCGAGATCTTGACCTTCACGAGCGAATTGGCGCGCGGCACCACTTCCTCGCTCGTGTTGCCCAGTTCGACGTCGACGGGAACGTCGCTTGGGTCGAGCGCCACCGTATTGACGCGGTAAGGCATCAGCGACGACACCACCGCATAGCCGTTGCCGTCGATTCGCGCACCTTGGCCATTGATGACCCAGCCGCCCTCCGCGTCCTTCGCCTCGACCAGCGCGAACGCCTGACCAAGCGGCGGGCTCATTGTCAAACCGCCACTGTGTACGACCAGTGCACCGTCGGCGTTGATTGCCGCCTGACGCGTCTGGTTGCTGATCGACGCATTGCCGTTGTACGTGCCGAACGGTGCGCGGTACATCGCATAGGCACCCGTGGACACAGTCCGGCTGTCGCCCGACATGATCCGCGACCCGTTGACGCCGTAGCTGACCGGCGTGGGGCCACTCGTGTTGCCCGAAGCCGTCGTCTGGATCGTGCTGTCGCCGCCCGAACTGCGCGACAAATTAGTGGTCAGGTAGTCGAACGCATGACGCTTGTTGGAGTCGGCGCGGCCGAGCGGAATAGTGAGGTTCACGCCAACCTGCGTACTGATCTGCGAGTTCTGCCGACGCGTGCGTTGCGCATACAGCGAATAGCCAACCCGCTTGTGCGAGCTGTTGAAGCCAACCTGATACTGGAGGTCGTAGCCTTTCCCCGAGCCCCAATAGTTCTGTGAACTGCCCGCGACATAGATCGAACTCGACGAGCCGATCGGCTGATTGATATTCAACTGCAGGCGGCTACGCGTACGGTAGTCATACAGGTTCGCGTTGCCCCCCGTGCCGTTGCGCGCTTGGATTGCATCGCGCAGGCTGTAGAAGCGCGAAGTCGAATAGCGGTACGCAGCGACCGAAAAATTCGTATTCGGCCCGGGAAGCATCTTGCTATAGCTGATCCGCGTGCTGTAGCCGGGATTTCCACCGGACATGCCCTGCAGGTTCACCCTGGCCGCAGTCACGTCGAGCGCAAGAGCGCCTAGCTCGGTATTGAGCGCGGCGCCAATGAGACCGGCCCAATAACCCTCAGAAAACTGGCCGCCCGCATACCCGGTCAGCAGATTCGTGAGACCGCGTTGATAGATAGCCTGCGCCACCCACGGATGGACGTCGAGCAGCGTGTCGCGATAGATGCCGGTAGTCACATTAAAGCGCGACACGCCTGGTCGCAGCAACTGCGGTACCGAAGCAAACGGTACGAGAAAGGTTCGCTGATGTCCATCCGATTCCGTCACGGTCACCTGGAGGTCGCCGCCATAGCCGGTCGCCGGCAGGTCATTGAGCTCAAACGGACCTCGCGGCACACTGGTCTCGGCCACAATGACGTTGTTCTGGCGCACCGTGACGCGCGCATTCGTGTCGGCCACGCCGCGCACGACCGGCGCATACGAGCGCATCGAGTCCGGCAACATGCGATCGTCGCTGGCAAGCTGTACGCCACGCACGTTGAAGGAATCGAAAACATCGCCGCTCGTTGAACTGTCGCCAAGCGTCAACTGGCTCTTGAGCGCCGTAACGTCATGCTGCGCGAACAGTGCGACGCTTTGCCAATGGGCCGAGTCCGAGCGGTTTTGCCAGTTCGTCGTGGACCACTGGCGAAGACGCCAGCCGTCGATGTTGATCCCGGTTTGCAGGCCGAGAAAGACGCTGCCCAGATCCGTGCCGGTATTATTCTGGTGGCTCGTGTAGCCGGAGAAACTGTACTGCAGGAAACCGGCATTGATGCCGTTGTCCCATCGCGAAGGATCGACGTACCCGGCGACTTCCTTGCGCATCTCGATCTGCGGAATCGTCAGATCGAGCTTCAGATCGGATGTATTGAACGACACGACCGATCCCGGCACGGACTGCGACAACGGAACACACAACGACGAAGACGCTGAAATGTTCGTGCCGTCCGTTTGCGCTTCGTTGAGCCGTTTAATTACGCGATCGGAATCGACTCCTATCCGGTCGAGGCTGGACAGCGTGAAGCACGGCGCGGCAACATCCGAGCCCGGCACCGCCTGAAACAGAACTTCGAAGCGCCCACGCCCTTTGCCGTTCACGGACAGATCGAGTGGGTACAAACCAGGAGCTACCGGATTGCCGTGCGTGTAGCGCGACAGATCGGCGACGCTGCCCGTGAAGAACGCCGGATTAAACTCGACTTCCTGAGGAGGCTCGACGGGCGCCGCGTCGGGCAACCGGATCGCAGGAGCCTCGGCAGGCATCGCATCGGAGGTGGCGACCGTTTGCAGCAGCTCGTGCGGCACACAATTGCCAACCGCGTTCGCTTCGGAACCGTCGACCTCGCAAGCGTCTACGGCGGCACTGGCTGGCAACGCCCAGCACCCCGACGCCAGAATCGCAGCCCACGCCAATAGATGACATCGAAAGGGAGGTCGGCCGCACACTGGCCTGATCACCATATTGCTATCTCGGACGCCAGACATTCGGTAACCCAGTTATTGGTTTTTCTGTACTTCAGCTTTCTGCACGCCATCATCGAGCTGCGCTGAATCCTTGACCTCTGTGCCGAAGTCATTCAAGACCGTGTAAGAAACCGTTGTTGGCGCCTTGATATCGAGCTTGCCCGATTGCGACACGAAGTCGACGTGCCCGAATGGCGGTGCCATATCAGGTTTTAGGGAAATCTTCCTGCCACCCGAATCCAGTTCGAGTTTTCCGATCGAAATGTAGTATGGCGAAGGATTTTCCAGTTGAAGAACGTTCTCACCCTTGTCGTTCGACACGACATGCCACTTGAGCCTGGCGCGCTCCACAGTCGGATCGCCGGCCAGCGATGCTGGCCGATAGAACATCTTGATGCGCGTGCGAAATGCGAGCTGGATCATGTTGCGCTCGTCCGCATACTTGGGTTTGGGCGGAATTTCCAGCACGTTTAGCCAGTAGATCGACTCGCGGTCCTTCGGCATGTCCGCACCCGTGAACATGATGCGCAGTGCCTGCCCCCGATGAGGCTCGACCCGGAATACCGACGGCAGCAGCATGAAAGGCACCTTGATCTCATTCGGTGCGGCATCGGCATTGCCATCGTCCAGCCATGCCTGAACCAGGACCGGTCGATCCTCGACATTGTTCAGGCGAACATTGACTTCACGGCTTTGAGCCGGGTAAACCACGCGCGTCCCTGTAATGGTAATAGCGGCCTGCGCGGCAAAGGCGGTTACGCCGCATACGACTGCGGCAACAGCGAGAATACGGGACTTCATCGAACGCATGCGAATCTATTCCAGTTGACCGGGACACACGAACTGCGCCCCGGGCTGCCTCCCATTTAAGGGAACAGCCCGAGATCCACTCAGCTTTTGAGGGCTTAGTTGTAAGCCAACGTGTAGCGGACGATAGCCGTCACGTTACCGGCTGTGGTTGCGTCCGTTGCGTAGTACTGACCGCCGTAGCTCATCGTTGCGCCACGCGCAGCACCCGAACCCGTGATCGCCACGAAATTACCCGTGCTGCCGAGCAGCAGCGGAGTCGTGCCGTCGTTTTCCAGCAACTGGACGAGCACGTTGGCAGCCGGCGTCGCCGTTGCCACGTTCGTCGCGTTGCGAGTTGCCGGATCCATGCTGGTCGTTTCGAAATGCGAAGCGACCTCGTTCATCGTCGCCGGGCATTGCGAAACCGAAATCGTGAACATCGTCGAACCTGCTGTGTCACCACTCGCGGCCAGCGACTTCGTCGAGATAGTCGGCAGCGTGACCGTCTTGTCCTCATCGCCGGCGTTGATCACACAGGTTTCATCGATCAGTTGACCGTTAAACGTGACCTTGCCCGCACCTTCCGTGGCCTGTGCAAAAACCATCGGCGCCACCGACACTCCCATCAACGCGATCATCAGTTGCGCGACTTGCTTTCTCATTGATCCAACTCCTATTTTTTCCAAGTTCGAGACTACAAACCCTTGTGAATCCGGAGGCATCCAGAAGTCTTCAAGGCACAGGGATGATGCCGCCGGCCTGAACCGCTGTGAATGGGCCAATACCCAAAATTGCGCCTGACCTGGATAAACCTACGGCAACAAAGGAAGATCGCCACGCCGGCTGACAATGACAGTCGGTGAGCGGGGAACAGGAAAAACAAGGAGGACAACTACAGAAAATTTCAGAAAAGATCAGCAAAAAACTGGAAACGCATGTCTTAAAACAGAAGGCTGCAAAGAATTTCGCTCAATACAACTCGCGCATGATCGTGGCGAGTTCGACATCGTTTTTTGCGCCGAGCTTCTTCATGCCAGCGTTCTTTTGATTGCTAACCGTTTTCGGGCTGCGCTTCAGCCGCTCGGCGATAGCGCCTATCGACAGTCCGTCGCAAATCATGCGTACAACGGTCGCCTCTTTTTCCGATAGTCCACCCAGACGGGTATCACGTCTCGCTGCGCGGCCCGTTGTGGACAACAGCTTGTTCGCAAGCGAGCCAGGCAAGTAGACGCCTCGGCCCTTTACCGCACGAACGACGTCTGCAAGATTCGCGAAGTCCTCGCGCCCCTTGCCGACGAAACCGGCCGCGCCCGCGTCTAGCGCCGCGGAAACGATGTATGCGGAAGTATGCGAGCTCAGGAACACGATCCGCGTTGCAGGAGCGATGCGCTGGATCCGCTCGAGCAGGTTGAGACCGTCCGCGTACGGATCTCCCGCGAATTCGTAGTCGCAAATGAGAACATCCACCGGGATCTCGATCAGCAAGTCGAGCAATTTTCCGATGCACTCGCTTTGAAAGCAGACCTCCATGTCCAGACTGGACAGAAGAAGATGCTTAACGCCCTGCAGAATGAGCGGGTGATCGTCGGCGACACCTACTCTTATTTTCCTCATTTGCGCTCCACGGTCAGGTCGGTGTGAAACGGCCGCCTCCGTCTTTGCTGTTGCAGTCGCATTGCAACCTGGGCTCTTGCGGGTTCACCAATTCAGTCTTTTCTACTTCGGTGGACTATGCAAAAGCCGGCGACGAACAGATATCGAATAAATTCGAAAGAACGCGAGTCATCTGGATGTACCGCAATAAGGTAGGCAAAACTGGAAGACAGTGTCGTGATATGGATTCCTGCATGAGTAGCGAATAGAACCGCCCCCTTCGAGGCATGACCGACCGAAACGCCGCGTTCAAGGATGATTCAAAGTGCTCAGCTAGGCCAAATGACAGCACGAGCATCGACGCTGAACGCCATACTCTCTGCTTGTGAGGCGAGATGCATCGTCAGGCATTCTTGTTTATGCCAGGAGAAAACCCGGCTAAAATTCCGCTTGCTTGACAACTTTTCAGCCAATCGAAATGATTGGCTCAGACACTGGACAAGGATGAGACCTGTGAAAAAAATTGCATTGAGCGGCGCGGCGGGCCAGCTTGGCCGTGTGTTGCGCCAAGCCCTGCTCGAACGCGGAGCCAACCTGCGTTCGGCGGCGGGTTCGCGTCCACTGGAGCCGCTCGTTGCCGGCGAAGACGTCATGCACGGCGACCTGCGCGACCCGGCCGTGGTCGACCGGCTCATGGCCGGTGTCGACGTGCTGATCCATATGGCGGGTACCAGCGTCGAGCGTCCACTGCCCGAAATCATCGAGAACAACCTGCGCGGACTCGTCGAAGTATATGAGGGCGCGCGCCGCCACGGCGTACGCCGCATCATCTTCGCGAGTTCCAATCACGCCATCGGCATGCATCCTGTGGAGGACAAGCTCGCGCTCGACTGCGACTTCCGCCCGGACGGCTTTTACGGTTTGAGCAAGGTCTGGGGCGAAGCGCTCGCACGGATGTACTGGGACAAGCACGGCATCGAAAGCGTGTGTATCCGCATCGGCAGTTGCGTCGAGAAACCGACGGAGTTCCGTCACCTGAGCACGTGGCTTGGCTTCGAAGATCTGCTGCATCTGATCGAACAGTCGATCAACGTGCCCGATCTCGGCTATCAGGTGGTCTGGGGCGTCTCCAACAATACGCGCAGCTACTGGGACAACGCCGATGCCGCACGCCTCGGCTATCAGCCGCGCCAGAACGCCGAAGACTACGCCGCGGAGATTCTCGCCAAAACCAACCCGCTCGATGCAACCGCCCAACGGTATCAGGGCGGCAGTTTCGCCAGCTTCGATTTCACCCCGCAAGAGCGCAGGAATCCGCAGCGCTAACGCCTGACAGCATGGCCGCGTGAAACGACGCGGCCATGCTGAGTTGCACCGGCACAGCGGTGTTGCGAAGCGAGGCTTCTTCGCTAGCGAATCAGAACACCGGATGGCCGTTGATCAGGCTCGGCAACCACGTCGAAAACATCGGCACGTAAGTGACAATATTGATCGCGCTGAAAATAGCGAGGTAGTACGGCCAGGCAATCTTTGTCGTTTCCCCGATCGACACATCGCCAATCGCGCAGCCAATGAACTGCACCGAACCGATCGGGGGGTGAACGAGGCCGAGCGAGCAGTTCAGCAGAATCATGATGCCGAACTGGACGGGACCCACGCCGTAGTGCATCGCCATCGGCAGGAACAGCGGCGTGGTGATCAGGATGTGCGCCGCCATGTCGACGAACGTGCCGAGGAACACCTGAAGAATGTTGATGTAGAGCAGCATCAACCAGGGGATGGTCGTTGCATGTTCAAGCAGGTGTTGAATCGCGTCCGGAATTTCCAGGTAAGCCATCTGGAAGCGGAGCATGTTCGACACGCCGATCAACAGCAGCACCACGCCCGTGGTCCGGGTTGCACGGGCTAACGCCATGGAAAGCTTCTTCAGCGTCATCGTGCGATACACGACGAAGGTCAGCACCAGCGAATACGCCACGGCAATTGCAGCTGCCTCGGTTGCGGTTGCAATCCCCTTGGCCACGCAGGTCAGAATGATCAGGATAACGAGAAGACCTGGCAATGCGCCGACGAAAGTCTTCGCCACCATGAACCAGCCGGGAAATTTCGGCAGTTCGGACGAACCATCGGGACGGCGCGGGAACCTGTAGCGAACCGCCTGCCAGTACGCGGCGAGCAGCACGAACCCCATCACCCACAGCACCGGAATCAGGCCGGAAAACAGCAGATCGCCGATCGATACGCCGCTCACCGACTGTCCGGCCACAATCCCGGTGATCCCCTGCGCGGCAAGCGCATAGATGATCATGTTGGTGGAGGTCGGCATCAGCGCACCCGCCAGTGAGGCGTGGGTCGTGACGTTGACCGCGTAAGCCGCGCTATAGCCCTCGCGCTTCATCAACGGAATGACTACCCCGCCCATCGCCGAGGTATCGGCGGTCGGCGATCCGGACACTCCGCCGAACAGGGTACAGGCGACGACATTGGCCATGCCGAGGCCACCGCGGAAGTGTCCGACCGTCGCCTGGGCAAAGCGCAGGATGCGGTCGGCGATCCCGCCGTGCAACATCAGTTCTCCCGAAAAAATAAAGAACGGAACCGCGAGGAACGAAAACGCGTTGATGCCCGACACCATCGACTGGATGGCCGTCGCCGCCGGCAGGCCTTCATGCAGATAAGTCAGAATGCATGACAGCCCCAACGCAAACGAAACGGGAACCCCGAGCAGGAGGAAGACGAGAAAACTGATAGTAAGAATCAAAAGTTCCATGATTGATCACGCCCGCTTCCGCGCGAAGAGTTCCAATAGATGTTCGATTGAGAAGAGAATGGTGCAGGCACTGGCGGTGAATGGAATCGCGTAGCGGACGGCTTCCGGCAAGCCGAGAATTGGAATCTGGTCGCTGAACGTCGTCATTGCCATGTTCCATGCGCCGAAACACACCGCAATCGAAAAGGCCGCCACGCAAAGCTGCTGAAACACGGCCATCGCCACCTGACCTTTCGGCGGCAGCTTCTTGACCAGCGAATCGAGGCCGATATGGCCGCCATCGCGCACTTTCAGGGCGGCGCCGAAAAACGCGATGACGAGAACCAGCAACAGGCCAATCGGTTCGACATAGTCGGGCGCGTCGTCGAAGACATAACGCATCACCACGCTATACATCACCAGCACGGTCAACACAGCAAGGCAAATCGCCGCCACCACTGTCACGATGCGAGCGAGCACCCTGAGCGGGCGTTTCACGAAGTTCATCTATTCTTCCTCGTACATTCCAGGGCAGCCGCGACTGCTCACACGAAGCTGCCGGCACACCGCTGCAGACACGCCGCTAAACTCATCAGCAACACGACCGCCAACGACAAACGCCGGAAACCCCGAGATTGCTCCGCAAGGGTTTCCGGCAGCGCTAGCTATGAGAACGGTTTACTGGGTCGCCTCGATCTCGTTGACGATCTGCTTCATCTCCGGCGTCTTTTCATACTTCGCCCATACCGGCTGCATCGCCTTGACGAACGCGGCGCGGTCGATCTGCGCGGCCGGCGTGATCGTCACCCCCGCCTTGGTCACGGTCGTGACGCCCTCGCTCTCGCGCGCCGTCCACAACTTGACGTAGTAAGGCACCGAGTCGGCCGCCGCCTTGCGGATCGCGGTCTGTTCTTGCGGAGTCAATGTGTCCCAGATCTTCTTGGAGAACACCAGCACTTCCGGCGTCATCGAATGCTCGGTTTCGGAAAACTGCGTCGCCACTTCGTAGTGCTTGGTTTCTACATACGACGGAATGTTGTTCTCGGCCGCGTCGACCAGCCCCGTTTTCAATCCCGTATAGACTTCCGCGAAGGGCATCGGCGTGGGCGTGCCGCCCATCGCCTTGATTTCGTCAACCATCAGATCGGAAGGTTGCACGCGCACCTTGAGACCCTTCATGTCGGCCGGCGAGTGAATGGCCTTCTTGGCATAGATCGAGCGCGCGCCGCTCTCGTAGAACGTGAGTGCAATCATGCCCTTCGCTGCAAAGGCGTCAAGGATCTTCTGGCCTTCCGGGCCGTACATGACCTTGCGGAAGTGATTGACGTCGCGGAACAGGAACGGCAGCGAAGGGATCATCGATTCGGGCACGATGTCGTTGAACGCTGCGGCATTGGCGCGAACCATGTCTATCGCGCCGATCCGGACCTGGTCGATCGTATCGTTTTCCGAACCCAGCGCGCTGTTGCCGAAGACTTTCACGGTATCCTGGCCGTTCGTCTCCTTCGCAAGTTCATCGCCCATATACTTCAGCGCCATGGTGGTCGGGAAGGTGTCGCTATGCACGTCGGCAACACGGAAGACGTGTGCCTGCGCTGCACCAGCGCTGAGCGCGAGAAGCGAGGCGGCTACCATCGTCGACACACCGGTCAGGGCGAAACGTTTTTTCATCGTGTGATCTCCTCAAATATGAATCATCAATCGACTGTGTCTGTCGCGATTCGAACCTGCACCGGATTCCCTACCTTGAATCGCTCTACGGCTGCCGGCGTTGGACTGACATACCTGCCTCACTCTCGAATGGGCACAGTCGCTACGATCTATCCCCTGCTGATTTACAACCAGGCACAAGCCGCCATGTTGTAAGACAAGATGGGATTGTATTGATATCTTCCTCTGCTGCGGCCCAGGACATACCCGTACTTCAGGTTGATGATCAAGGACACAGAAAACGCGTTTCACGGGGGATCTGGCCAGTCCCGGCGGGGCTCCGGCGGCATCGTTTGGCATCCAGTCATTGCCTGGTAACGCTCAGACGAAACCGCTTGATGTCTTACAGATTGGAACAAGGACGAGCAGGTCCTGAATTCCGATCGGGAGGCAGCACGCAAGTTATGCTGACCACCTGCCACGAGCCGGCAAGTCTTGATGCAAGGGCGACGGTGTCATCCAACGCCGCCACCCTCGCCTTGCTACCGCATCAGAACTGGTGATTGATACCCACGGTCGCCGCAAACTGGCTGCGGCTCGACGCAGCCGATTGCTCGCCGATGGCCGCCGTCGCGGTGACGACCTTGCCGCCGTTGATAGTCTGGCCGTTGGCGCGCTGGAATGCTTCCAGCACGTAGATACGCGTGCGTTTGGACAGGTTATAGACTTCGGTCAGGTTGATCTGCTGGTAGCTCGCGGCATCCTGGACGCCATTTGCCTGCGTGGCGCGCGTGTAGCTATACCCCGCAGCGAGATCCCACGACACGACCGGGCGATAGTGCAGCACCGCACCGCCGGTATTGAAGATCGCCGTCGTCGAGAAGCCGGAATTGGGACCAGCAATGTATTGCACGTTCGAGTAGGATGCCGAAACATCCCATTGCGAGTTGAACTGATAACCACCCGTTACGGCGAAGCGCTGCTGTGCCGCTGCATTCTGATAGCCGTTCGTGATGCTCGACTCGCCCTGCTCACCCGTGCCCGAGTAGGCCGTCGAGCTGGAACTCCAGGCGCCGCCGCCGCTCGTCGCATTGTTAAAGCGTGCGAAGCCGACGCCGATGCCAGCCGCACCCGCCTGATACTGCGCGCCTACGCTCCAGGTCGACCCGGCGTTGAAGCTGCCGGCCACGCCACCCAATGCATACATGCCGCTCAGCTTCAGACCGCCAAAAGTCGGCGAGGTGTAGAGGAGCGAATTGTTGATGCGGTAGTCGGTATCGAGTGCGTCGAGGTCCCCCGGATGGGTGCCGAAGGCGCCGGTTAGCCACGGGGTCGGGCCGTACTGCGCGAGCATGTTGTAGTACGGCGTGTATTGGCGTCCTGCGGTGAACGTACCGTAGGTCGCATTGGTCAGGCCTACCCAGGAAGCACGATTAAACATCAGGCCGGATTTGCTCTGCGCCCCAGTGTCGGCGTTGAAACCTTCTTCGAGCTGGAAAATCGCCTTCGTGCCGCCACCCAGATCTTCACTTCCCTTGAAGCCGAAGCGCTCGCCGCCCCAGACCCCTTCGAGCATCTTGACCACCGATTGCCCGCCTTTGGTCGCACCGGTCGAGGGCGCCTGGCTGCTCAGATAGCCCACTCCCGTATCCACGATCCCATACAGGGTTACGCTGCTCTGCGCAAAAGCTCCACCCGTAGCGAGCATGGCTGCCATGCCGGCGACGGCTAACCCGGCATCTTTGTAACTCTTTTTCATCTGATCATCCTTTGTTGTCGTTGGAGTTATGGCGGCACGTCATGCCGCACGAAATTGCCTGGCCACCATCCGGCACCCAGTTATCGCTCTGGTCGCTACACATCCGTCGATATGCCGATCGTCAGATATGCAGTCCTTATCATCTGCTTCGCCGCCTGGTCTCCTGCGCGCGGTCTGACTGCTAAAAACGTGCTGCGAAAACCCGCTTTTCCCGAATGCCTTTCGAGGCTATCGCGGCTGTTTGAGGCACTGTGCTTCGAACAGCCGCACGGCTAACTCAGTGAATCTCCGGCTCGACCGCGCTGCTGCAGCTACCGGCTCCGTTTGCACCGTCGCGCTGCAGGAAGTCGAAGTCACACCCCTTGTTGGCCTGCATCACGTGCACCTGGTGCATCGCTCCGTAGCCTCGCGTGAAGCGCGGCGCCGGCGCCACCCACGCGGCCTTGCGGCGCGCCAGTTCCTCGTCCGGCACCAGCACGTTCAGCCTGCGCTGCGGCACGTCGAGCTCAATCAGGTCGCCGTCCTGTACCAGCGCAAACGGCCCGCCGATGAACGACTCCGGCGCCACGTGCAGCACGCACGCGCCGTAGCTCGTGCCGCTCATGCGCGCATCCGAGATGCGCAGCATGTCGCGCACGCCCTTTTGCAGCAGCTTCTTCGGTATCGGCAACTGGCCCCACTCCGGCATCCCCGGCGCGCCTACCGGACCCGCATGCTGCAGCACGATCACGCAGTTCTCGTCGATGTCGAGCGCCTCGTCATCGATGCGCGCCGCCATGTCGTTGTAGTCCCGGAACACCACCGCCCGCCCCGTGTGCACGTGCAGTTTCGGATCGGCCGCCCCCGGCTTGATCACCGCCCCGTCCGGCGCGATGTTGCCGCGCAAGACCGCCAGGCCATTGTCCGGCAGCAGCGGCGTCGCCCGCCGCCGGATCACGTCGTCATTGAAGATCTGCGCGCCTTCGAGGTTCTCGCCGATCGTGCGTCCGTTCACCGTCTTCTGCGTGCGGTCGATCAGCTCGCCCAGCTCGGCCAGCATCGCCTGCAGCCCGCCCGCGTAGAAGAAGTCCTCCATCAGGTACGCGCCGGTCGGGCGGATGTTCGCCAGCACCGGCGTGTGCCGCGAGATGGCGTCGTAGCGCTCCAGCGTCAGGTCGATGCCCGCGCGGCGCGCCAGCGCGATCATGTGCACGATCGCATTGGTCGAGCCCGACAGCGCCAGGCACGTCGTCACCGCGTTGTCGATCGAGCCGGCTGTGATGATGTCCGACGGCTTCAGGTCCTCCCACACCATCTCGACAATGCGCATGCCGGTTTTCGCCGACATCTGCGCATGGCGCGAATCGGGTGCGGGAATCGAGGCA